>NZ_CP047393.1:1223659-1529573 GCF_009858175.1 Pontibacillus sp. HMF3514
GAAGAGGACTTTATTCGTTTGATTCATAAGTACGTACTTACAGTATGTAGTCGGTATATGAAACAATTATCTTTTATAGATATATTTGACTATCCGCCTCTTGAGTTTGAAGTGGAATGGGAAGATATCGGAACTTTAGAGCATGCGCTTTATATGATTGAAAATGAAATGCAGCAGCAATTTTCCGACCAAAAACTTTTAATCCTCAAAACTTTATATTTCTTCCTGACTAGAGAGAAGGGTGCAAATGCTGATGACCAACTAAAGCTCCTTGGAACGAGGACTTTTCATGTTGTTTGGGAAAAAGTTTTAGGTTATGTATTACAAAATCAGTATGACCATTACAAAAAATTTATTCCTAACCCTATATGGACTGATGCGAAAACAGGGCGTCAGAGTGAAACAGACACGCTAATTCCGGATATACTGCATGATAATAAGGCAAAGAAGCACTTTTATATTATAGATGCAAAGTACTATACAACTACTTTTGATGAAAATGGCAAGTTAAAGAATAATGTACCAGGTGTAGGAGATGTTTCTAAGCAATACTTGTATGAGCAAGCGTTGAAGCAATCTTCGCAATTTGAAGGGTATGAGTGGTTTAATATTTTTGCTATGCCAACTGAGCAGATGACGGAAAAGTTTGGGTCTGTCCATTTATCTTTTATGGGGTACATGAAGGATATAGAGTTAATTCGAGTTAATACAAGTTTTATATACAATCAATATTTGAAAAGAAAGCAAGTATTTGAATTTTTATATCTTTAATTTTAGTAGATGATCATATGAATTTATAGGTGAATAACTAAACAAGGACTTCTGCATAAAAAAATAATGTGGAAGTCTTTTTTTATATTAGCTAAGTCCATTGTCTGAGAACTTTTATACCATTTTATTGTAATTCCATATTCTATAACCAATTTATGCTAAAATAACCAATAACAATGCATGCATCGACAAAAGAGGTGGGAATATGGCGCAAACTGTACCTGAAACCATACGTAGTTCGGCAACTTCTGGTGAGCGTATCCTTTTTCATACGTTAAAGAATCATTTGGATGACGATTATATTATCTATTATGAACCTGATATTGATGGAAAGCGTCCTGATTTTGTGATTATTGGACCAAACTTGGGTTTGCTTGTGTTAGAAGTGAAGGATTATACCATGAACACATTGCACCAAATCAATGTGGATGAATGGTTAATTAATACATCTAGTAATGGGCTGCAAAAAGAGAAGTCACCTTTAAAGCAGGCTATGGAGTATATGTTTACGATTCAAAATAAATTGAAGAAGGATACTAATTTGATTCATCACGAAGGGAAGTACCAATCAAAGCTAAAGTTTCCTTGTGGATATGGCACGGTGTTTACACGCTTATCCCAGGAACAATGCTTGCGTTCTGATTTATATGAAGTGATCGATCCGATGTTTGTTTTAACAAGAGAGGAAATGGATCCGGATAAAGAGGAATTCTCGGAGGACAATTTAGTAGAGAAGCTATTGAACATGTTCAAGATTCCATTTCGCTTAAAGGAGCCTTTGCAGCCGAGTGAAATCAATGCAATTCGCTATCACTTATTCCCGGAAGTGCGTATTAGCCGAGAATATAAGCAACCTTCTCCATATCGAGATCAGCTTTTGCTTTCCTTGCATGATTTGAAGACGATGGATATTCATCAGGAAAAGCTAGCAAAACAATTAGGGGATAAGAACCGTTTGATCCGAGGTGTTGCTGGAAGTGGGAAGACACTTATTTTGGCAAGTCGCGCTCGTATAATCAAACAAGAGCATCCTGACTGGAACATTTTAATTCTTTGCTATAACATCTCGTTGTCCAGATCTATTGAGTCCATGGTTCGCACCAAAATGGAAGACCCAGCTGATCTTTTTGAAGCGGCTGATGAAAACCGAAATTCAATGGATGGTATCACAGTTCGTAATTTTCACGAATGGTTAAAATATGACCTTAAGACTTCAGAGAAAGACCTGCCAGCCGTGCTAGAAAAATTAGAAAAAGGTGAGACGATCTTACCGAAATATGATGCTATCATGATCGATGAGGGACAAGATTTTGCTCCTGATTGGCTAAGGCTTGTCAGTCTATTATTAAACGAAGATACATATTCAATGCTTTTGGTAGAAGATCGTGCCCAAAATATCTATCGCCGTAAAAGAAGCTATGTTCAGGATACGGGATTGGATTTTAGAGGACGGTCGAAGATTCTGCAAATCAATTATCGAAACACAGCTCAGATCATTAAGTTCGCTTGGGAATTCTTCCAAACATTTTCCGAAACCAGTAAAGTCGTAGCAGGAGATTTAGAAGGCCAAGAAATTATCCCACCTCAAAGTACAAGACGTAAAGGGCCTGACCCTGCGATCATCCAAGCCACAAGTTGGACAGAAGAAGTCCGAAAAGTAGCCTCCACCATGAAAAAGCTCCATGAACAGAAGAAAGTACCATATGAAGATATGCTTGTCCTATACCGAGTAAAGAGAACCTACAAAGTGGATGCCATCGGCACGATTAAACGAATTTTTGAAGAAATGAACATTCCTTTTACGTGGATTACAGAAAATCAAGAGACAAAGAGGCTTTATAAAAAAGAAGATGGAACAGCCAAGATCTCTACGATTGATAGTAGTAAGGGGATGGACTTCCAGGCTGTATTTATGGTGAATACAGATAATATGCCGTTCGCCCTTGAGGAAGATGAGAATCGTGAAGTGGCTCTAATGTATATCGGGATGACACGCGCTATTGAGTATTTAACCATCTCTTATTCTGGTGAGTCGAAGTTTACGGAGTATTTTGATGAGGTTTTGGAAAAGAGAAAGAGGATGGATTACGATGAAGAAGTTTTAAAGTGATCTAATCTATTGAGGTGATGACATGGAGGATATAAGCCAATCTCTAATAATCGAACCTTTGCAGGGAGATGTATCTGAAGAGGTTAATTTATTTCGGTTACGTGTTTTTTTGTCTGGGGAATGGTCTGCGAAAATCATTGCAGTAAAAGGTGATAAGATAGCTATTTTGGATGAAGAAACCAAGCAAATAAAAGAAGAACATGTTGCCAAAAATACGATAAATAACATCGCCCAATTGAAAGAAGAGATCATTTGGAATGGACTTTGGAAGATAGACTAATAACTGTGTGAGCCTTCCCCACTATACTTTGTATTCCTAAAACCTATAAAAATTTTATAAAACATTGAAAGAGTATTGGGTGAATCTTGATGAAAGTAAAAAACGTTAATTGTACAGATAGGGGGGGATGTTAAATGCCAAAAGTATTCGCAATCATTATCCCTATTTTTACAATTATTATTACCATGTCTATAGTTTTACTCATGCAAAACAATTCGAATAAAGCTATAAACCATAACAAAAGTTTGACCCTTTTAGGCGTAGGGTTCTTAGGAATTATTATTCTCATAGTGTTTTATTTTGGATTAAAGTGACAAAAGAACTTGAGTGGAATATCTAAAACTTGTAAGAAGAGGAGAATTTAATGCAAACAGACATAGGAGAATACATAGTAGGAGCCTACCTAAAAAGCATCAAGGGCTGTGACTTTGTCGATTACAATGTCCGTATTCCTGGTGGTGGATTAAGAGGGTTATCAGAACTCGATGTGATTGGACTAGATTTGAAGAATAATATTGCCTATTTGTGTGAAGTTACCACTCATATTAGAGGGTTATATTACGGTAATAATCAACAGACAGTCGAAAAGATCAAACAAAAGCATGGTGTTCAAAAGGAATATGCTGATATGATGCTACAGAACTTCCCTGAGAAAGTGTATATGTTTTGGTCTCCTTATGTTCCGGTTGGTTATATGACTGAACACTTAGGAGAGATCGATTCACTCGAGTTGGTTATCAATCAGGATTACACTGCATGTGTCGAGGAGATGAAACAGTTGGCTTCTGAAAACACGAATGATCTAGGGAATCCTTTTTTACGCGTTTTGCAGATTCTAGAGCATTTGAGATGAATGGTATTTTACACAGCAAAAAACCTGTCCTTCCTTTCAACAAAACAAAGGGAAGACAGGCTTTTTTAAATTCAGGATATTTTCGGGAAATGTAATACATTATCTATAATGATCTTTAACGGAATACTTTTATTTGATTTTCAGTGATCCCTTTAATTAATTTCAGTTCACTAATTAAAAATTTATGTGCGTTGTCAAACAATTGTTTTTCGCTTGTATTAAGTGAAGTCTCTTTCTTTATACGCATTAAATCACGTACAACTTCAGCAGCTTCTTGTAATTTACCTGTTTTTATTTTGTCTGTGTTCACTTTAAACCTTTGTTTCATTGGCACTTTCTCTGATTCTCCGTGCTGAAAAATGTGTATGATGTGTTTTAACGCATTTATTTCAGTAACTGGGCGGATATTTGAATTCGATATTTTATCCTTAGGAATCATGACTTGCATATTACTGGCTGACATTCTTATGATATAGTACTGTTTTGTTTCTCCTAAGATTTCCTTTTCTTCTATGGCTTCAATTATACCTGCACCGTGCATTGGATAAACAATGTTATCGCCAATTTGAAACAAAAAATCCACCTCCATATATGGTAACACTATTAAGTTTAACATACATGTTGTGTTTTGCCAAATTTTTAATAATAACAAATCTTGTGTTATCAGTCAATACACTTTATTTAGAAATTAGAAAAAATTCATGAACAGAAAAAATACCCTATGAAGAAATGCTCGTCCTATCTCTTCTTAAAATAGGGGGAAGGTACACGCGTTTGTTCTAATTTCACAAAACGTAAATACCGTCTCCTTATTTTTGTGATATAGGTGCACGTGAAATATATGTCTTATTTAAGTATCAAAGAGAGAATTTTTAGAATCAAGTCAGTCTTTTGTTCAAAAATAAAGATCGTGGATAGATTCTTGATGTTATGACTTGTATCATGAGCTAAAAGATAAGATAATATGGGGATGGATTGAACGTCTTTGAAGAGCACTAGAAAAAAGCCTATTACATCTGTGTAATGAATTCTACATATGGAGGAATTTAAAATGACTCACCCCTCAGAAATGAAGATTTTTACATTAAATTCAAATCAGCCACTAGCCAAGGAAATTTCTGATACATTAGAAATCCCATTAGGAGAAAGTTCGGTCATCCGTTTCAGTGATGGGGAAGTTCAGGTCAATATTGAGGAAAGTGTAAGAGGTTATGATGTTTATCTTGTACAATCAACATCCCAGCCTGCAAATGAATATTTAATGGAATTATTGAT
This sequence comes from Pontibacillus sp. HMF3514, assembly GCF_009858175.1. GTDB lineage: Bacteria > Bacillota > Bacilli > Bacillales > BH030062 > Pontibacillus. Next base: position 1,228,949 of record NZ_CP047393.1, read on the forward strand.
TATGGTTGATGCGTTGAAAAGAGCTTCAGCAAAATCGATCAATGTTGTCATGCCTTATTATGGCTATGCCAGACAAGACCGCAAGGCACGTTCTCGTGAACCCATTACCGCTAAACTTATTGCCGATCTACTAGAAACTGCAGGGGTCTCTCGTGTTGTTACCTTAGATTTACATGCTCCTCAAATACAAGGTTTCTTTGATATTCCAGTAGACCAATTGCATGGGGTTCCACTACTAGCAAAACACTTTAAAGAAAAATCTCTTGATGATGTCGTAGTTGTCGCACCTGATATTGGTGGTGTTGTACGTGCAAGGAAAATGGCCAGATTACTAAATACACCTATTGCTTTTATAGATAAACGGAGGCCTGAGCCTAATGTCTCCGAGGTTATGAATATTGTTGGGTCTATTGAAGGGAAAACAGCCATTATGGTTGATGACCTTATTGATACGGCTGGAACTATAACATCCGCTGCAAATGCCCTAATTGAAAGTGGCGCTAAGGAAGTTTACGCAAGCTGTACACATCCAGTACTCTCTGGACCAGCGATGAGTAGGATCGAAGACTCCATGATTAAAGAATTAGTGATAACCAATTCTATTTCACTTCCAGAGGAAAAACAAATAGATAAGATCAAGACACTCTCTGTAGCACCACTCTTATCAGAAGCAATATCACGAATCCAAAACAAGCTTCCAGTCAGTGTGTTATTTGACTGATAGATATCGTGCCTGACCCCCAGTGCTTTAAAGCGGTAGGGGACAGGCACCTCTTTTTAAATCAATTAAGCAAAAAAAGAAACCTCAAAGGCTTCACTGAGGTTTCTTTACTTATATAGAAGCTTTAATTGTTTCCAAATCCTTTCGAAACTTCACTCACGACATGACCAGATATCGAGTTCTCACCCTCTGCGCTAAAATCACCTAGACTGACAACACCTTTTAAATGCTCATTTTCGATCACTAATAAACGTTTGATTTGGTTTTCCTGCATTAAGCGTGCGGCATCTTCCACATTCATATCAGGATTACCTGTCACAACATGATCTGTCATAACTTGAGAAGCAGTAACATCCTCTGGAGATCCTTTCGTAAGACCATTCACTACAATATCCCGATCTGTTACCACCCCAGCGTATTTATCATTTTCTATAACGGGTAGAAACCCAACATCGTGTTCCTTCATCTCATTAGCTAATGTGTTTAGATCATCAGATAAATGTACAGAGATAAAACTTGTCGTCATATATTCTCTCAATGTAGGCATTGAAGTCACCCTTTTCTTCATGATCTTTCACAAATTGTTTTCCTTTTGTTTCTTTGGACTAAACAGATAAATTGAAAATATGATGATGTACTTAGGGTGTTGGATAGATGGAGTGAAAAAACTAAATGGTAAGTATTATATACTCCACAAACGCTCAGATCCCCTCTCAAAAGTTTTCTTTCCGATTATTTTACGAGATATCTAGTGAAAGGGATGAACGGTGAAGGTAAGAGAATGACCTTCCTTACGTTGAGGGGAGGAGATCTGTTAACGAAGCAGAGATTTATTTTAATAAGTGCAAATGAAAATTCCTTATGCAACTAGGCATGAGGAATTTTTTACAACATTCTTCTCTAGAAGCATACTTGAAAATGTGTTGTGAGTCGATAAAATTCCCGGAAGTGAGTAGTTGGCAACAAAGGTACCTACAATTTTTTAAAATAAATTTATTTAAATTTATTGTATTTTCAGAATATTGCTGATATATTAATAATCAACAGTTAGGAAAGCGCTTACCTAAAATGCTTACTACTTAAATTTAAGGAGGTTGATGGATGGAAATTGCCTTTAATGAAGCAACAACCTTATCTTCTTCAACGCTAGAGCAAGACTTACAGCTATGTGAACAATTTGGGTATGACTATATTGAGATTCGTTTAGATAAGTTAAAAGAATATTTAATCCATCACACTGTGGAAGATTTAGTTAATTTTTTTAATACGTCTAATTTAAAGCCTTTATCATTAAATGCCATTGAGTTTTTCACATTTCAGAATAAGACAAGCTTTGCCCTGATGGAAAAGGATCTACGCCTACTAGCGGAAATTGGTGAAAGGATTGGCTGCTCCACAATAGTGGTGGTACCTTCCTTTGATATTGGCCATAAGACTAAAACGGAAATTAAAGAAGAAACCGTTCAATGTTTAGAAAGGCTTGTAAGCATTATAGAACATACATCGATGAAGCTTGCATTGGAGTTTGTTGGATATCCGAATTGCTCTATTAATACAATCCATCAGGCTAATGAAATTATTGAGACAATGGATCATCCGCAAATCGGCTTGGTAGTAGATTGTTTTCATGTTTATGCAATGAATTCAAATTTAGAGGATCTTAGACATGTTAAAGATGAAAACATATTGTTGTTCCATATTGATGATTGTGAGGATTTACCTCAAGGAAGTTTAAGGGATTGGCATCGTTTATGGCCCGGTGATGGCGTAATTCCTATAGAAGAAATCTATAACATTTTGAGGGAAAAGGGTTTTAAAGGGCCTGCATCAGTTGAATTATTTCGCCCGGCTTATTGGGAATTGCCTCCAGAACAATGTATTCAAGTAGCGAAACAGAGAGTAGCAGATGTTTTGGAAACATGCAATTCTAATTATTTTTTGCAAAAAGGTTAAGCGCTTAACTAAAAAAGGAGTGAACGAATTTGAGAAAACTCGCAAGTATAGTAATGGCATTGGTAATTATGGTTGCAGCAGGTTGTTCGGATTCAAGTTCTGGTTCAGCTAATTCTGAGGGTGATTCGAAAACGATTTCAATTGCGATGGTTGCAGGTGCTGAATCAACGGCCATTAAAGAAATGGTTTCGCAATTTGAAAAAGAATCTGGGGTTAAAGTGGAATGGAATGAATTTGATTACAACACACTCTATGAACGAATTTATAATGACTTGAGAACAGAAAGTGGCACATATGATGTCATTTTTGCAGATGATCCATGGATGCCGATGTTTGCAGGGGGAGGATTCCTGACACCATTAGGGGAGTTAGGATACGAACCGAGTGATGATTTTGCCAAGCTTTCTCGTCAGGTAAGCATGTGGCCAGCTCCAGAAGGTCCAAGATTACCAAGTGGTAACTCAGATGAAGAGCCTAAATTTTATGGAGTTCCTCAAGTAGGAAATGTTCAGTTGTACTTTTATCGAAAAGATATTTTAAGTGAAGCTCCGGAAACTTGGAATGATGTAGAAAAAGCTATTGCGAAGCATAAAGACGATATCAAATATGGTTTCATACATAGAGGAGCGCGTGGAAATCCAATTGCTACTAACTTCAACGCTTTCCTATGGTCTCATGGAGCTGACTTCTTTGATGAGGAATGGAACGTAACGCTAGACAGTCCAAAGGCAATTAAAGCTCTAGAACAGTATGTTAGTTTTAAAGAAAATGCCCCAGAAGGAATTGCAAACTATAATGCAGACTCTCTTGGCCGTGTGATGACTAAAGGTGACGGACTGATGTCCATCAATTGGCCAGCGTGGGGACAAACCATGGAGAACCCTGATAAATCTGAGGTTGTCGGCAAAATGGGATATTCTCTTGTTCCAAAAGCAGAAGGTGAAGAACACGCACCGATGGTTGGTAATTGGATCTTCGGAATACCGAAAGCATCTGATTCAAAAGATGCAGCTTTAAAATTCATCAAATGGGCATCTTCTAAAGAAGTCCAGAAAGAGATGACAAAACGCGGGGGAATCCCAACCCGTACTAGTGTATTAACAGATTCTGAATTGCAAAAAGAATATCCTTACCTTGAAGCGGTAAAAGAAGGGCTAGAAAACGGAAAAATGCGCCCGCGTACACCACTTTATTCAGAAATTGAATCCATTTATGGAACCCATCTGAATCGTGCATTGATCGGTGAATTGAGTCCAGAAGAAGCACTAACCAAGGCTGCAAATAAGATTCGTAAACTGATGGAGGAGAATGGTTACTGATTAGGAAAAGGGGCATAGCGGCTATTTGGCGTTGTGCCCTACTAATCTTTCATTAATTTCTGGAAGGAGCTATAACATGAGTGAGAAGTCTTCCGTAACAGAAGTATTAAGCTCTAAAAATATTGCTGAGAAAAAAAGAAAAAGTGGAAATGCATTTCTTAAATCGGAAAGAAGATTACCTTATTATCTATTGTTACCAACATTTATTATTTTGGTGATTTTAACCGTTTTCCCTATAGGTTATTCCATTGTTGTATCCTTTTCTGGATTTGATACATTTGGGAACTCAACTGGATTTCAAGGGCTGCAAAACTATATAGATATCTTTAAAAGCATACCTTTTTGGAATGCTTTAATGATTACCTTAATTTACACTGTTTTAGCCGTATCTTTGGAAATGTTTTTAGGTTTTAATCTGGCTTTAATGGTTTCAAATGACGGAAAGATGATGAACTATTTACGCTGGTTTTTAATCATTCCTATGATGCTTTCTCCACTTGTTGTAGCAGTCGTGTTCAAATTAATGCTAAATACAGACATGGGGATCATTAATTATATGCTTCAAAGTCTAGGATTTTCAAAGGTGAATTTCCTTGGAGATTCCATGACAGCCTTTCTTTCGTTGGTTGCAGTTGATATATGGCAATGGACACCAATGTGTTTCCTAATCTTACTAGCAGGGTTGCAGTCTTTACCAAAGGACCCATTTGAGGCCGCAGAAATTGATGGGGCATCAAAGTTTCAGATCGTTCGGTTTGTAACACTTCCTATGTTAAAACCTATCATCATTGTTGCGCTTGTCATTAGAACTATGGATGCGTTGCGTACATTTGACCAAGTTTTCGTCCTAACACAGGGTGGTCCAGGAAGGTCGACTGAAACGATTAGTTTCTTAATGTATCGTTCTGCTATGAAATTCTCTGATTTTGGTTTTTCTTCAGCAGGTCTATTGATTGTTCTCGTAGTCACGATATTGATTTCTACGTTCTTAATTAAACTAATGAATCGTTCTCAAGCAGCGAATTAAAGGAGTGTGTCAACCATGTCTCAAGCTGTAAAACCAAAGGGAGAATGGAAAACTAAAATCTTTCGAGGGGTTTTCTTAACAGGCACAATTATGTTTATTTTCTTTCCACTCTATTGGATGGTCATTACAAGTTTGAAGAAGGAAAGAGAATTATTCTCAGATACTCAAACATTTTTTCCTAAAGAGCTAACTTGGGAATATTATTTCGATCCCGTTAATGGAATTTTTGCACCAGGAAGTCCTTTTATCGATTTCTTTATTAACAGTACCATTGTATCTTTTACATCGATGCTATTGTGCGTGTTAATAGGATCTTATGCAGCATATAGCCTTGCTCGGTTTACATTGAAGAAAAATAGAAATGAAAAAATAGCTTTTATTATTTTAACAGCTAGGATGCTACCCCCTATTGTATTAGTTATTCCGTTGTATTTAATTATGCAGAAGTTAGGTCTCGTTAATACATTGTGGGCTATGCTTATTGTCTATACTGGATTTAATTTACCTTTTGTGGTTTGGATGATGAAAGCATTTTTCGAAGAGGTTCCACAAAGTCTAGAAGAATCTGCTATGATTGACGGTTATTCCAGAATTATGGCGTTTTACAAAATTGTATTACCACTTGCCCTACCTGGTTTAGTAGCAACATCAATCTTCACAGTAATATTGACGTGGAATGAATTTTTATTCAGCATGTTCCTCTTAAACTCTACTGATGTGATGACGTTGCCAGCGGGTATATCTACCTTTATTACACAATATCAAACCAATTGGGGTGCATTAACGGGTGCTGCCACCGTTTCTATCATTCCGGTATTAGTGTTCTCGTTTGTTGTTCAGAAACACCTTGTTAAAGGGATGACTTTAGGTGCAGTAAAAGGATAATCAATCAAAATAAAAATTAACTTTTTATGAAAGGAGCGGTTTAAACTTGTCAAAAGAAAAAGCCGTTGTCGCTATTATTGGTGGAGGAAGAATAGGACAATTACATGCTGACCACGCATTAAAATCCGACAAAGTTGAATTGAAAACCTTGGCAGATATTAATCTAGAAGGCTTAAGAGGTACAAAATACGAAGAAAACATCCCCATTCTAACAACTGATACAGAAACGATTTTTAACGATTCTACTATTGATGCAGTATTTATTTGCTCTAGTACAGATACACATTTAACTTACATCAAAAGAGCTACACAAACAGGGAAACATATTTTCTGTGAAAAGCCGATTAGCTTTAATGTTGAAGAAACACGAGAAGTTCTACAATTAGTCAAAATCTCTGGTGTCAAGTTTCAAGTTGGTTTTAACCGCCGATATGACAAACATTTCAGGAAAGTATATGAAACAATACGTGATGGAAAAGTAGGAAACCCTCATGTGATTAAGGTTACATCTCGTGATCCAGAACCACCCCCAGAGGAATATATTAAACGTTCGGGTGGCATGTTTATGGATATGACCATTCACGACTTTGATATGGTCCGTTTTCTTTCAGGGAGTGAAGTAAAAGATATCACTGTAAAAGCTGCTAATTTAGTGGATCCAAAATTTGGGCGTAACGGTGATGTGGATACAGCTATTATAACCTTAACGTTTCAAGATGGTTCACTAGGCGTGATTGACAATAGTCGCGAAGCAGTTTATGGGTATGATCAACGAATTGAAGTATTTGGTGATCAAGGTGTTGTGTCTGCTGACAATGAATCCCCAACAAATGTGCAAATTAGTACTAAAGATATCGTGTCTATCGATCATCCAAAATACTTTTTCATAGAGCGTTATCTAGACGCTTACATTGAGGAACTTGATGAATTTATCACTTCCATATTAGAAAATAAAACGTTACTAACCACTGGGGAAGATGGGTTAAAAGCAGAAATGTTGGCAAAAGCAGCGCAAATATCCTGGGAAGAAAAGCGTACCGTTCAGTTAGAAGAACTGGAAAAGGTTGTTCAGTAGTACTATGAAATTCTAAATTTTCCAAATATATAAACTCAACTGTTGAAGTGATACAGGGAGTCAAGTATACTTGGTTTCAATATTAAGGAAAGCGCTTACCTTAATAATGTTTATAGGAGGTTTATAATGGCGAACTTAACTGTAAAGCCGAACGAAAGGGATCAAGAGGGAAAAATCCTATCTGTAACTCCAGAAACAGCAGGGTGGGATTATGTAGGCTTTGATGTACATGTTTTAAGGCAAGGAGAGGATATATCAAAGCTAACGAACGATAAAGAAGTTTGCCTCGTGTTATTAAGTGGCAAGGCAACTGTAAACACAAAAAATGATACTTTTGCAGAAATTGGAGAACGGAAGAATGTTTTCGAGAAAATTCCTCCATATTCCGTATATATTCCAAGTAATGACGAATACACAGTAACGGCACATACAGAAGTAGAATTAGCTGTATGCTCTGCTCCAGGTAAAGGCAACTATGAGGCTCGATTAATTTCCCCATCTGATGTAGGGGTAGCAGATCGAGGGCATGGTAAAATGTCTAGAAAAATTCATAATATCTTACCAGAGCAAGAACCAGCGGATAGTTTATTAGTGGTTGAGGTGTACACTCCTGATGGTAATACTTCTAGCTATCCTCCTCATAAGCATGATACGGACAATTTACCGAATGAATCTTATTTAGAAGAAACCTATTATCATAAAATTAACCCAGAGCAAGGGTTTGTATTTCAAAGGGTCTATAACGACGATCGTAGTCTAGATGAAGCTTTAAGTGTAGAAAATTGTAATGTAGTCCTTGTACCAGAAGGATATCACCCTGTCTCTTCAGTACCAGGGTATGAATCCTACTATTTAAATGTAATGGCTGGGCCAACCCGAGCATGGAAGTTTCACAATGATCCAGATCACGAGTGGTTATTTAAAAATGTTATGGAAACAAAATAGAAACGCATTGCCTTTTTATTTTTAGATTTTAGTTAAGCGCTTAACCTAATCAAAAAAGGAGGGTTCGATATGTACGATCTCAACTTTAAGCAAGATCGTCCAATCGATTTAATAGGTGTAGGTCGACTATGTATTGATTTAAATACAAATCAAATAAATACACCAATGGAAGAGACGGTTTCTTTTACTAAATATGTTGGTGGGTCTCCTGCTAATATCGCCATCGGAGCTTCTCGACTTGGTCTTAAAAGTGGGTTTATTGGTAAAGTCTCAGATGACCAAATGGGAAGGTTTATTACAAAGTATTTAGATGACAACAATATTGATACTTCAGGTGTTTCTATTGATGACACCGGTGCGGTAACAGGGCTTGCTTTTACAGAAATCAAAAGTCCTGAAGACTGTAGTATTCTCATGTATCGAGATAATGTAGCTGATTTAAAACTAGATACAGCTGAAGTCTCAGAGGACTATATTAAACAATCTAAATCCATTTTAATTTCGGGTACAGCTCTTTCAGCAAGTCCTTCTAGAGAAGCAGTCTTTCTTGCACTCGAGTACGCTAGAAAACATGGGGTAGTGGTTGTGTTCGATTTGGATTATCGTCCGTATTCATGGAATTCAGAACAAGAAACTGCAACGTATTTTAATTTAGCAGCTGAAAAGTGCGACGTCATCATTGGAACAAGAGATGAATTTGATGTAATGGAACAATTCGAAGGAGATAAGCAATCTTCTGATCGGGATACTGCGCAAAAGTGGTTCGACCATCATGCTGAAATTGTTGTCATTAAACATGGGGGAGAAGGTTCAATTGCCTATACGAAATCTGGTTTTTCTCATAAAGGTGACATTTTCAAAACAAAGGTACTAAAAACCTTTGGAGCAGGTGATTCATATGCTTCAGCTTTTATATACGGTTTGTTAAATCAATGGGATATACCTAGTGCGATGGAGTTTGGAAGTGCCTCGGCATCTATTGTTATTTCCAAGCATAGCTGCTCAGAAGCGATGCCAACGAAAAATGAGATTGATACGTTCATAGATTCAGCTGTAAAAGCTAGGTGATCAATATACTGATTTATAAATTTGAAAGATCTAAATATAGGAGGTAATTGAATGACTCAAACCACATTTGAAAAGGTGAATAATTATGTCGGTGGTAAGTGGATAGAATCCAATACAGATAAAACAGAATCTGTTTTCAATCCTGCAACTGGAGAAGTGATTGCAGAAGTACCTATATCTACAAGAGAAGACTTGGACCATGCGGCAAGCGTTGCAAGTGAGGCTTTTAAAACGTGGAGTGAGGTCCCAGTTCCAAAACGGGCTAGAATTCTATTTAAGTACCAACAACTATTAGTAGAACATTGGGATGAATTAGCTGAATTAATAACTATAGAGAATGGGAAAAACTTCAAAGAAGCGTATGGTGAAGTACAACGTGGAATTGAATGTGTGGAATTTGCAACTGGTGCACCTAGCCTAATGATGGGATCTCAATTACCTTCCATATCTTCAGGTATGGAGTCGGGTACGTACCGATATCCTATTGGAGTGGTAGGGGGGATCACTCCATTTAACTTCCCAATGATGGTGCCATGTTGGATGTTCCCAATGGCACTAGCTACAGGGAATACATTCATTTTGAAGCCTTCGGAGCGAACACCGTTACTGGCTAACCGCCTGGCTGAATTATTAGAGGAAGCAGGTTTACCAGACGGAGTGTTTAACATCGTTCACGGGGCTCATGATGTAGTGAATGGAATATTGGATAACAAGGATATTAAGGCTATTTCTTTCGTAGGTTCACAACCGGTAGCGGAGTATGTATATAAGCGTGGAACAGATAACCTAAAGAGAGTTCAAGCACTAGCAGGCGCTAAAAACCATTCTATTGTGTTAAGCGACGCTAATATTGAAAATGCTGTAACTCAAATTTTTAATGCTGCATTTGGGTCTGCAGGAGAACGCTGCATGGCGTGTTCTGTCGTTGCAGTGGAGGAGGATATAGCAGATGAATTTATCCAGCGTCTCGTACAAAAATCAAATGAAATAAAAATAGGAAATGGACTTGAAGACGACGTTTTCCTTGGCCCTGTTATTCGTGATCAACATAAGGAACGTACGATTCAATATATTCAAACAGGTGAAGAAGAAGGGGCGACCTTAGTTCGCGATGGACGAAAAGATGTCGAAGGTGAACAGGAAGGATATTTCGTAGGACCGACAATTTTTGATGAGGTAACAAGTGAAATGAAAATCTGGCAGGATGAGATCTTTGCTCCCGTTCTCTCCATTGCTAGAGTTAAAAATCTTGAAGAGGCGGTTGAGCTAACGAACACTTCTCGTTTTGCTAATGGAGCTTGCATTTTCACTAAAGATGGAGGAAGTGTAAGGAATTTCCGTGAAACGATTGATGCTGGAATGCTTGGAGTGAATATAGGGGTACCAGCTCCAATGGCATTCTTTCCATTCTCTGGTTGGAAAGATTCCTTCTATGGCGATCTACATGCTAACGGAAAAGATGGTGTTGCATTTTACACGAGGCAAAAAGTTGTAACAGGCCGTTGGGTATAAGAGTGATAGCCGGATAGGGATTTCCTCTTTCCGGCTATATGTGCATCTTCTGACTTCCATAATAAAATGAGGTGAATGATAGTGAGATTAACAACTGCTCAAGCACTGATTTTGTTTTTAAATCAGCAATATATTGAGGTAGATGGAAAAGAGCAAAAACTTTTCAAAGGGATATTTACGATCTTTGGACATGGAAATGTTCTCGGTTTAGGGCAAGCATTAGAACAGGATAGTGGTGACCTTGAAGTGTACCAGGGACGAAATGAACAGGGAATGGCACATGCTGCTGTTGCTTATGCTAAACAAAACAATCAGAAGCAGTTAATGGCCTGCACATCTTCCATTGGTCCTGGTTCAGCTAATATGATTACAGCAGCATCCACTGCGACGGCAAATAATCTTCCAGTATTACTATTGCCTGGTGATACATTTGCCACACGACAGCCGGACCCAGCTTTACAGCAAATTGAGCAAATACATGATGCTTCTATCACAACGAATGATGCTTTCCGACCGGTTAGTAAGTACTGGGATCGAGTTTCACGACCGGAACAGTTAATGAGTGCCTTAATTAATGCGATGCGTGTTTTAACAGACCAAGCAGATACAGGTGCCGTGACTCTATCGCTTCCTCAAGATGTTCAGGGCGAAGCTTTTGACTACCCAGAGTATTTCTTTAAAAAGCGTGTACATCGGATAGAACGTAGAAAACCAACGGATATGGAACTACATGATGCTCTAGAATTAATGAAAAAGAAGAAAAAGCCTCTCATTGTAAGTGGCGGAGGCGTAAGGTATTCCGAATCGGGAGGAAAGCTTAAAGAGTTTGCAGAGAAGTATCATATACCAATTGCAGAGACCCAAGCAGGTAAAGGTGCTGTGGAAGGTACGTTTCCCCTCAATCTCGGAGGAATAGGTGTTACTGGAAATTCTGCTTCTAATCAGCTAGCGAAAGAAGCAGATCTTGTGATTGGCATTGGGACAAAATTTGCAGATTTTACAACTGGATCGAAGGAACTGTTCCAACATCATGACGTTGATTTCTTGACTATTAATCTATCAAAATATCATGCCAACAAGTTGGATGCCACAACAGTAGTCGCAGATGCCAAAACAACCCTAGAAGAGCTAGGTGATTTACTAGATAAAGAGAATTATTCTTCTGGCTATAACCAAGAGATCGAAGAAGCACGAAAAGGCTGGGAAGAAGAATTAAACCGACTTTATCATACAGATTATCATAAAGTAGGATATCAGCCGGAAGTAGCAGGGCATCTTGATGAAGTCATACCAGAATATACTGAAGCTCTTGAAACTTCTCTAACGCAAACGGCTGTTATAGGAGAAATAAATCAATCCATTGCTGATGATTCTATTATAGTGGGCTCATCTGGTAGTCTGCCAGGTGATTTGCAACGAATGTGGGTTAGCAGACAACCGAACACGTATCATATGGAGTATGGCTACTCTTGTATGGGTTATGAGGTTTCTGGGTCACTAGGCGTAAAAATGGCGGAACCCAATAAAGAAGTCTATGCCATGGTCGGAGATGGTAGCTATTTAATGCTTCACTCTGAGTTAGTTACAAGCATCCAAGAAGGATTGAAGTTGAATATTATTCTATTTGATAATGCAGGCTTTGGATGCATTAATAACTTACAAATGGGAAATGGAATGGGGAGTTTTGGTACAGAATTTAGACATCGAAACAGTAAAACAGGTTCATTGAATGGTTCGATTGTTCCGGTGGATTTCGCCCAAAGTGCCGCAGGATACGGAGTGAAGACATACAAGGTGCATACCATAGAAGATTTGCGTTATGCATTAGAGGACTCTAAAAAACAAGATGTATCTACTTTAATGGATATTAAAGTTTTACCCAAAACCATGTCAGATGGGTATGATGCATGGTGGAACGTAGGAGTAGCAGAAACCTCTAAAAGCGAATCGGTAGAACAAGCTCATCAAGTACGAATGAAGCACCTCGAACAAGCTCGTAAATATTAGCAGGGTTAAAGGAGTGTCCCTATGTTTAAGGAAAACACGATTAAACTTGGAATTGCACCTATTGGATGGACCAACGATGATTTACCGGAGCTAGGGGGAGATATTCCATTTGAGCAATGTGTTAGTGAAATGGCACTAGCTGGCTTTGAAGGAACTGAGGTCGGGAATAAATACCCCCACAATAGGGATGAACTAAACAACGCTCTTACTTTACGTAATCTAAAAGTAGCAAGTGCGTGGTTTAGTGCATTTACGACCACAGAGCCCTTAGAAAATACAATAGAGGAATTTATAAAACACCGTGATTTCCTACATGATATGGGAGCTAAAGTGATTGTCGTATCTGAACAAGGTCATAGTATACAACATAAAGACGTATCTTTATTTGATGAAAAACCGATCTTTACTGAAGAAGAATGGGATCTACTAGCAGAAGGGATGAATAAGCTAGGAGCTTTGGCAAAGGAAAAGGGAATGGAAGTCGTCTTTCACCATCATATGGGGACAGGAGTCCAAACGACGCAGGAAGTGGATCGTCTAATGGAAATGACAGATCCAAATCTGGTCCACTTATTATATGATACAGGACATCTCTATTTTTCGGGTGAAGACCCATTAATTGTTCTAAAACAACATCTCCATAGAATTAAGCATGTTCATCTGAAGGATGTTCGACAATCTGTTGCTAGGAGTATTCAAGAGAATAACAAGAGCTTCCTTGAAGCGGTAAAAGAAGGTGTATTTACGGTACCTGGAGATGGAGTTATTGATTTTGAACCCATCTTCTCTATTCTTGCAGAAGCGGAATATCATGGGTGGTTCGTGGTAGAAGCAGAGCAGGATCCAGAACTGGCAAATCCACTTCAATATGCATTATCTGCAAGAGAATATATATATAAAACCGCAGGATTGTAGAAAAGATAACGTGAAGAAGGAAAGAGTAGGAATCGTTGGTCTAGATTGATCATGAAGAAAGTATACAAAGCCCTCGGTGAATTCAGGTGTGTGAAATATAAACAAGCAGATTAGTTAGAATGCTATCTGCTTGTTCTAACCTCAATAATGATGATTAATAACATATTTTATAATTCGTTAGGTTTAATAGATACAATGAATTAGGCTATAATACATATACGAGGTATTCTTGAAAAAAGAAATGGGGATCAAGCATGAAAGTAACCATATATGAAGTTGCCAAAGAAGCAGACGTTTCCATAGCAACAGTATCAAAGGTTATTAATAATACAGGGCGTATCAGTGAAGCTACACGAATAAAAGTGCTTGAGGCAATGAAAGCATTAAATTACTACCCAAGTGTAGTGGCCTCTGCATTGACAGGCAAACGTACAGATACGCTTGGTTTACTAATTCCGGATATTTCAAACCCATTTTTCTCAGAAATCGCTAGAAATATAGAGGACAAAGCACATGAACGGGGAATAAGCGTTATCATGTGTAGTACTGATCACGATGAAGAAAAGGAAAAGAAATATATAGAGCTTTTAAAGAGGAAACAAGTGGATGGTTTTATTGTAGCTTCTGGAATTAAAAATAAAGGAATTATGAAGGAACTAACTGAGGCCAATGTTCCACTTGCAATGCTAGCTCAGGAAGAGCCAGCTTATGATGTTACTGTAGTGTCTGTCGATAACTACAAAGGAGGATATGAGGCTACCTCTCACTTATTCTTAAACGGACATCGTAATGTGGGGATTATTGCTGAACAAATGCATAGTAATAATATGCGACTGTATGCTTACCGAGATGTACATGAAGCATTTGGAGTCTTAATCAACGAAGATAATATAGTCAAAACAACTGCAACAATAGAGAATGGTAGGGAGTGTACTAAGCAGCTACTTGATAAAGATGATCCACCTACAGCTATTTTTGCATGTAACGATTTGCTAGCGATAGGTGTTATACAAGCTGCGAGAGAAAAAGGATTAAATATTCCCGACGATCTATCGGTTATCGGGTTTGATAATACCATTCTAGCCACAACAACCGTTCCAGCTCTCACAACCATGGCACAACCAATTGAAGATATGGGGAAAAAGATCATCGATGTCATCATCAACAAAATAGAAGGAGACAACGAAAGACAAGAAAGCATCTTTTTCAATCCAACCTTAATGATCCGTGGCACAACGGCACCATTAGTTACAGCAAGTAATAAAGTGAAATGATACCATTTTAAAAATAACATAAAAACACAAGGAGGTATTTAACTCCTCCTTGTTTTCCTTGTGTCTATACATATTCCATCAATAGATAGTTAACACCCTTCAAGGTTATGATCGTAGCGTGATATATCCTTCCATTATTGTATTCTTATAGTATTCATCTCTATTTGCTGAGCTTTGATACATAATGAGGTCTGACCCCACCGCTTTAATATGGTTGGTTCAGGCACTTTTTTATGTGTGCGAAAAAATCAGAAAAAAGTAAATTCACACACATTTTTTATAATCATTGACCGGCAGTTTGATGGTTGTTATAGTTCTCTTTATCAAATAAATAACAGATTCAGCACCTTGTATAAGTTCAGGAATAGGGCCTGAACGTTTCTACCAGCTACCGAAAATAGCTCGTCTACAAGGGGAAAACGTCTATGTTTCTTTCCCTTTGTATAAGCAGCGGTAGTTTACCGGTGCTTTTTTACATTCTATGAATCTATAAAATTTATGGCTTGTGTATAACTTTTTAATGACAGTGGGGCCACGTCTAGCTCCAGCGCCCAGCAACGAAGGGACTTCCCTTGCCTCCGTTCGATAAGTCAACATCAAATTGGCAAACAATTTGTGTTTCCTTTATCTCACTACTGGCTCAGTCCAGTCCCTTCGTTGCTAAACGAGCGCTTACGCTTTTGTTATATGCATCTAGGAGGGGACATCATGAGACATTTCTTCAAGTTTAATGAACGTGAAACGAATTATAAACAAGAAACGATGGCCGGTATTACCACGTTTCTTTCTATGGCCTATATTTTAGTCGTTAACCCGATCATTTTAAGTCAGGCTGGGATTGATAAAGGGGCACTCTTTACGGCTACTGCTTTATCCGCCATTGTTGGATCGCTTTTAATCGGACTGATGGCAAACTTTCCTGTTGGTATTGCACCAAGTATGGGGCTTAATTCATTCTTTACCTTTTCTGTCGTTATCGGGATGGGGATTGAATGGCAAGTCGCTTTAACGGGAGTATTTATTGCTGGCATTATCTTTATGATTCTAAGTCTTCTGAAGATACGAGAGAAAATCATTAATGTGATTCCGAAAGATTTAAAACATGCCATTGCAGGAGGCATCGGGTTTTTCATTGCGTTTATTGGTTTGAAAAATGCCGGTATTGTTGTAGGAAACGAGGAGACGTTGGTAGCAATTGGTCAATTGACTAATCCTGCGACTGCCCTTGCCGTGTTTGGTTTTATTATTACTTTGATGATGCTTGTGCGTGGAATTCGTGGAGGTATTTTCTATGGAATTGTCATCACCAGCATTGTAGGCATGAGCATTGGATTAGTAGATGTGCCTGACTCCGTGGTTGGAGAGGTACCTAGCCTTGAGCCAACATTTGGGGTTGTTTTTCAGCACTTAGGGGATATCTTTACTCCTGAAATTCTTGCTGTTATTTTTACATTTTTATTTGTTGCGTTTTTCGATACGGCTGGTGCACTTATTGCTGTGGCCAGTCAGGCAGGTATTATGAAGGACAATCAAATTCCAAATGCAGGTCGCGCTCTATTAGCGGATTCCACTTCTGGAGTGGCTGGGGCTATCTTTGGTACTTCCACAACGGCTTCGTTTGTTGAATCCTCTGCCGGAGTTGCTGTTGGTGGCCGTACAGGCTTTACGAGTGTTGTAATTGCCATCTGCTTCTTTTTTGCATTGTTCTTTTCACCTATACTTGGCGTCATTACAACTGAAGTAACAGCACCTGCCCTCATCATTGTCGGTGCTCTTATGGCGTCAGAGGTAAAAGCGATTGACTGGAGCAAGATGGAAATCATGGTTCCGGCATTTGTCACCATTATCACAATGCCACTCACTTTCAGTATAGCAACGGGGATTGCCCTTGGTTTCATCCTTTACCCATTTGCTATGGTTGCTAAAAAAGATTGGAAGCAAGTCCACCCAATTATGTACGGTCTAGCTGGAATGTTTATGTTGTATTTTGTGTTTTTGTAAGGTAGGAAAGAAGTGCCTGACCCCCAGTACTTTAAAGCATTGGGGGTCAGGCACTTTTACATTATATACTCCACAAACTCTCAGATCCCCACTCATAAGGCGTTTCCTGATAAACATAATAGTTCAACCAATTCGAAAATAATAGATAAGCCTGAGATCTCCAACGATTTAAAGGCTGTTGATCAGGATCATCGTCAGGAAAATAACCAGCTGGGACATTCACATTTAATCCTTTTGCTACATCTCGCTCATATTCTTCTGCTAGTGTCGTAGATTCATATTCAATATGACCCGTAATCATCACATGCTTTTCATCATTTGATATAGCCAGTAATGGTCCAGCATCCTTAGATGAAGATAATAATGTTAACTGATCATGATTCGAGATTTCTTCCTCTGATACACCTGTATATCGCGAATGAGGGGCTAAGAATACGTCATCCATTCCCCGAACTAATTTGACAGTTGGATGCATCATGCGGTGTTGATACACGCCTGAAATTTTATCCGGAAGTGCATACTTATCAATCCCATAATGGTAATAGAGTGCTGCCTGAGCTCCCCAACAAATGTGCAGGACAGATGTGACATTGGTCTTTGTCCATTCCATAATTTCTTTGAGTTCTTCCCAATAGGCGACATCTTCAAAATCTAGTTGCTCGACAGGGGCGCCTGTAATAATCATTCCATCGTAACGTTTGTCTTTGATTTCATGAAACGTTTTATAAAATTGACTTAAATGAGATTTGCTTATATTTTTTGATTCGTATGTAGAGGTATGTATAAACTCTACATTTACTTGTAAGGGGGAATTACTGAGCAAGCGCAGCAACTGTCTTTCCGTTTTTTCTTTTTCGGGCATGAGGTTCAGAATCAGGATATTTAACGGTCGAATATCCTGAGTAACAGCACGTTCGTCCTCCATAAGGAAGATGTTTTCTTTTTCTAAGATATCTCTTGCGGGTAATTTTTCAGGAATATTAATTGGCATCTTCAGTCACCCCTTCTATAATCTACGAAATATTTTGTCTATTATAACAAAAGTTATTGGACTCGCCATCAAAAAATTTTATCTAATCTGTTGTGGGTCTCGGTACCTCTGTTTACAATAGAAAGGGCTGACAGTATGCAAAAGAATCTAATGATATTAAAATAAGATTCATAGATATATTGTAACCAGTCTTTGAGGGCTGGCTTTTATTCGTGATGAGCGATCGTTGTTCGAGAGGAGGGCTCATATGGGTGTTTTGAAAGTGATGGGCCATATCGCTGTTTTAATCGTTTTTTATTTGATTGGAAGTTGGATACAGGATCTATTCAATCTGTTTATACCGGGTAGCATTATTGGGATGTTGTTACTCTTTAGTACGTTATTAACAAAGAAAGTGAATGTGAACTGGGTGGATGAGGGAGCTGATTTCCTTATTCGTCATTTAGCGTTGTTATTTATTCCAGTTACAGTTGGCATTATACAATATCTAGATTTATTTACTGGTAAGAGTTTTTTTCTTATTCCGATCGCATTGTGCAGTACGCTACTTGTGATGGTGTGTTCGGGAATGGTGAGTCAGTATATCGTCAGAAAGAAGGAGCGGGAGTATGAGCATCTTAATCGGGATCATAACGTTCATTAGTACGGTTCTTATCTATCTAGCCTCACGAAAATTGTATCAAAAGGTTCCGAATCCGTTTCTATTACCCGTATTGCCTTCTACAGCATTCTTGGTTGCGATTCTACTTATTTTTCATATCCCGTATGAAACCTATATGGTAGGAGGAAAGTGGATCGATTGGTTTCTTGGGCCTGGTGTTGTGGCTTTAGCTTATCCTTTATATAAGAATTGGGAGATTCTCAAGAGATATAGTGTGAGCATTTTGATTGGTGTATTTGTTGGAGCGGTCATAGGGGTGTCTACGGGTTTGTTACTAGCAAAATGGGTTTCTTTTGATGAAGCTATTATTTATTCAATTATTCCTAAAAACTCCACGACACCTATAGCCATGGAGGTTGCAACTACCCTTGGTGGTGTCTCATCCATGGCGGCTGTCTTTGTTATGATAGCTGGAATTGGCGGAGCTATATTAGGGCCATTCGTTTTAAAATGGAGTGGGATTCATCACTTCCTGGGTAGAGGGATCGGTTTTGGGAGTGCTTCTCATGCGATTGGCACCTCGAAAGCTATGGAGAATAGTGAACAAGAAGGGGCTATAAGCACAGTGGCTATGACGGTTAGTGCCATTATGGTTTCTATTGTTAGTCCGATTCTTGTTTATTTTTTATATTAGGGAGAGTGCCTGACCCCCGCCTTGCTAACGCAGTAAAGCGGTGGGGGTCAGGCACTTTTTCATTTTTATTGAAGTAGATACATATAGTAGTACAAACTGTGTTAAGGGGAGTGCTGCTATGAAACCATGTCCAATCTGTGATGGGGGAGAGATGGAGGCGAAGGATCTCGTAGCGAAACAAATACGAAAGGAAGGTTTCTTGGTTCGTGGAGAGTATGCCTCATTAGAGATTGATGGAAATGAAGTTCAAGCCTATGTCTGTGGTGAGTGTGGTTATCTTGCCTTGTTTAAGCAGAGTAGACTGATGGAGAGGAAGTGATTGGGCTTAGTCCAGTTGCTTCTTTTTTATGTTTCTTTACACCGAATCATGGTTGAAATATCGATGATCTACTATATTCATTGCATACATTTTTAGTAAACTAGGATTAGTTTGTTAATACACGCTAGGTAGGGGGGATTAAGATTATAATAGGTACTAAATGTATTTTTTAAATACTAGTACACCAATTTTGGTATAGGTGCCATACTTTATCGATTTAGCAGAGTGGGGGTCAGGTACCTTGCAACAAAAGGAGGTGAACGATATGCACCAAGGTGATGAAGTTTTTATAACGAAGTCAGGAAAGTACTATCATTATTTTGACGATGATTGTCCAACGTCTTCAAGCATTCTTAAGGGGAAGAAGGAAGCGCAAAAGGTTAGGGAAGAAGAGGCCAAGGAAATGGGGCTTACGCTGTGTAAGCATTGTGCGAAAGAGTATGAAGAGGATATGAAGGAAAGACAAGGATGTGTGGGTGCTGCGGTTTTCTTTATTGGAGCGGCAGTTGCATCGGTTGAATTTTTTACATATGTGATAGGATTATAAAGCAGAAAAACACTCAATGAAAGGTGCCTGACCCCTATCGCTTTAAAGCAGTGGGGGTCAGGCACTTCTAAGGCACTTCTTTTAGGCACTTCTTTTATTTTACTTCAATATTCTTTCAATCGTGTAGGTTCCGGTGTATTGCTCTGTCGTATTTAAGTAACCGATTACGTCTACCGTGTAGTCACCTTCTATTGTGTTAGGAATAAAGGTTTCCTCTACTGTGGTAGCAGCGTTTCCAGAAGATCCTGCTAAATCACCATTTGGGTCTCTAACTTCTAAATCTAAATCATTTGTTGGAGATACCCATTCAATTTTTACATTAAGACTTACTGTATCTTTACCTAGGTTAATCGTGTAATAATCATGAGATGCTGCATCCGCATCGGCGGCGCCAGGCCCAATGGAACTGTTCCACGTTTCTGTAACAAAATAGGTTTCATATGTTTTGCCCGTTTCTTTATCCTTATACTGTCCAGTGGTTGCTTTTGTTTTTGACGCTTGCTCTACTGCAGCATATGCATCTACATAACCTTTTCCTACTTCATGGAGTTCATAGCCACTCATGGGTTCTGCTGTTTTTTCCATAATATCTAATACTGCATCTGGATGAAGGTCTGGCTGTGCTTCTCTCATTAATGCAACGATTCCAGAGATATGAGGTGTTGCCATACTAGTACCACTTGCTGTTGTATAATATGGAAGATACTGCTCCTCAATATAATTCACATCCGTAGTCGTACCCAGCGAATTCATCACGAGACCAGTAGAAGACTTTGTGGAAACAATATCAACACCTGGTGCTGTGATATCTGGATGAACAAATTCATCACCTGGAATACCTCTTGAAGAGAAGTCGGCTAGTTGCTTATCTTTCGTTCCAGCAGCAACGGATATCACCCATGGGGCTGCTGAATATGGATTTAATGTATTGTTTTCAGGTCCTTCGTTCCCAGCGGCAAACGTTACAACCATACCAGCATCATGTAACTTTTTAGAAGCAACGTTAATGGGGTTATTTGGAGAATAATCGCCAGTAGTTCCCCAACTATTGCTTACGACGTCAATACCATACTCCTCATGATGTTCTAAGACATAGTTAAATGCTTCAAGAGACCAAAGAATATTAATCCCTTCCCCAGTACCAAGTCCAACCAACTGTGCATCTGGTGCAATACCAGCATACAACCCATCACTAGCAGTTCCATTACCAGCAATTGTACCAGCTACATGTGTCCCATGACCTGAAGAGGTATCTGTATTCACTACATCTTCTAGATAAAGACTCTCATCACCAAAAATACTGTCCCCAACTAGGAACTTTACATTTTGAATGACTTTATCTCCATATGGAAGGTCCTGATGTGTAGCGTCAATTCCGCTGTCTACCACAGCAATTGTTGTTCCTTTTCCAGTATAGCCGAGGTCGTTCCACACTCGTTCAGCCCCTACAAGCTTACGACTGTCTTTCATAAAATAATCTAATTTCTTATTGTAATAGATTGATCGTGCGTTTAAGCCTTGATCTAAAAGGTCGTTCACTTGACTGTTTGTCCCTGTAATAGCCACCATTGGAAGCTTACTGTATGTTTTAGTGTCTAACCCTAAATTCTGTAGAGCGTCCAAGTCTGATTCAGATGGCATTTGATCATAAGTTATTACAGCCTCAACGATAAAATCGCTAGATTCTGAGCTTAAAACTTCCTTAAGCGCATCGCCTACTTCTAATGAAGTGGCATTGGCCTTTGTTGAATGAAGATAACTAGATCCAAAACTAAATAAAACGAGCAATGCTATACTTACTTTGATAAAAAATTTCAAAACTTTTCCCTCCATTTCAGTATTTGTAATTTATGGTGATGGAAATATTTCATAATTTCAAATATATATTGTTAATTTTCTGAAAACAAAACCATCAGACTAGTTATTAGTGATATTATCGGCCTATATAAATGTAAATATTATCCACTTTTGGCTTCTTGTTTTGTCATCATTCTATCAAACTATGTTTTTCTTAGCGGTACATATAACGGTGGGGCTATTGGAGCTTGAAAAGGAAGTGCCTGACCCCCATTGCTTTAAAGCGGTGGGGGTCAGGCACTTTTTGAGGCACTTGAACTAGAATAAGATCTCATCTGCTTTAACTTCTGCTTCTTTTTCTTCGTATTGTTCGAGGACTTCGAGCATTTTGTTTGTGATGCTTTCGATTTCTCGACGGCTATAACCTAATTCGTTCATGGCGATCGTGGTGTAGGCGAGTGCGTCATTTTTCTCCACTTGGGTTCCTCCTAATGATCCATTCTTTTTCATAGTGTGTACAAATCATGAAAAATGTATTAGTTGTCTCTCTTTGGGATTATCCGTTCTTATCCTTTATAATAGGGGGAATCATTCTTTTATGGAGCAAGGAGATGACTTGCATGTGCTTAATCAACTTCGCCTATGGCATAGACGATACATACGACTTGGTGGTAGCCGCCAATCGAGATGAGTTTTACGAACGTCCCACTGCTCAAGCCCATTTTTGGGAGGATGCTCCTCATATTTTGGCAGGACGTGATTTAGAAAAGATGGGTACATGGATGGGTGTGACAAAAGAAGGGCGTTTTGCTGCGCTTACGAATTATCGTGATCCTGGTGAAGAGACGGAAGGGAAGCGGTCTCGTGGAGAACTCGTGAGTGGATTTTTGATGGGGGATGAGGATCCGGAGAGCTATTTGAAGGGTATTCAAAACAATCGAGATCAGTATCCTGGTTTTAACCTAATCGTTTATGATGGGCGGTCGCTTTTCTATTATTCGAATAGAGAAGATGAGATTCGAGTGCTTGAACCTGGTGTGTATGGATTGAGTAATCACTTGTTGAACACGCCTTGGCCGAAAGTAACGAAAGGGAAAGAAGGGCTGCAACAATGCTTGAAGGGGTCTGCAGGAAACTTGAAGGAATGTATCTTCTCAAGCTTACAACATGCAGAGCCTGCGCCTGATGAAGAGTTACCAGATACGGGAATACCACTTGAATGGGAGCGTAATCTCTCTCCACTATTTATTCAGACGCCTCAATACGGTACAAGAGCTTCCACACTTGTGTTTATGAATAGAGAAGAGGTCCGCTTTGTAGAACGTGTATATGAAAGAGATTCTTCTCATGAACAGGAGTTTACCATTTGAAAAGTGCCTGTCCCCTAATGCTTTAAAGCGATGGGGGTCAGGCACTTTTAAAGTTTAGTTAATCTTACTACGGGCTCAGTCCAGTCCCTTCGTTGCTAAACGGGCGCTTCCACTTTTCTTATTTATTCATTCATTCATCCATACTTCTCCATCCTTGTAGCTCATTTGCTCAGGATAACGAAGGTCAACAATTTCTTCTTGTATTTCTTGAGATGGAGCCTTTGTAGAAAGGGATACGATGATGTTGGTGAGGATGGCTGAAGCTGCACCGAACACCCCGGCACCTGTATCGAGGATGCCTAAAATCGTAAAGCCTCCGTATTTTGCTGCGAATATATAACCTAATGTCACGCTTAACCCTACGACCATTCCTGCAATAGCTCCTGGACCATTTGCGCGTTTCCACCATACACCTAATAATAGGGCAGGGAAGAATGATCCTGAGGCTAGAGCAAATGCCCAGGCGACAATTTGTGTAATGGCACCAGGTGGGTTTAATGCGGTAAGGCCTGCAATGACGGTTGCAATCACAATCGACCATCGACCAACTGCTAAACGTTTTTGCTCACTTGCATTTGGGTTAATGGTTCTGAAGTAGATGTCATGAGAAAGAGCAGCTGAGATGGCAATCATGAGTCCACCTGCCGTAGATAATGCTGCAGCCATGGCGCCTGCTGCCATTAATCCAATTACAAAAATTCCTAGGTTTGCAATTTCAGGGGTTGCCATGACAACGATGTCCTTACTAATCACAATTTCAGCCCATTGAAGTATGCCATCACCATTTTGGTCGGCTACAGATAAACGTCCGGTATTTACCCAAGCAGTTGTCCATTCGGGTAGGTTATTAATAGGACTTCCTGCTACATTGGTCATCAAAATAAAACGAGAAAAGGCTGCATAAGCAGGAGCCGATAAATAAAGTAGGCCAATAAATAATAGTGCCCAAGCTCCACTCCAGCGCGCTGCTTTCATGGTTGAAACGGTGTAAAAACGTACAATAACGTGAGGAAGGCCAGCTGTACCTGCCATCAATGTAAACATGAGGGCAAGAAACTGCCATTTCGTTGATTCTGTAAAAGGAACTAGGTATTCAGATATGCCAAGCTCTTGATCCAACTGACCTAATTCACCTATGATTTCCCCATAAGAAATCCATGGTAGAGGGTTTTGAGTAAGTTGAAGAGACATGAAGATAACAGGGATTAAATAAGCGATAATTAAAATGATATATTGAGCGACTTGTGTCCATGTAATCCCTTTCATACCACCAAAGGCTGAATAAAAGGCAATTAATACAACGCCAATTAATGTACCGACAGCCGCATCGACTTCTAGTAATCGTCCGATAACGACTCCGGAGCCTGATAACTGACCGATGGAGTAGGTGAAACTAATGATAATGGTAGCCAAAGCAGCAATTAATCGAGCTGTATCACTTTTGTAACGGTCACCAATAAATTCAGGCACAGTGTAACGCCCATATTTTCGTAGTTGGGGAGCAAGTAAAAAGGTAAGTAAAAGGTAACCACCTGACCAACCCATAATATATGCGAGTCCATCATAGCCCAAAATCATAACGGTACCAGCCATTCCGATAAAGGAAGCGGCACTCATCCAATCCGCACCAATAGCCATACCATTAAAAACAGGTGGGACTCCACGACCTGCTACGTAAAAGTCTGAAGTCGCTTTGGCCTTATTATAGAGAGCGATCCATATGTATAGACCGAATGTTAATCCTATGAGAGTTAGTGAGACTAAAAACTGTATATCCAATGTTTCTCCTCCTTCTGTATCCAAAAGATCGAATTAGCAAGAATTATTGATCTACTGTATGACCTGCACTAATGGCTTCATTTTGCTTTTCATCTATTCCATATTTTTGATCAATTTTGTCACTTACGATCGCATTGACAAATAAAAGGAGAATAAAGGTTAATACAGAACCTTGAGCACCCATGAAATAATGAAATGGAATCCCATTGATAGTGTAAGCAGATAAAGGTTCAGCGAAAAGAACAACACCATAAGAAACAGCAAACCAAATGACTAAGTAAATGGCAGTGGCAATGTTCCTAGCGCGAAAATAGCTATCTGCGACATGTTTCTCTACTTTTTTCATATTTTCACCTCCCTTCGGTGCGAATGCTTAAGCTATCCTCTTAAGTTAAAAATAAAGCGGACGGTTTCCCAGAACGGAAGGGGCACTAACATGATTTTAATGAGCATAAATGTAAATATAGCTAGAATAGGAAGTCCTAATAGAATGGGTTTCTTTTTATTCAAAGCAAAGAATACTGATAAAATGGTCAGGATTGAAAATAGTAAAACTAGAATCATTTGATTTCCCCCTTGGTGAAAGCGTTAACAAAAAGGTACATGTTCATTGGTTTCACTTAATTATGTGAGTAAATATAAAATTTTTGAAAATTTAATTAATTGCCATTATTAAGAAAATTATTTGTGATGTCAAGAGGTTAATATACTTAATTTGGTTTATTATCCATTGAGTGTAGTATAGAGCGAGTGTATAAAGATGGAACAAGCACAGAAAGAGATTTTACGTTATAATAGCGTTTGGGATGAAAGCCTAGTCGGTTCATGATTAGGCTTTTTGTACGTTTTTTGTAAGAAAAGGAGTTAAAGATACATGAGTGAGTCAGTTAGACGTAATGACCCGTGTCCTTGTGGGAGCGGGAAGAAATATAAGAAGTGCTGTATGAATAAACAGCAAGTGGTGCAGTTAAAAGAGGTGAAGGAAGAGCGTTTCCTTCAACAAAAGAACCAGCTTACGAGTAAGTTGAGATCCTTTATACATGATAAGGTTTCAGCAGGTGAGACGTACCAACTGGAAACCACATTTAATAAGCGAAGCGGGCGTGTGTTGCAGCAACATAAGCCTTATGCTCATTTCTGGATGTACTTTTTCTATCGTTATGAAAATGGACTTCGTGGGATTGAGTGGTTTGTGAAGGAGCAAGGCCATCGCCTGGATCAAGATGAGCGTAAAATGGCTGAACGTTGGATGCAGCTTAAGCCACAGCTCGTGCAAGCCGTTGAGGATCAAGAGGAGAATGTGATTTTTGAAGATATCGTAACAAAAGAAGCATATGCTGCACCTAAGTCCGAGGAGCATATTTCGTATGTAAAACCATGGTACGGAGCGTTGGGGCTACTTGAGCCGAAAGACGACGTTCATTATTTCAACGGCATGCGTGTCATGGTAGGACCATATGGGTTACGAAATGCGAAGCTAAAGGCTGAGGAGATCCAGGAGAGTACAGGACTTTCTCTTGATGAGGTACTCATCGATTATTACCCTGAAGTTTTCGCAGCGCTTCATCGAACGATTGAGGATAACGTCCCAGAAGGTGAAAACTATGAAGCGAAGGAGTATAAGTATTTCTTCAGTGTTGAGGACCAAGAACGTGCTACGGCATTTTTCGTAAATGATCATTCCTTCCAAATCGATGAGTGGACAGAATCTAGTCAGGAACTCACTTGGACGGGGAACTGGAAAACGTATGAGGACAATGAGATGAATGGTGAGATTTTAATTGCGGATGTTTACGCTGTGCTTTCCATTCAAAATGGAAAGCTTACGGTACAAACGTATGGAATCGAACATATGAATGCGATCTTCAAAAAACTGACGGAGGCACGCGGCGTGTTTATCTATCAGGATGAAAAGGTTACATCCATTGGAAACTTACCGATTCAGATCAAGCCAAAAACGGTTCGAATTCAGGATGGCATCCCTTCCTATTTTGCCTTGTACGCGCAAAATGAAGAGCTGTTAAATGTGGACGCACAGATTCCAAAATATCATTATAAGTCGTTACGTGAGCTTGTGAATGAGGGACATGAACAAGTCGCGGATGATTGGCTGAAGCAAAATGAGTATATGGTTTATGGGAACGTCGTCCAACAAGTTGGCGAAGTGGATGTCACTGCTGACTTTAATAAACCACGAAAAGAACTAGGGTTACCTCTTTCAGCTTTTGTAACAGGTGGAGCGGATCGTGTTACAGCGTTTAAGCCTGTGGAATCGCCGATTGATAGAGAGACGTATGTGGTGGAAGAAGACATTCCTGAATATGAGGATTTAGGTATTACGAATGAAATGAAGGATCTGTTTTTTGTTGAGGATCTGTTGCGTTTCTATCGTGAAAAAGTTGATGGGAAGTCTGATGCAACGAAGCGGAAGTATCGAGATAGTCTGTCTGTTATTCGCAAGCTTCTTGAGGTAAGCGAGATTCAGAGCTGGGATGCGTGTGATTTTAGTTTCTGGAAATTTGCTTTAACAGAAGGATTCTTTGAGGGAGTTGGTTATGCCAGCTTGACATATGCAAAAGATTTTATTTCTGTAGTGAGGGCTTTTACGAAGTGGCTTGATAAGGAAAAAGGCATGAATGTTGGAAAAGATGTAGCTGCATTTCTTAAAGAGAAGGAAAGTTCGATTTTGAATGCAGTAAGAATGGAAAATGCAATTATGGATTCCCCTGAATATCCTAATTTAGAGCATGAGTTTGAAGCTCAAACTGAGTATGAAATGGATCTGTTTTTAGTAGAGGAAATCAATAAGGATAGCCTAGTCCTTCTAAATTCAGAAGATCAACACCGTACACTTTCGATCCCAGAAGGTGCCGTACAATTTGCAGAGGTTAGTATGATGATCCAAGCAGAAATCGGAAAAGCTCGTAACGAATGGGATATTATTAAACTAGGTGAGGTATTTCCTGCGAAGTGATGGATGTAAGGCTGGCGAATATGCGGGAGCGCCTGAATATGAGTGAGTTTCGCTTGAAAATCGAGTGCTATCGCCTGCACATGGCTTAGGATCGCCCGAACTTGGGGTTCGACCGCCTGAATCATAAAAAGTGCCTGACCCCCACTGCTTTAAAGCGGTGGGGGTCAGGCACTTTTTCAGGCACTTTTTCATCATATCCCCCTAAACAAGCTCATAAATTTGTATAGACAACCAGTATAAGCTTTTGGGATAAATACCATTTGTGGAAAGGGGATACGTGTGATGTTAGGGTTCTTACAAAGAATTGGGAAGGCGCTGATGCTTCCGATTGCGGTGCTTCCTGCGGCGGCGTTGTTACTTCGACTTGGACAACCGGACTTATTGGACATACCTTTTATGGCGGCTGCTGGGGATGCGATTTTTGCAAATCTTGCTTTGTTGTTTGCGATTGGGGTAGCTGTTGGGTTATCAAAAGATGGTCATGGTGCAGCGGCCTTGGCTGGGGCTGTCGGTTATTTTGTGCTGACCAAAGGAGCTACAGCGATTAATGAGGATATTAAAATGGCTGTGCTTGGAGGTATTATTTCGGGTATTGTGGCTGGTCTTTTGTACAACCGCTATAGTGAGGTCAAACTGCCTGATTGGCTTGGATTTTTTGGAGGAAAAAGGTTTGTACCGATTATCACGTCTCTAGCCATGCTTATTTTAGCTGGCGTGTTTGGCTATGTATGGCCACCGATTCAGGAAGGAATTAATAATGTTGGTCAATGGATAGTTGATGCCGGTGCAGCTGGGGTTGGGGTGTTTGGTTTCTTAAATCGCCTCCTGATTCCAGTGGGATTACACCATGTGTTGAATACGCTTGTGTGGTTCGAGTTTGGTGAGTTTACCAATTCAGCAGGGGAAATGGTAAAAGGGGACTTATCCCGTTTCTTCGCTGGAGATCAGAGTGCAGGGATCTTTATGGCTGGGTTCTTCCCAATCATGATGTTTGGTCTACCTGCTGCAGCTCTTGCCATGATTGCGGCTGCTAAAAAACATCGTAGAAAAGCGGTATCTGGTGCGCTGATTGGTGTGGCTTTTACGTCCTTTTTAACAGGGATTACTGAGCCAGTTGAGTTCTTGTTCATGTTCCTATCTCCACTACTGTATGTGGTGCATGCTCTATTAACAGGGATATCTATGTCTCTAGCTACAGTTCTCGATATTCATCATGGATTCGGTTTCTCGGCGGGTGCCATTGACTACGTATTGAACTTTGGAATTGCTCAAAAACCAATCGAGTTGTTGATGTTAGGACTCGTTTATGGAGGGCTCTACTTTGTGATTTTCTATTTCCTCATTGTCAAATTGGACCTGAAAACACCAGGGCGTGAAGAGGAAGTGGAAGGGGAGTTTACAGAAAGTTATTCGGGTAGCGATTATGAGCAAAAGGCGAATCATTACCTAAGCGCTTTAGGTGGTAAGGAGAATATTGCTGTCCTAGATAACTGTGTGACGCGCCTGCGCCTGCAAATGGTGGATATGGCGAAGGTTGATGAAGTCGGATTGAAAAATGCCGGTGCCAAAGGGGTCTTTAAACTGAATAGTAAGGATCTGCAAGTGGTTGTAGGGACTGATGTTGAGCACCTTGCAAATGCGATGAAACGAAAATAAAAAAACAGTGCCTGACCCCCAATGCTTTAAAGCGGTGGGGGTCAGGCACTTTTAATGTTCTACAACGCTTGATTCGTTAACTTTTGTAATCCAGCCGAATGGGTCTTCTACTGTTCCGTATTGGATGCCGGTTACGTTATCATATAGTGCTTTTGCAACTTCTCCGGTTTGGCCTTCGTTGATGACCATATGCTGATCTCCCCATGACAGCTGGCCGATAGGGGACACAACGGCAGCGGTTCCGGTTCCGAATGCTTCTTCTAACTGGCCATCCTGATGCGCTTGATAGATTTCCTGCATGGAAACTTTTCGTTCTGAAATAGGATAGTTCCAATGTTTTAAGAGTCGGATTGCTGTACTTCTTGTTACACCTTCTAAAATGCTTCCGTTCAGTTCAGGTGTTACGATCTCACCATTGATTTTGAAAAAGACGTTCATGCTGCCCACTTCTTCAATATACTCCTTTTCAACACCGTCTAGCCAAAGAACCTGGGCGTATCCGTTCTTATTGGCTTCTTCCTGCGCTTTAAGGCTGGATGCGTAGTTACCGCCTGTTTTGGCTTCACCCGTTCCTCCGGTTACCGCTCGAACGTATTTGTTTTCCACAGCAATTTTTACTGGGTTAATGCCTTCTTTATAGTACGCGCCAACAGGTGATAGGATCACGATAAATTTGTAGTTGTGTGAAGGCGCTACGCCAAGGAAAGGCTCTGTTGAAATAATAAATGGTCGAATATAAAGAGAAGTACCTTCCGCTTTAGGGATCCAATCTTTCTCTAGAGCTACAAGTTCCTTCATGGCGTCTAACGCAAATTCTTCATCGATCTTAGGGATACACATTCGTTCGTTCGAGTTATTTATACGTTGTAAGTTAATGTCTGGTCGGAATAATTGAGCTTCTCCTTCTGGGGAGAGGTATGCTTTTAATCCTTCAAATACAGATTGGCCATAGTGGAAGACCATGGCTGAGGGATCAATACTAATATTTTGATATGGTATAATTCGCGCATCATGCCATCCTTTGTCTGGTGTGTAATCCATGATAAACATGTGATCCGTGAATTCTTTACCGAATTGTAATTGATCTGGTGCAGGTTTTTCTTTATAGGTGGAAGTGAGTTCTTTACGAATTCTACGATCTACCATATCTTCAGCCCCTTTTTGTGGAAAATTTTAATAGCCATGATAAAGGATTCTGAAAATTTACGCAATAGGTATTTTGGGAAAAGTGTATATGAAAACGTTTTTATTAAAATTTTCTAAACTTTCTATTAAAAACAGCTTGTAATTTTTTTCTTAGCGATTTAGAATTCTCCTTAATATCTTTTTGAAGGGAGGCTCGGCGATGGTTACGTTTTTTGCATCCATCACAATGTTGTTATTAGGATTTTTAGTTTATGGAAAGGTGGTAGAACGAATTATTGGGGTCGATGATCAGAGACAAACCCCAGCGTACACACAGCAAGACGGACTTGATTACATGCCAATGAGTTGGTGGAAAGGGAGTCTGATCCAGCTGTTGAACATCGCTGGGCTCGGACCGATTTTCGGAGCATTAATGGGAGCTTTATATGGACCTGTTGCATTTATCTGGATCGTAATCGGTACTATTTTTGGAGGGGCAGTTCACGATTACTTTGCAGGCATGATGTCCCTTCGACATAACGGAGAACAATATCCTTCTCTTGTAGGAAAATACTTAGGAAAAAGTGCACAAGCAATTATTAATATTGTTTCAATTGTCCTCATGATTCTTGTTGCAGCGGCGTTCACAGCAGGGCCTGCACAGCTGATGAGTGAGGTGACGCCACTAGGCTTTACAACAAGTATTGTCATTGTTTTTGCTTACTTAGCGATTGCGGCTGTATTGCCAATCAACAAAATCATAGGAAAAATTTATCCGGTCTTTGGTGCCATCTTAATTTTTATGGCGGTATCCATCGGTGTGGGAATGTTCTTTTTCGGTAATCCAATCCCGAATCTAACGATGAGCAACTTGCATCCGGACAGCATGCCAGTGTGGCCATTAATGATGGTGACGATTTCCTGCGGAGCGATCTCAGGGTTCCATTGTACGCAATCCCCAATCTTGGCTCGTACGCTTAAAAAGGAAAGTGAAGGTCGAAAAGTCTTTTACGGTGCTATGGTTGCTGAAGGTGTCATTGCATTGATCTGGGCAGCTGCAGGTATGACGTTTTACGGAAGTACAGGTGGCATCCAGGAAGCAATCACTGCCGGAGGACCAGCGGCTGTCGTGAACGAAATCTCAAAATCTACGCTTGGCTCTTTTGGTGGCATGCTTGCGATTCTTGGTGTAATTATTCTACCAATCACAACAGGCGATACAGCGCTACGTTCTTCTCGTATGATGCTTGCGGACTTGGTAGGACAAGTAACGAAAAAAGATCTACAAGGCAAAGGCGCTTTGTTAGGATTAATGGCCGTCGTAGCTGTACCAGCATTCTTACTTACGCAAATGGACTATAGCTTCTTATGGCGTTATGTGGGCTGGACGAACCAGGTTGTAGCAACCGTGATGCTATGGACAGGCGCGATGTACTTGGTGAAGCAACGCAAATTCCATTGGATTTGTAGTGTACCAGCGCTATTTATGACAGGAGCAATAAGTGTGTATATCTTCTACGCACCAGAAGGGTTAGGCATGGCATACTCGACATCCATGAAGCTTGGAGCGATCGTTTGGACGATCGTTGCGTTGAGATTCTTCTGGATGTTGTATGGTCATAAGGTTCGAGCGCTATTCCGTAAACCACAGGCGAATGTGTAGAGAGGAAAATTATTTTGATGTGCATCTCATATAAATGATTTTAAAAATGGCGTGCAATCTGACTACAGGATTGACACGCCATTTTTAATAGATTTTTGACAGCCATAAATTTAAAATGTCTTATTAAGTAGTAAAACCTTATTTAAAAAAACAATGAACTTGTTTTGTAAACTCACTTGTTTCTTCAATTAAAGGAAAATGAGCCGATTGATTAAACCAAACAAATTTTTTAAAAGGTGCATTTATCTCACTTAAGTATTCTTTTGCAAGATTTGACGGTGTATTAAAATCGTATTTTCCTGCAAAAAATGCTATAGGAATCTTTACCTCTGTAATCTCATCTCTTAGTTTGGTATTAAATAATTCCTCATACGTATTCATAAATGAATAACCAGTTCCTTTTTTCCACTTATCAATGTCATCTTTAGTGTATTCATTGCCTTTATTCATCCCATCAATTATGAGGGGAATTAAATCAAAGCCTCTAGTTGCTCCACCAAAAACTTGTAGCCAATTTCGTTGAATCGCTATATCATTTAATGGGTTTTGATAAGGTGGCTCTCCAATTTGAGTAAGTTCTTTAAGGGCTTCATCATTATTCTGTCTCTTTGCACTATTTAATACATAATGATAGCCTTCTTTTTCCATGTCCCACCAGTTCGTTACCTGTCCTACCCCTATAAATCTTTCAACTAATTCAGGATATTCTTTGATAACATTCATACCTAATAAACTTCCCCAAGAGTGACCGATAAGATATACTTTCTTCTTTTTGAAAGTATCCAGAAGAAATTGAATCACTACCCTTGTATCCTCGACAAATTGATTCATATTCATAGTATCTTGATCTAAGTCTGGTGAAAATGAAAGTCCCGATCCCCTTTGATCCCAATTAACAACTATATAATGCTCCTCAAGTTTCTTTATATAAGGGGATATGAATCCAATTTGAGCAGTACCAGGTCCTCCATGTAAAAATAAGATAATGGGATTATCATCATTTTCTCCGCGAATCAGGAGCCATTGATCAACATCATTGACCAATATTTTGAATGGTTCTCCTGTCCTAGAATTTGTTTTCATAAATATTCCACCCCTGTGCTTTTATTAAAAAGAATGAATTTATGATTACTTCTTCTTTCTAACTATAAAACTCCTCCCAAAATTTATTTATTTCACCATAAAGATCTAAAACTCTTTTATTAGACATTAAACCAGGCAGAGGAACATAAAAGATAGTGTGAAAAAGTTACAGGTTAATCTATAATAAATAGAAAACATGGGTAGGTGATTTTATATGAAGAGTTCAATGCAAGTTTTAGAATGCCCGAAGTGTGGAGGTACTGACCTAGGAAAAGGAAAGCATGGAGGATATGCGGTTATGACTCCGGTGGATAAAAAGTTTAGTTTGGGTTCGGATGTAGAATATATCATTTGTACGGGTTGTGGATTCATAATTGAAAGCTATGTGACGAAGCCAGAGAAGTTTAAGGGAACACGTTAAATTTCAAGTTTGCCTTTATGCTACATAAAATAGTTTAATAGACTTGTTCGAAGTAAATGGTGAATGATTTGAGCAAGTAATTATAAAAACAAGGCTTAGAGATCATGATTTTCTCTAAGCCTATTAAATAGTGATTTGTAATGCGAAATAGTGTTTGGAAACGCAGGGCGCCTTGTTAGTTATCTTTTTTCATGACAATGAGTTGCTCTGCATTTGGTGTGAACCCTTCAATATGTTCATACAATTGTAGAGTAAATTCCTTTTTCTTTTCTGGATTGTCCATGGACGTTAGTACATAGGAATCCACGTCATGGTTATCCGTGTACTCACTATAAGCAAAAGTGTTTCCTTGAGGAGCCCAGTTGATGTCTCCTTTTTTTAAAGGTTTGATGAGTTGATCGTTCTGATAAATACCTTCATCTCTCACGTAACGATAGTTCCCATCTGCAGAGAAATAGAAGTAATGGGCGAGATTCTTGCCATCTAAATAAAGTTCCTTTGTTTCGCCTGTGTTTTTGTCATAGTAATAGGACTTGTTAAACGTTTTACTTTTGGCCACAAAGCCAATATGATCGCCGTAAGAATAAAATTTGATAGGCGTCTTGCCTCCGGTTAGAGCATTTTCGGGCATTCCTGGAATCACGTCTTTATATCTATCTTGTTTTTGAGTGGATAAATCATGAACAACAAGGTCAAATTTTTCATCTTTCTTATTATCCCCAACAGCCATTAGTAGAGTGTTTTGCTCAGGCATTACCCTTGCGCCACCTACAAAACCTCCTGGATTCACACGGTATTGAATTTGCTCATCATAATGTGGAGAGTCTTCAGAAATAAAGAAACCTCTCGGATCAACGATAAGTAGCTCTTCAGTTATCGGGTTCATCTTAATTCCCTCTGGATAAAAAACAGGTTCTTTGCCTGGCTTATATAAATACGTTAGTTTTGGATAATTTGCGTCACATTCGCAATACTCTGTGTTCTGGTAAAGAACGAATGTACTGTCTGCTAGCGGTTCAGCTTTATAATAATAGGTCTGAAATGATGATAGCTTTTGCTCCTTACTTACATCTAGTGAATAGGCATATATTTGGTTTGGCTTTGTTAGTATCATTCTAAATCGATTATGTTTCTCAAGATGTTTGCCAGATTCCGTAATCGCCCCATCTATATCTATGTGCACTTCTCTAATATATCGATCTTTTATAGGTATGGACGGGACAGTTACGGAGAGGTTTTGTGAACCTTGCCATTCAAAGGTCGCTTTAACAGGTAAACCTTCTGAAATCTGTTTTTCAACACTATCCATTTTCATAGGAACATCAAAATGAATATTGAATTGATGAGATTTTTCAGAAGAAAGCACAAGATTCCTTGCTTCTCGATTGGTTCCATCTTGAAGCTTGAAGGTTGTGATCGTTTCCTTCAGTACTGGATATTGCTTTTCAGGTTCTTCTTTATTTTTATTGGATGGACTCTTTGTCGTATCCAGATCTTTCTCAGAAGTGTCGTCGTTATCACTTGGTGATTTTAACTCGTCTTCCTTCGTATCTTGTTCTTCCTCTAGCTTTGATGGAGCGGGATCCTTTGCTACTTCTTCTTTACACCCGACCAACATAAACAAAAGAATGAATAGAGAAATAGTGCATAACCTTTTCATTGTAAACCCACCTAGTTTCTTCTTTTACTAGTATATTAACAAAATTTGGTTACTTGGTATATAGTGTAAAAAAAGTGGTGCCTGACTCCTGCCGCTTAAAAGCATTAGCGGAGTAGGGGTCAGGCACTTGGTCCTTTAGCTTTTATAACTTACATTAATTTTATAAAAACCTTCCAATTCGGATACGAGCTTGTCTAGAATGTCATCACTGTATTCCTTTGTCCAATACTTATCCTTCTTTTCAATGACTTCACTTCTTAAATCCTCATACTTGTCCTTTTCCTTCTTAAATTTCTTGTGCTTTTGCCTCCAGTACGCATAGAGAAGAGCAAGAGCGATGTAACCGGCCATGTTCACAGTATTGCTGAAATGGTAGAATATCAGACTTAAAACATCTCCCGTGTAAGAGGACTGAACGCCGAACTGAAATAACCAAGCCATGAAGGCAACCGCCACGATAACAAAGATTGTCAAAATTCCTTGGTGAAGTGCCTCAGCATTTTTCTTTTTAATACTTCGCTCAACCAGCTGATCTAACATGATTCGATCATTCTCTTTAAAAACTTCTGCATTCCATATGGGGACACTCAATGTAAGCCCTCCTATGTACAACCCTTTTTTATTATATATACGAGATTGGCAGAAAAATATAACTAGTGCCTTAACTAGTGCCTTAACTAGTGCCTGACCCCCACTGCTTTAAAGTATTACCGGAGTGGGGGTCAGGCACCTGCATGTAGATGACAGGAAGCATAAATGATAAATTAAAGAGAAACAAACAAGAATGGGAGATCATTGATCATGAAAAGAACGATATTACTCAGTATCCTATTGGTCACTTTCAGCATACTTGTCGCCTGTACTCCACAGATTCAAGAAGCCAAAGGAACTTTTGAAAAGGAAGGGATCCAAGTAGACGCTGAAGCTACATATAATAAAACGAGCGGAAAGTATGATGTAGAGGCGAAGGTTACAAATAATACTAATCAACAATTAGAGCTCATCTATGATTGTGGTCGGATTATAAGGTATGAGGGGCAACCACAAAAGACTGAGTGTATTGATGTTTATTCAGAAAGTCATGATCCAGGAGATGTTACGACGATAGAGAGATCTATACCTAAAAACGATTTCCTAAGTGAGGAAGATCCATTTCATATAAAAATCGTATATGCCCTTGAAGCAGAAAATAAGAAAATAGAAATTGAAATTCCATTAAAAGCAGAGGAATAATAAAAAAGTGCCTGACCCCCACTGCATTAAAGTATTAGCAGAGTGGGGGTCAGGCACTTTTATAATTGTGTACCTGTCATAGCAACAAGGAAGCCAATAACAATCGCAATCGCACCTAAGATAAGTGATGCTTTTCCGTAGTTTCGAACCGTTTGATTTTGACTACCAAACGCTAAAATAAACAGCGTAATGATGTTCACAAGAGGGATGGCTAGTAGCACTAAATATAACATCCATCTCCACATGGATACGACGTTGTCTTGTTGTAGCAATGAAAATCACCTTTCTATGTATGCTATCTATTATGCTAGCATTTCTTTCTAGAAATCTTCAATAAAGTGGGAGTGGTAGTTTTTAGTAACCTATTCTAAAATAAAGGTATCCATATAAGAGTAGGGGGTGTATGACGTGAAACAAAACTTACTTAATTTAAAATGCTCATTAGATCAGGCCCAAATCGAGGACAGACTTTCGTATAAGCCAAATATTCTAGAGCTACAGTTATTCGAAGCGGATATAGATGATCCTGAGTATATAAAAAATGTGATTCACGACCTCCATGAAAAAGGTGTGAAAGTCATTCTTCATCATCCTATGAAAGTGAATGGGAAGTTTCTTGATATTTTAAGTGAGGACAAGGAAGTTCTTGAATATTATGAGCGGTCTTGTAGGGTGTTGGATGAAATCTGTTATTCAGAGGATATATATTGTGTCGTTCATCCTCATTATGATGACTGTGATAGTGGAAGGATTGATCCTTCAAACAAAAAACTTATGTTGGACAAATCAAATGAATTAAAAAAGGCCCTTCAAAAGCTTAGAGAGAATACAAATGATCGATTTTATTTCGAGAATGCACCTGTCGGGATCTTTTCAAGCATGAATCCTTTTTGGATATCGCACATTATCCAACCATTGAATTTACCCGTCTGCTATGATGTCAGTCATTCTTTTATGTCATTAAGAGGGGACAATCATAAATTAGAGCAGGATTTGAAAGCAGCTTTTCCTTTTACAAAGCATTATCATGTAGTGGATAGTGAAGGGACCGAGGTCCATGATGCACTCCCCTTAGGAAATGGCGGAATTGTATGGGGTAACTTAAAGCCGTTTATTATGCAAAAGAATTTTATTTTTGAAATTGATTTACCGGATTACAAGGATTGTACACTTATGATCGACAGTGCCGCTTATTTTGAATCGGTATAAGTTGGCATACAAAAACAGGCAACCCCTTACGTCAGGATCGCCTGTTAAGAAAGAGACAACAATCGATAAGTCCTTTGCATTTCTAAAATTTTGGGCTTGATGATGTTCCATATCGCACTTTTGTACAATTTGTACACCTTCGTATCCTTATAAGCACGAATGGTAGCCTTGATTAACTTCTTAGCCTTCTTCTTGGTTTGTTCATAGTTTCGGAGGTTTTTCTGCTGTATATCTTCTTCAAGTTGTTTAAGA
The DNA here is from genome assembly GCF_009858175.1 of Pontibacillus sp. HMF3514. Lineage (GTDB taxonomy): Bacteria > Bacillota > Bacilli > Bacillales > BH030062 > Pontibacillus. The sequence goes on from NZ_CP047393.1 coordinate 1,267,025, forward strand.
ATCGAAAAAGCTGTACGAATGATAAAAAGATCATCTTTTCCTACAAATGTTTCAATGTTCATGACGACCATCCTTTCTATAAGATTTATCTCACTAGTTTATGCAAGAGAGGGTCATAAAGAGACTAAATCGTAAAAGAATGTGTATAATTATTATATACTGAATATTCAGAAAATATAAGTGAGAATTTTATGAAATGTGTGGGAGGGGGCATCTTGTGATACACTAAAACCCGTACATAAATGTTTAGAAAAGGGAGTTTGAATTCATGGAAAAAACATTGATTTTCGGACATAAAAATCCAGACACAGATACGATTTGCTCTGCGTTAGCTTATGCGGATTTAAAAACAAAAATTGGGGAGTCGGTAGAGCCTGTACGATTAGGTGAAGTGAACGGCGAAACACAATATGCTTTAGATACTTTTGAAGCAGAAGCACCTCGCCTAGTTCAAAGCGTGGCAAACGAAACAAGCACGGTTATTCTTGTCGACCACAATGAGCGTCAACAAAGTGCTGATGATATTGATCAAGTACGTATTAAAGAGGTTATTGATCATCACCGTATTGCAAACTTTGAAACGGCTGATCCCCTATACTACCGTGCTGAACCAGTAGGCTGTACGGCAACGATTCTGAACAAAATGTATCGAGAAAATGGTGTAAGAATTGAAAAGAATATCGCAGGGTTATTGCTATCTGCTATCATTTCAGACTCTCTATTATTTAAATCACCTACGTGCACACAAGAAGATATTGTTGCTGCACGTGAGTTAGCTGATATCGCTGGTGTAGACGTTAATGATTACGGTTTGGACATGCTTAAAGCAGGTGCCGACTTAAGCGGGAAAACAAGTGAGGAACTGATCTCTCTTGATGCTAAAGAGTTCAACATGGGCGGTAAAAAAGTAGAGGTAGCTCAGGTGAATGCTGTTGATACAGACGAAGTGCTTGCTCGCAAAGAAGAGCTAGGAAAAGCGATGAATGCAACGATCGAGGAAAAAGACTTAGACTTATTCTTACTTGTGATCACAGACATCTTAAACAGTAATTCCATCGCTGTTGCACTTGGTAATTCTGGACAAGCTGTTGGAGAAGCATTTGGTGTTAAGTTAGAAGATCATACGGCTCTTTTAGAAGGTGTGGTTTCTCGTAAAAAGCAGATTGTGCCGAAATTGACTGAGGCGTTGGAGAAGTAATAAATATCTAAAAAGCATGTGGTTTTAGAAATAAATCTAAGACCACATGCTTTTTTATAAGTCCAGGAATTTATAAAATTAGTGGCTTGTGTATAACTCTTTAATGAGCGTGGGGCCTAGTCCAGCTCCAGCGCCCAGCAACTAGTATGCTTGGGCCCACATGACGTGGGTCAGATCGACGTTGTCACAGGACGTGACGGGTTTAGTCGATCATTCTTTCTCCGTAAGATAAGTCAACATCGAATCGCTTTGCTCTTCGTGTTTCCTTTACACGTTTGTTACATAAAATTTTAACAATGAAGGAACTCGACGTAGTTAAAATTTCTAGGTGAAAGTACCACGGCAACTATGCTTCTGTCTGCGCCTATTGGCTTGCCAATCAGCAAGTTTAGTTAATCTTACTGCGGCTCAGTCCAGCATATACGTTGCTACCCGGGCGCTTACGCTTTTGTTCTTACTCCCCGATGAGTTGATCCATCCATTCTTCCCCGATAGTAGGCTCGAAGTTATCATATACAGCCTGAAACTTTTCTCTCCATGCAGCTTTTTCAGCCTCTGATAATGTATGTATTTTAATATCAGATGAGTTCTTAAGTAATCGTAAGGCTTGCTGATTTGTTTCCATTGCGTGTTGTTGATTCCAAGCAGTTGTTTCTTCCATCGCGTCTTTAATCGCGGTTTGAATATGATTAGGTAGATTGCTCCAAAACTCCTGGTCCACCATGACAACATAGCTTAAAAATCCATGATTACTGATTGTCATGTAATCTTGGACCTTATAAAACTTTTTTGAGTATATATTTGAGATGGTATTCTCCTGTCCATCAATCAAGCCTTGCTCAATGTTTCGGTACGTTAAGTTAAAAGAAATCCTACTAGTTTCAGCATTAAGAGCTTCAAACTGTTGTTCAATTACATCGCTGGGCATAATTCTAAAACGATGATTGGAAAAATCATTAGGATTTATTAATGCACGTTTACTACTTGTCATCTGTTTAAAGCCGTTGCTCCAATAAGATAGGCCTACTAAATTTTCACGTTCCATTGATTCTAGTAACTCGGTTCCGATTTCTCCATTAAATACTTCATAAATCGCATCATAAGTTGGAAAGGCATATGGTAGATCGAAAAGTTCTAGTTTAGGGAAAAATGTAGACATCTTTGAAGTTGCAGGTGCAATCATTTGAATGGACCCTTGTCTTAAAGCCTCTATAGCTTCTTTTTCAGAATATAAGCTACCGTTCGGATACACCTCTACCCTTACTTTATTATTGGTTTTCTCTTGAACGAGATCTGCAAATTTCTCTGCAGCTTGTCCTTTAGGTGTGTTTTTAGCTACGATATGGCTAAATTTAATAACAATTTGTTCATTCAAACCTGCTTGTTCATCATCAGATGGATACTTATTCTCTTGTTTTAGATAAAGGTATGTAGACGCAATGGCCAGTAATAGAATCATAAAAAAGACCAAGTGTTTCTTTTTCATAAGCCACCTCATAATGTTGTTTTAAAAATTGTAACATATCTGAAATTTCATGCTACAATACCCATATTACCTATGAAAGGATATGCCGTATGACGATTAAGCAGCTTCCTATTCAGGTTAAAATTACAATCCTTTCTTTTGGGGTTGTTTTATTTACGCTATTAATTTCAAGCATTTTTCTGATAGGAAATGTGGAAAACTTGAAAAAAGAAGAGCTAAGAAAAAGGTCTATGATTACTGCTCGAACAGTTGCTCAGCTTCCAGAAATTAAGCAAAATATCACATTAGATGATGGATGGGAAAACATTAATCCAGTCGTAGATAGAATTAGAATTATTAATGATGCAGACTACATCGTTGTAATGAATAATCAAAGGAAACGATTTTCCCATCCTAATCATTCCATGATCGGAACATATTCTAGTGGGGTGGATGAAAACGAAGCTTTTGCACGTCATTCCTATACGACTTTAGCAAAAGGAGAAGAAGGCCTGGCTGTAAGGGCTCTTGTTCCCATTCTAAATAATAAATCGGAACAAGTTGGTGTTGTGATTGTAGGAAATCTCTTACCCGGTTTCTCTGCACTCCTTCTTGATATGAAAAAAGAGATCCTGATTATGCTTTTCCTTACATTATTATTTGGAATTAGTGGATCTGGACTTCTTGCTCGACACATAAAAAATCAAATGTATCATCTAGAACCATATGAATTAAAGCGCATTTTAGAAGAGCGAACAGCTACCTTCAATGCTATGCATGAAGGAGTCATTGCGATAGATACAGAAAAAAGGATTACTGTATTTAACCATAAAGCAAAAGAAATGTTGGGAGTTTCTGGAGATGTGATTGGGAAGCCTATTCAATCCATTCTATATGATACTAGGCTTCCAGAAATATTAGAATTAGAGAAACCTATTTTTAATCAAGAATTAACAGTAAATGATACGAACTTAATGAGTAATCGAGTTCCAATTCTATTTGATCATAATGTGCTTGGAGCGGTTGCTATATTTCAGGATCGAACGGAAGTAACTAAAATAGCTGAAGAACTAACAGGTGTAAAAGCTTTTGTTGAGGCCCTTCGAGTACAAAACCATGAACACATGAATAAACTACATACCATTGCTGGACTGATCCAATTGGGTAACAAGGATAAAGCTTTAAATTATGTGTTCAATATCACGGAAGAATATGAAGATCTATCAAGCTTTCTTAGTGAGAACATCGGTAACGATAGCTTAGCAGGTCTTTTGTTAAGCAAAGTAAGTAGAGGGAAAGAGCTTGGAATTCATGTTCATATCGATCGGAAAAGTCATTTAAATAAGTTTCCACCTGATTTAGATAAACATGATTTTGTATTGTTATTTGGGAATTTATTTGAGAATGCTTTTACTGCACTTCAGCAATCTGAGAGTCATGAAAAATATGTAGAAGTAAGTTTAGAACAAGATGATGAATTATGTTCTATCTTAATCGAAGATAGCGGAATCGGGATAAGCGAAGAGGATCAAAAGCAGATCTTTAAAGAGGGCTTTACCACGAAGAGTGAAGAGGGTCATGGAATTGGACTATCACTTGTAAAGAACATTGTAGATAAAGGGGAAGGAACCATAAATATTTATTCCAAGCCCAATCAAGGAACGAGCTTTGTGATTACATTCCCAATGGATCGAAGGGGGAGCGCGTAACATGATTCGAGTTTTATTAATTGAAGATGACCCTATGGTACAGGAAGTGAACAAACAGTTTATAGAAAAGGTAGAAGGATTTAAAGTAGTTGAAAAGGCGGGGAATGGGAAGGAAGGGATCGAGAAAATTGAAAGATATAAGCCTGATTTGGTAATTCTTGATGTTTATATGCCAAATCAAAATGGCTTAGAAGTTCTATATCACATTCGAAAAGAACAATTTCCTGTAGATGTAATAACGGTCACTGCAGCTAATGATCAAGAGACGATCCGAAAAATGCTTCAAAATGGTGCTGTAGATTACATCATAAAACCATTTAAATTTGAGCGAATTCAACAAGCGTTGGAAAACTATAAAAGATATACAAGCAAATTATCTGAAAAGACCGCTGTTTCACAAGATTATATTGACGAAATTCTTCATAAAAAAGTGGAAGAGTCTTCTGAAGATGCGGATATTCCCAAAGGGCTTAACCAATTAACTTTAGATCAAATCTCTAAATATTTAGATCAACAAAGAGAAGCCAAATCAGCTGAAGATGTTGCTGAAGGTGTAGGGCTTGCTCGTGTAACAGCAAGAAGGTATCTAGAATATATGAAAAAAATTGGCCATATTAAGCTGGATATGCAATATGGTGGGGTAGGAAGACCTGTGAATCGTTATATAAAAAAGTGATCCTTTTTGTCTTTTTGGTCTTAACGGTTACAAATCATCCACCATTTTATAAAAAATGAATAATGATTGTAACTTTTTAAAAACTCCTAGTTCTTAGGAGTTTTTTCTTTTTTTCAGGAAGAGAACAAAAAGACCAAAAAGGACAATATGATTACAATATTCAACACCCTTGATGTAAGCGTTATCATAATGTTTAAGTTTAAATATTACTTATTTTCTGACAAATGAAAGGGGTACTTACTTATGCAAAAAAAGCTTAGCTTAATTCTATCCACTATTCTTTTAATAGGGGTTTTAGCAGGATGTGGTGCACGTTCTTCAGAAACGTCAGGTGATGGATCTTCATCAGGTGGAGAAGGAGATAATAAGAATGAAGAAAAGATTACGATTAAGTTTTCACACGTAGTTGCAGAAAACACACCTAAAGGAAAAGCGGCAAATATGTTTGAAGATCTTGCTGAAAAGTACACAGATGGAAAAGTAGATGTACAAGTGTTCCCAAATTCTCAACTTTATAATGACGATGAAGTGTTATCTGCAGTTCAGCAAAACAATGTTCAAATGGCAGCTCCAGCAACATCAAAGGTGTCCAAGTTATTCCCGGAATGGCAGATTTTCGATTTCCCATTTGCATTTGAAGACACACAAGCTGTACAAGAAGCGATGGAAAGTGAAAAAATCGGTGGAAAACTTTTTAAGATGCTAAAAGATCAGAACTTACTAGGCTTATCCATGTGGGATAACGGTTTTAAACAAATGACTCTTGATGAACACGCTTTAATTAAGCCTGAAGATTTCAAAGGTCAGAAGTTCCGTGTTATGTCTAGTAAAGTACTAGAAGCACAATTCGAAGCGGTAGATGCTAATCCTACTCCAATGCCGTTTAGTGAAGTATATAGTGCATTAGAGCAAGGGGTTATTGATGGACAAGAAAATACACTTTCTAATATTTACTCTAAGAAATTCCATGAAGTCCAAGACTATATGACGATTAGTAACCATGGTTACCTTGGATATGCAGTTATTACAAATGATGAATTCTGGACAGGTTTACCTGATGACGTTCGCTCTAGCTTGGAAAAAGCACTAGATGAAACAACAAAATGGGTTCGTGAAAATGGTGAACGTCTAAATAACGAAAACCTTGAAAAGATCAAAGAGGACGGTACATTGAAAGAAATTCATAAGCTAACAGATGAAGAGAAACAAGCTTGGATTAAAGCTATGGATCCAGTGTACAAGCAATTTGAAGACGAAGTAGGCAAGGACTTAATTGAGGCAGTAAAAGCCCTTCGTAAGAAGTAAAACTGGAGAGGGCTTCAAGCCCTCTCTTTTATTTTAAAAACACTTCAAGATATTGCTATAGGACAAGGAAGTGATAACTGGTGAAAGTATTAAACTCCATCATTAACAAATTTGAAGAGATTGTTGTGATCATCAGCTTGGCAGTTGCAACGATTTTAACATTTATTGAAGTTATCTTACGTAAATTTTTTGGATCAAGCCTTGGATTTACACATGAGTTGGTAGTGTACCTTCTTATAACAGCTGGTTTAATTGGTGCATCCATTGGTGTTCGTGAAAAAGTACACCTTGGGGTAGACATTGTCATTCAACAATTTCCATTAGGGCTACAAAAAACGATTGTCATCGTTACTCAAATGGCTAGTGTTTTATTTTGTTTAATCATTGCTATATTAGGTGTGCAACAAGTACAAAACATTGCTAAATTTGGACAAGTAACCCCAGAAATGGAAATTCCTTTTTTTATACCACTTCTTATCGTCCCAATTTCATTTGGGCTTATGACGCTACGGTTTACTCAACAGCTTATTCAATCTATAAGAACGCCAGCTAAAGGGTTGCTTCAAGAGGAGGATGATGCCGTTCATGAATAACGCCCTACAAACAAATGAAACAGAAGTTCATCAAAATCTTTCAAAACGTTCTTTGCCGAAAATGGTGTCATCGAGCCTTGTTCTTTTAGTCTCCTTAACTGGGATACTTTATTCCATGCAAACGAACAATATGGGATTAGCCTTATTTTCACTGCTATTTTTACTTATGTTATTAGGCGTGCCCATTGCCATATCTCTAGGGCTAGCTTCGTTTCTAACGATCTACTATTTTACAACAGATCCTTTACCAGATTTAGCGGGGAAGGTATTTTCAGGCTTAAACCATTTCACGCTTATGGCCATACCGTTTTTCGTTTTAGCAGGTAATATTTTTACTAGAGGTGGCGTAGCCAATCGGTTAATTAAACTAACGAATTCTTGGGTGGGGCATATACCTGGTGGCTTATCTGTTGCAGGAATTGTTTCTTGTACGTTATTTGCTGCTATTTCAGGTTCTTCTCCTGCTACGGTTGTAGCGATTGGAGGGATTATGATTCCTGCGATGGTGAACCACGGATATAGTAAAAGCTATGCTGTAGGTTCCATTTCAACAGCCGGCTCATTGGGGATTCTAATTCCACCAAGTATCCCGATGATTGTATATGCTGTCACTGTAGAACAGTCAGTGGGAAAAATGTTCTTGGCTGGAGTCATACCTGGAATATTACTGATGCTGCTTTTGTCAGCAGTTAGTTTTTTTATTGCGAACCGCAAAAATTATGCTAGAGCTGAAAAAGCTACTTATAAAGAAAGAATGATAGCTCTTAAAAATGCTTTTTGGAGCTTAATGTTGCCGATTGTTGTCATTGGTGGGATTTATTCAGGAGTGTTTACACCAACAGAGTCCGCAGCAGTAGCCGTTATACTTGGATTAGTAGTAGGATTGTGGATTCATAAGGATCTCATGGTCAAAGAGCTACCTGGTATATTAGTAGACTCTGCCAAAACAACGGCGATGTTATTCTTTATTATCACCATGGCCATGACCTTTGCTCATATCTTAACACTTGAACGCATTCCACATACTATTGCTGATGTAATCACGGGATGGAATGTAGGACCTATTATGTTCTTACTTATTGTTAATATTCTATTATTTATCGCAGGTCAATTTATGGAACCGACAGCGATTATTACGATTTTAGCTCCTATTTTATTCCCGGTTGCGGTAGCCCTCGGAATAGATCCAATTCATTTTGGGGTTGTGATGGTTGTGAATATGGAAGTTGGTATGATCACACCGCCAGTAGGGCTGAATTTGTATGTTGCAAGTGGAATTACCAAAATGCCTCTTGTAGATGTTACAAAGTCTGCAATACCATGGCTGATTGCTGTTGTTATTGGTCTTATTCTAGTGACCTATGTGCCAGCTATTAGTTTATGGTTGCCTAATTTACTTTACAGGTAATATGTAGTTTGAATAAAAACCCTGCTGATACAGGGTTTTTATGTAATTTTATTGGTTTAGGAGAGGGGGGATCTAATTGATTGAAGCACGAACTAGAACATTTTGGACTACAACTATAGCATTGAGCATCGGTTCCTTAGTGATCTTTGCTAATGTATATTTTACTCAGCCCATACTACCAGTTTTTACAGAGGAATTTGGGATTACCCCTCTCGAATCTAGCATGTCGGTATCCCTTGTCATTTTGGCATTAGGGATATCTTTATTCTTTTATGGTCCTTTGTCCGATAGTTATGGCCGAAGAGGAATTATGATCATTACGATGCTTTTAGGGTCTCTTCTAACTTTTGCGCTTGTGATCGTCCCATCTTTTAAATTGTTGCTTCTCATAAGAATTTTTCAAGGAATCCTTTTAGCTGGTTTGCCTTCACTTGCTTTAGCCTATATAGGAGAAGAGTATTCCTCTAATTCCATTGCCTTAGCGATAGGTCTCTTGATAAGTGGGAACACAATAGGAGGTATGTTCGGCAGGATTTTCAGCGGGACAATAACGGATATTTATGGCTGGCGTACGGCTTTTCTATTAATGGGATGTATCAATCTAATCCTAGCTATTGTGTTTATTCTATTGCTTAGGAAGTCACGGAACTTCCAACCGAAACCTTTCAATTGGAAGGAAGCTATGCAAAATTATAAAGGGCATATACAAAATAAAGAGCTTCGTTTCGCTTATATTATAGGTGGATTACACTTTTTTCTTTTTGTTGGTCACTTTAATTACGTGACGTTTCTACTTAGTAAACCACCTTACAATCTACCATCCACTTGGTTAGGGCTGCTCTTTCTTACATATCTTGCTGGGACATTGAGTTCCTCTATTGCAGGGAAAGTGTCGCTTAGGATACACAAAACCTATTGCATTGCTATCGGAATAGGGATTATGTTTATAGGTTTCGCTGTAACGCTTATACCAAGTGTATTTGCCATCATTTTAGGGCTTTTATTAAATTGCTTTGGCTTTTTCTTTGCTCATTCTACTGCAAGCTCATGGGTGAGTAAGAGAGCTTTTTATTCAAAAGCCAGTGCATCTGGACTTTATTTAATTTCTTATTATATTGGTGGAAGTCTAGGTCCTTTTTATTTAGATCCTTTCTGGAATTGGATGGGATGGGGAGGAATTGTCCTCGGTTGTTATATCGTATTAGGGACTACGCTGTATTGTACAAGAGCCTTGTATAAAATTGAACGAAATATTGGAGGCGAAAGTGTTGAAAAACGTGAGCTTAGCTATCATTCCAGGTGATGGTGTCGGAAGAGAAGTAATGCCTGGAGCGGTGGATGTATTAAATACAATAGCAGACATCCATGGTGGCCTATCCTTTCAGAACACATGGTATCCGTATAGTTGTGATTATTACCTTAAACATGGTCGAATGATGGCGGAGGACGGGCTAGACCAATTAAGGCAGCATGATCACATTTTTCTTGGTGCTGTTGGAAATCCGAAGCTTGTTCCGGATCACATATCACTCTGGGGATTATTAATTGAGATACGAAGAGAGTTTCAACAAGTGATTAATGTGCGACCAGCAAAAACATTAACGGGTATTGAATCTCCTTTACGTCAAAATGAGGGCTTTGATTTTGTCGTTGTGCGTGAAAATAGTGAAGGAGAATATAGTGAAGTTGGAGGTAGAATCCACCAAGGAGATGATGAAATAGCTATTCAAAACGCTATCTTCACGAGAAAAACGACAGAGCGTGTAATGAAATATGCCTTTTCGTTGGCTGAGAATCGAAAGAGACATGTCTTGAGCGCTACAAAATCAAATGGAATTGTGCACTCCATGCCTTTTTGGGATGAAGTGTTCAAAGATGTTGGGGAAGGTTATCCTTCTATAGATCAGGCTTCCAGTCATATTGATGCATTAGCAGCTTCGCTAGTTTCAAAGCCACATGAACTGGATGTTGTTGTCGCGAGTAATTTATTTGGAGATATACTGACGGATATCGGAGCTGCCATTATGGGAAGTATCGGAGTAGCACCAGCTGCTAATCTAAATGTAAATGGAAAGCATCCATCTATGTTTGAACCTGTGCACGGATCAGCACCAGATATTGAAGGGAAAGGGATCGCTAATCCAATTGGACAAATATGGACAGGGAAGATGTTACTGGACCATATAGGTGAACATGAATTAGGTACTCTTCTGCTAAATACGATTGAAGGGGTACTAGCTGACGGTTTTAAAACTCAGGATATAGGTGGAACTACTTCTACAGAAGAAGTGACCTCAGAAATTATTCGGCGCTTAAAAAAATAAGGTAGCAGATAAAGCGCATGAAGAGTTTCACATGCGCTTTTGAGTATATGATTTTAATTCAACAACATATCCACAACCTTCAACGAAATCAAAGCATCCTTACCTGTAATTAAAGGTTCTGTATCCTTAATAATCGATTCGACAAAAGCATTAACAACACCAGAGTTTGGGTGGTGGGGCAATTCAGGCTTCTGAACCTCGCCATCATTGGTCTCAATGACTAAAGGAATATCTTTTTCCGGATAGAGTTTGATGATTCCCTTTTCACAGTAGATCGTTGTGCTGTTGTCTTGTTTCCCATAATAAGTCCACGAAAATGAAGCAGTACCGATACGACCTTTCTTCGTTTTTAATGCACAAACGAGGTTATCGCACACTTCGATCGGTTTCCCGTTTTCATCAACCTTGTCTAAAGCTCCTTTGAAGGAATGTCCATCCGTGATTTCATCATCTAATAAGTAATGGAGGAGATCAATTTTATGGATACCAAGGTCTCCAACGACACCTGATACAGAACGATCTTTTTTAAAAAACCACGTACTATTCGTTTTATTATGTCCCCAGTGTTCAGGTCCTTTATGGCCAAAAGTGGTTTTAAATTTAAGGACTTCACCTAACCCTTCATTATGTATAATCTCTTTCGCTTTCTGGTGAGGGGCATCAAAGCGTTGGTTATGAGCAACCATTAGCTTTTTACCTGAGATGCGTTGTGTTTCAACCATCTTTTCGGCTTCTTCCAAACTAGTCGCTAGAGGTTTTTCGCACAAAACATGTTTACCTTTTTGCATTGCTTTTGTGGTGTTAATCGGATGATTTTCATTAGAAGAGCAATCACTAATTGCTGAAATAGATGGATCATTGAGTAGATCTTCAATGGTTTCTGCCACACGGCCATTGAATGTTTCGGCTAGGGCGTGGGCGCGTTCAGGGTTTCGGTCATAAAACACAATCTCTTTTACATGTTGGTTTTCTTGATATTCAGGTGCATGACGGTTTTTGGTTATGGAACCACAGCCGATAATTCCGACATTTATTTGCTTCATATATATACCACCTTTATTCATCGCGTTCCCTATATTTTATCAGAGAAGAACGTATGTATGGATACAACTTGAAATGTTACCAAAAGGCGGACAAATTTTCGTTCTCAAGTCTGAAGAATTTTTAATAAAAATTCTGTAACTTTAATGTAGGTTGTTCGTATAGATAATAACCTTACTAAGAAGATAAGAGGGAGCAGCCTGTTTCAATTATGACCTCCCCAGGTATAAATTGATCGACGTGCTCCCTCTTGCTTTTTATAGAAATACCTCCAGATGTCTATTTAAGTTGCTCTAGCAACTATTTTGTGTTGAGAAGTTGTTGTAGCAACTGTAACGCATAAAGAATGGTTGTTATAGAAACAATCGGATGAAAATGTCCTTATTGTTCTTGGACATTCTGGTCAATTTTCGAGAATAATCTTTCTAGTTCTTGGATTTCCTCATTTGAAATCCCCTTCGTGACTACATCATTAAATTCCTCAGCTACAGGCATCACTTTTTCTCCAAGTTCTTTGCCGTATTCGGTAAGGTATAACATTAATGAGCTACGTCTCCTTCGGGTGTGCTCGCCTAATGAATCCCTTTTTTTCTAAGCTAGAAGCCATACGAGCAAAATTGGTTTTGTCTTTGTAAAGCTTCTCAGCAAGCTGGTTTTGCATTAGACCGTCTTTTTCCCAAAGTAGCATCATGACCAAATTTTGCTCAGGTGCGAGGTTGAAATCCTCTAATTTAGATTTGATATATTTGGTTAAATTTAAATCAGTTTAATGAATTTTGATGCCAATGTAGTCTTGAAATCCTAAATTCACAAAAGGTGCCTCCTAATTAGTTGCTACACAAACTATTACACTTCAGTTAATTAGTCCGAACAAACTTGTTAATTCACATATAGAAAAATGTTAAAGGTTTGATTTGGAGGGGATGATATGTTCTAATTTAAACAAAATATGCTAAAAATAATTCCATTAAAGTTACTGTATTAACGATTTATCCTTGCTATATGGTTGATATGACGACTGTTTGATTCAAAGAATTTATTTGAGAAGGGAGATACTCAATATGTCAGAGAATGATAAAGATCCGTTAAAACGAAGTGTAAAAGATTCCTGGTATGTTCAATACAATGAAATGAACTTTCCGGCTATTCAAAAAGGATGGGTATTGCCCGTTGACCGTTGGGAGGATTTTGATCCATTTATTTTGATGGCGGAGGATTGGTTTAAAAAAGGTACATTCCCAGACCATCCGCATAGAGGGTTCCAGACGGTTACGTATGTAATTGATGGAAGGCTCGAGCATATTGATAACGGTGGAGGTCGCGACATTCTCGAGCCTGGGGATGTTCAATATATGAACGCAGGATGGGCTGCTCGTCACGCAGAAGATGGGGTAGAAGATGATATTGCGCATACGCTACAGTTATGGCTAAACCTCCCACAGGATAAGAAAGAGACAAAAACCATATATCAAAATATTTATTCAGAAGATGCACCTGTTGTGGATTTTGATGGGGGTTCTGTAAAGGTTTACTCTGGTGATGTTGCGGGCGTTAAAGGACCTATGGATTCCATTGTTCCGATCACCCTATCTGAGGTGAATTTATCTGAGGGAACTGAGTACACTTTAGATTTACCTGAGGATCACAATGCTTTCTTATATGTTCTTTCTGGCGAGGTAGAAGTTGGAGAGAAACAAAACAAACTAGCAAAACATGGCGTAGCTACGTTAACGTATCGAGATAATGGAAATCCTGATGCTTCAAGCGAGCTTACATTAAAGGCAAATCGTAGGCGTACGAGAGTTCTCGTCTATTCAGGAAAGCCCATTAAAGAAAACATTGTTCCCTATGGACCTTTTGTGATGAATTCAATGGATGAAATTAAAAAAGCCTTTCAAGATTTTCAGGAAGGAAGGTTTGGACCTCCTGCGATTTAAGACATTATAGTATAAAAGAAGGATCACGACGTAAACGTGATCCTTCTTTTATACGTTAGTAAAGGTCTATGACTGACTTGATTCCCAAACATTCATACTTTGCATCGTTTCTTTTGCTTGAGCCAATGTGGATTCTGCAACGTCTTGCCATTTAATAATTTGTTCCACAAACGGTCTCCATGTATCGTTTGCGTTTTCCTTCATCATTTGTAAGCCTTCACGTACACCTTTGTCTTGCTTCTGAGCATTTTTTATACAAGATATTGCAGTCGTAATGATATAAGGATCAGATTCCCCGGCGGTTAATCGATAAGCAGACCCTGATGCCGTTACTCTGTGATAAGACGCTGGTACAAGGTGATCGTGCATTTTCGTGTTCCCCTTTAGATCCTTCGTTTCAGGGTTATAAAGCATTTGCGTACTCATGGAACAGACCATACCTTCTGCATATAAACTTTGTTGGAGTAATGTAAAAACATTTGCCCAACCGTTTTGTCTATAGTAAGGATAGGGATACATATAATACATGTAGACAATCTCCTCCTTAGGTGATTTTTTTACATGTATATGTATCATTCATGTTTGTCATGTGGATTTTGGAGTGACGAAATGTAATAAGAATTTTAAGTAGTTACCGAATAGCAAAAATGATAAAAGCCTATAGGGATTAATTAGAATTTCTTGTCATCATATTCATTAAAATGAATTTTTTCATGAATCGACTCCTATTGCCTGACTATTAAAACGCTTATATAATAAAAAATAATTACGAATACGGGAGGTGGAAAAATGAAATCAGAATCACTAATTCTACAGAAATTAGATCAATTAAATGAACGTATTGAAGAAACTAATGAACGAATGGAAAAAGGTTTGCAAGAAACTAATGGACGAATGGAAAATGGTTTTCAAGAAATCAATAAACGAATAGAAACAGGCTTTCAGGAAATGGATACACGTATTGGGAAGTTAGAGCACAATATCATAAATGGACTTGCTCCATATTTTGAGAATATCGAAAAGCATGTAGATGAGAAGGCAGATGAGATCAAAGAGTCCGTAGAATCACATGACCGAATTTTAGACACTCTATCCTCAAGAACGATACGTCATGAATCTGAAATTAGGAAGTTTAAAAAAGATTGATTTTTCTTTATTTGAATGACTATCATATACCTCATAATTCTACTAAATAATCTCTCTTCTAATTCTTCAAAAAAGGGACCAGCTTTGTACTGGCCCCTTTTTGTAAATATAGACTATACACGGTCTTTTTCATAAATTCGATCCAACGCTATCTTTAAATTCGGATAGATTTCTGTAGGGAAAGATTGATCTCGAGAAAAGCCCCACTCTTTTGCAACTACAGGTCGGATACCTGTAATGGTTACTCTGGTGCCAATTAATGAGACCGCTTTAATTAATTTATTAACCTTTTCTAAAAACTCCTGGTTTACGGTTGAGATTGCAGAAAAGTCAATAAGCAAATCATTTACATTCATCTTTGAAACCCGATCAATACTCTTATCTAATACATAGTGGAAATCTACTTCATCTATAATCGGTTGAAGCGGAAGAAGAGCAATTCCTTCATTCAATGGAATAACGTTCACGGCCATATCTTCAAGTCTGTTTATCAATTTTAATTGTTTTTCATATAGGGCTGTCACATCTGTGAACTCCACCATAGCCCCATACACTTCATCATTTTCTTTTAGAATTCTCGTTTGAATAGATAGATATAAATTGTAATCTCCCCAGTGATAAGGCATTACATCTACATGATACTCTTCATGTGTTTCAATGGTTCGCTCCACATGACGAACTTCATTTGGTGCTGAAGGAAACAGATCATAAACGTTTCCTCCCATGACATCGTCTTTATTTACTTTTAGTAACTCAGCCCCCATATTGTTTAATGCGATGATTTGATAGTCTAAATCGATCGCCATTACGCCAAAAGAAAGTTGATCTAACACTTGTTCACTATAATGACCCAAGGTTCTCCCACCCTTATGTAAAATCTTAAATCTATAAAATATTCAGTATGATTACCTTCTTTAATAGTATACAAGAAAAAATAGGAGAACCCTTTATTTGAATGTGCTAAAAGTTTTAAAATATAATATTTAAAGGAGAGACAAATTGGATAAATAGATTAAAAAAAGAAAAAATATCGTGACATCTGTTTGTACCTTGTGCTATAATAAAAGTTAATTATTGATGTTCGTGTACGAATGAAAGAGAAAGTAATGAAAGTTGCTTCGTCTTGAATGAATATGTTGAGCAAAAATAGTAATCTAATTGTGGATTAATTCCACGCAGGAGGTAACATTATGTTACAAGGTACAGTAAAATGGTTTAACGCAGAAAAAGGTTTTGGATTCATCGAAGTAGAAGGTCAAGACGATGTATTCGTTCACTTCTCTGCTATTCAAGACGAAGGCTTCAAAACTTTAGAAGAAAACCAAACAGTTTCTTTTGAAATCGTTGAAGGTAACCGTGGCCCACAGGCTGCTAACGTTCAAAAGTAATTGATCCTTTAAGAAAAAGACTTCCATTCGTGGGAGTCTTTTTTTTATGTACAATAGAACAAGGATTTCACAGGATTCCATCGAATACATAAGGAGACCATTTATTAGGAGGAACACGATGAATACAACCAAAGTTTACATTGAAAAATACGATTTTAAAGATAAAGAAAAAGTTGAAGAGCATTTTCAAGGTTTACTTGAAAGAGATATTACATCAGCTGAAGAACTAGAGGCTTGGCTCAAGGATGTTTCTGATTTTTATGATGCGATCCAAGAGGCAACAGATGGGCATTATATTGACTTTCAAGCGAACAATGAAGATCAGGAAGCAAAAGAAGCGTTTGAATATGATCAAGAAGAGATTGAGCCTCTTGTGAAGCGATATCAGGCGAAATTAGATCAAAAGTTTATGAACACTCAGTGGAAAGAAAAATTAAGTGAAGCGGAGTACAGTCGCTTAATCCGAAGTAAACAAAATGCCCTTGAGTTGTTTAATGAAGCGAATGTTAAGCTTGAAATCGAAGAGGATAAGCTAGCTACACAATATTTTGAACATACAGGAGCTTTGACCGCAGAATGGAATGGTGAAGAAAAGACGATTACGCAATTATTCACCTATTTACAAGACCCTGATCGTTCTGTACGCAAAAAAGCTTTTGGATTGATTTTTAATGCAATGTTAGAAGTGAAGCCTGACCTTCAGGACATTATGAGCCGTTTAATTGAAATTCGTCAAGAAAAGGCAAAGAATAGCGGACTCCAAAACTATCGAGATTACATGTTCAAAAAATATGAGCGCTTTGATTACACACCTGAGGATTGTAAAGAGCTTGCTGAATCAATCAAAACGCACGTCCTACCATTGGCGAAAGAAATTCAAGATGAACATAGAAGAGAGCTTGGTTTAGAGGATTATCGACCTTATGATACGAAAGCTGTTCCCTCTGATAAAAAGCCTTTGAAACCGTTTAAGACTACAGAAGAGTTTGTTGAAAAAACAGCAACTGTATTAGGTGAACTTGACCCTCGTTTCAAAGAACTGATTGAAATCATGAATGAACGAGGCATGTTAGATCTAGAGAATCGAAAAAATAAATCGCCAGGTGGGTTCTGCACACCTTTACCGATTTCAGAGTTATCGTTTATTTTCATGAATGCTGCTAACACACACTCAGATATGATGACCCTTGTTCACGAAATGGGACACTGTGTTCATAATGACTTAAAGCGTTCGATTGAGCTATCTTATTATCGTGATACGCCAATGGAGTCTTCAGAGCTTGCAAGTATGACGATGGAGCTCATCACGATGGATTATTGGCACCATTTTTATGATAAAAAGGAAGATCTGAAGCGTGCGAAGCTAGATGTTTTAAAAGGTATCGTGACATTCCTTCCTGGTGGTGTCGTCATTGACCAATTCCAGCATTGGATGTATGAAAATCCAAATCATACAAAAGAAGAGCGTATGAACAAATATATGGAGTTACGCCAAGAGTTCGATCCAGGCGTTGTGAACTATGATGGCTACGAGGAAGCAAGGAAAGCACAATGGCTGTTTGTTCTTCATATTTTTGAAGTGCCATTCTATTATATTGAGTACGTGATTGCTCAATTAGGTGCCGTCCAAATGTATAAGCAGTACCGTGAAGATCCTGAAAAAGCTCTACTGAATTATAAAGAAGCACTTTCATTAGGAAATACAAAATCCCTATATGAAGTGTATGAAGCAGCAGGTATCAAGTTTGATTTCTCTGCTGAGATGGTGAAGGAGTTAATGGACTTTATTCATGCGGAAATTGATGAGCTAGAATAAAAATGTTAGTCCCTGGTAGAGTACCGGGGCTATTTTTGTATCTAAGAAAAAATGCCCTAATATAGAAATTTATGGTACCATGCAGTGAGGTTGTTTATCTATTAGACTATCAGGATTTAAAGCATATTCATATCAGAAAACCAATAACACAGGAGAGGGATCTTAGTGGAGTACATTAAATGGCTTCGAGGTAAAGTGGGGCATGATTATGTCATATTAAATTTTGCTGGGGCTATCATTCAAGATGAGTCGAGAAGGCTTCTCCTTCAAAAAAGAGGAGATAATCATCAATGGGGATTTCCTGGTGGTTGCATAGAGATTGGTGAATCAGCTGAGGAAACAGCTATAAGAGAAATTAAAGAGGAAACCGGATTTGATATCTCGATAAACGGGATGATTGGTGTCTATAGTAAGTATTTTCATGAGTATCCAAATGGAGATAAGGCCCAGACTATTGGTGTGTTTTTTGATTGCTCGCTTAATGGTGGCGAGATGAAGATTGATGAGAGTGAAACACTTGATTTGGAATTCTTCGATGTTGAACATATACCGCCTTTGTTTCATCAAAAGCACTATGACGCTCTAGAAGATTTTCTTAACAATAAAAGAGGGGTTTATCGATAATAAGGGGGACGACAAATGAGTTATAAAGGATCTCAGGCTTATGATAATCACGCTTTTTTTGAAAATTACATGGCCCGACGTAAACGGGAACAAAGTCCGAATGAAGTGATGGAGACGCCAGTGTTTTTAGAAAAGCTAGGCGATGTTACAGGAAAGCATATTCTGGATCTCGGTTGTGGGGATGCACGATTTGGATATGGATTGCTTCAAAGAGGATGCGAGCATTTTGTTGGCGTTGATGGGTCAAAAAATATGGTAGAAGCGGCGAATACAGTTTTGGAAGGAACAAAAGGATCGGTTTACCATTCACCTTTAGAAAGCTGGGATTTCGAGAAACATACATACAATGTTGTCATGTCCAGGCTAGTCTTTCATTATATCGAAGACCTGCAAACCATTTTTGATCAAGTCTTCAAAACGCTTTCTAATCAAGGTCGATTTATATTTAGCGTCCAACATCCTGTCTTAACTTCCTCTATTGAAAGTGCTACGAAATCCCCTAAGAAGTCGAATTGGATTGTAGATGATTATTTCAATACAGGTCAGCGGATTGAACCTTGGATTGAAGAACAGGTAATCAAATATCATCGTACAACTGAAGACTATTTTGCAATGTTGAAGCGGTCAGGCTTTAGCATAGAGGATATAAGTGAATGTTCTCCTAAGCGAGAGAATTTCTCGAGTGAAGAAGAATATAAGAGACGTAAGAGAATCCCATTGTTTTTGCTATTCTCATGTAAAAAATAAAGAAAGGAGTTCATCGTAATGGAAAGATACATAAGGTTACTCATTGCTCTAATCGTTAGTGCATTATTTATGTTCTTAGCGAATCATTTTGGGAGGTACGGATTAGATTACATTCCATTTGGGCGGATTTTGGCTAATATCGTATATGAACTGGTCTACATTGTTGGATTTATTGCATTTGTTAAAGTCGCTTACTTATGGGTTAAAGAACTCTGGAAATTGAAATAATGAGAAGATTAAATCACCCTAATAACATGTCTGGGTGATTTTTTTCGTGCTAAAAAAAGTAATATATGGTATCTTCAAAGTAAGTAGATAGGAGGGATTCCATGTCTCAACCAAAAGTAACAATTAAAGATCATAAGCAGCAATACGCTGTATATGTCAATCGGATGACGGTTTATAAACAAGGTAAAATCGTTGAATGTACAGATGACGAAGCACAACATTACTACATGTTTTTCTATAAGCAAAAATACTTAAATATTGTAAAAGAAAAGCCTCTAAAACCCGATTCATATGCCAAGAATGCCTTAGATCATGGCACAACTTTCCACGCACCTCATCCTCTTATTGATGCTACGATTTCAGAGTCTGAACCATATAAGAAACATCTATTTAATGATCTATTTCCTAAGTTAAAACAAAAGTATAATTATGATGAAGTTACCCTAATTGCATCTTTTTTTGAATCGTTTATTAAGAAAGAACAGCTCATAAAATTTATTAAAACAATGTTCTATGAAAACCGCCGTAATGGTAAAATGTTTGCTTGCTATCGCATATATCGTGTCCTAGCCAATTTTGCCTCATCCAATAGCTTTGTTCGTTCTCTAGCTAGTACGTTGGAGTTTAAAAAGTTCGATCCTCTTTATGAGCAACTGAACACCTCTTTAAAAGAAAAAGACCCCATTTATTATGAACAAGTTTTACATGATCACCTTCATGATGATGAAGCCTTTCAAAAACTCTCTCAATTTCTACAAGAAGAAGAGCGGTGGATAGATGATCTCACCATATCCATTCAAAAGTTTGAAAACGACCCAACTGATAATTGGTACACCTTTATCCAACACAAAATGATGTCTCATTTCCAAGGTAAAGCCTTTATGCAATTGTTAGAGGATTTATTTTCTCGAGTCCCAAATAATAAAATACTCCAAAAAGATTTACTCAATCAGTATGTACAATTGGATTGTCCTGAAAAAGCCTTAAACCTTATCGCTACACAACATTTAGATTTACGAGAGGATCAACTTGAGTCTTTTAATAAAGTTTTAGACCACATTAACCTTGAGGAAATTGATGTGAAGATTGAGGAATTAAACACGGTGATCGCTTCCTTATTTAAGAAGATACCTAATCAAGCTGCGTCACTTTTACAGAAAGCTATTAAAATGCTGATGAAGGACCATTCCATATCCTTTATACAAAAATGGCTAGAACCTTTACGTGGCCTACCTCAAGCTGATCCTATAATTGAAAAAGTGGATCAAATGCAGGTGTTACAGGATGAGCCGAATAAACAGTTGGAGTTAGGTGAGTTGTACTATGAATTTAGCCAAATGGATGAGGCAATTGAATGTTTTAGCTGGGAGATGGAGCTACATGACCAAAATCCTAAACCTGTACAATGGTTATCTAAAATTTATAATGAGTTAGGTCAAAGCCAAGAAGCAAAGGCGTATCAGAAATTATATGTGGATATGGTGAAAGCATAGATGACATCAAAGAGTTTAAAGGCTCTGTATCAAACCGGTACAGAGCCTTTAATTGATTTAAATAAGTTTTGATGTACGTATTTATTTAGATAATAGAAATGAGAATAAGTATGTGGTGTGAGGTTATGCTTCATTTCTAATAAAGAATGCTTCGTTTACGGTTGTGAATATATGTGTTGGTGGAGGATGGTTAACAGAGGTGATCATGAAGAATTATTGTCACTCAAATGTCATTGCATTAGATGGTTCGGAAAGTATGCTACGATATACGAGTAATCGACTAGAAAAATTTAAGAATCGTGTTTTTTAGAACATTTGAGTAAGATCAAGGAGGAACTAGGTTAATGAAAAAAATCTACTACGGTAATAATGAACATCAATTCGGCGAATTACGCCTTCCTGAGGGAGATGGACCTCATCCTGTTACAGTCGTTATTCACGGAGGGTTTTGGAGAAGTGAATATGGTATTGAGCAAATCAATGCAGTTGCTGAGAATTTAGCAGAAAACGGATGGGCTACTTGGAATATTGAATATCGTCGTGTTGGTCATGAAGGTGGGAGTTGGCCTGGTACGTTGCTTGATGTTGCATATGCAGCTGATTATGTACGAACACTTGCGAATACATATTCTCTCCAATTAGATAATGTCGTGACGATAGGTCATTCTGCTGGCGGGCATCTTGCATTATGGTTAGCTGGGCGTCATCGTTTACCGGATAGCAGCGAACTTCATACACAAGATCCTCTCAAAATCAAAAGTGCCGTGAGTTTAGCGGGTGTAACAGACCTTCGTTTGATGCATAAGGTACACGATATTCGAAATCAAGCTGTTGGAGGAGAACCAAGTAATCCAACTGCTGATTTATTGGGTGGATCTCCGGGTGAAGTGGCAAACCGGTACAACGAAGCATCACCAAGTGCGCTCTTACCCCTTGATGTTCATCAAGTATTGGTTCATGGCGCATTGGATGTCCATGTGCCCGTAGGAATCAGCCAACACTACTATCGAGAAGCCGAGGAGTTTGGTGATTTTGTGAAATTGGTGGAGCTCCCGAATGCTGAGCACTTTATGATAGTGGATCCCAGTACAGACGCCTGGGCAGAGATTTTGCAAGAGATGGAGTTATTAAAATAATCTGATTTGGATCGTCACCCTTCTTTTTAGAATCATGTAAAAAGGAAACCAATAGGGGGTTACATAAGAGAGTGCCACTGGATGGGACAGGCTTCAGATCCATATTAAAATTGGTTACATCAGAAGAGCTGACTTACTGTTCAGCTCTTTTTTTGCATAATTCATCCAGAACATATATATCTAAAAAGAAAAATATGGTAAGTTGTAAGGGGATTAGAAAGTAACACAATAAGGAGGGGGCTGGATGTGTAAATACATATTATTAGTTGGAGGAATACTCATCTGGATCCTTGCTTTTTTTGTGCTTTATAAGAGTTATGCTCCAAGAGTAGGCCCCATTGGGGAGGGCTTAGGTTACAAATCCGTCTGGTTCCATTTTGGGGTACAATTTTTTATGGGTTTCAGTGCAATTGTACATTCGATTTTGTTATTTAAGAAAGGAAAAGATCAAGAGCAATATAGCTAAGTGAACGATAGAGGTAAGAAAAGGAGTTATACATATGCTTTATGCAGTTTCACTTTACATTATAAAATATTTACTGATGTTAATTGGTATCGTTTTGAGTGCATTAGGCGTTTGGGAATTAAGAGTAGGTACACAAAAAAGACGTTATCTTACCTTTGTCATTTTAGGAGCCGTTGTCATTATCTTGAGTCAGGCGTTGATGCAGATTTGGGGAATGATAGGGATGTTTGGGATGTAGGCCCCTAAACTTGAAAGGTACCTATTAAAGAGAAAAAATCTTGAATAATTCTGTTTTGGTTCTTTTTGAATTATAACTTGAAGAAGGTTGTGCAGCTCAATGAAAAGAATGCTTTCTATTTTAGTTGTTAGTATATGCCTCCTTGTTATGTCCGCATGTACTGGCGCATCTATTACTTCCACTGCATCTGATTTACATGTTGTAAATAAAGGTTATTCAGAAGACTATAAACATGCATGGATCATTGCTTACGATCTTTATAGCGAAAAACAAGTTAAGAAAAAAATAATGGTAGAAAATCCTATGGTTTGGAATTTAATTGAGAAAGAAAAAACCTATTCCACAAGCTATTCAAAGGAAGGTAATAAACCGTGGAAACTGGACCAAATAGAACACATTGGGGATAAGGAAACCTTAAGATAACGAGAGGAATGGTAAATTGAAGTGTGTACGAATCTATTTATTTGTCATTCTCTTAATCATTTCAGGCTATGAGGTTCAGTATTTTGCTGTGGGAAATAAGGAAAATTATGTTCTGAACACTAAAGATGCTACTTATTCTTTAAATGTAATCTTGAGTCAAACTCATAAACAACCATCTGAAGAGATTGCAGAAAGAATGGTGAAGCAAATAACCAATCATGAATAAACTCACTCAAAAAATGCCGTGACACACATATAAGTGTTACGGCATTCATGTATTTCGAGATAAAAACGAAATTTTGAAAAGGATTACCCCCTGTAAAAATAGAAATAGGGAGGTGAGGAGGAAAAAACATGACATCTACATATGTGGATTGGGGAGAGGCGAAGGTTAAGCTAACCTGGCAAGAACGTGATCATCTTCCACAAAAAGACCTCATCACAAGCGCGCATGGTTTTTGCTTTTTTGATGGTCAGTTAATGATGGTTGATTTAGTTGATCGTGGATGGGATTTCCCAGGTGGACATATTGAAACCGGAGAAACCCCTATAGAGTGCTTCAAGCGAGAGGCGATGGAAGAAGGGTATGTGGAAGGGGATTGTGCATTTCTTGGAACGATTGAAGTTAATCATAGCGAAAATCCAAATTGGCATGAAAATGGTCCTTATCCAAAGATAGGATACCAAGCTTTTTACAGAATGGATATTACCCAATTGCATCCTTTTAAAGCTGAACATGAATCAGGACAACGAACATTTATCCATACCAATGCAGTAGCTGACTATTATCATAAGTGGAATGATGTTTACCGAGAAGTTCTGGCAAGTGCTTTGAAGGTAGAAAAATAGAGGTTTTCATACATAAATAAAAACGGGAGCTAAAGGAGCCTGGCGAGTATGAGATATGAACGGTTGATTTATATCATTCTAGCAGGGGGGATGTTGCTCTTTGGTGGTATTTCAGTATTCTATTATATGAAAGCGCTTCAAAATAATGTGCGAATTGATCAAGTCCATTCACAAGAGAAAGAGGATTTTCATTTCGTCTTGATCCCACAAGAGACAGATAATGATTATTGGAGGTTAGTCGAAAAAGGGGCGAGAGAAGCAGAGGAGGCCCTAGGTGTATCAGTTGAGTACAATGGGCCGAAAAAGACGAGTGTGTCAGAGCACATAGAATGGATTGAAAAAGCTGTTGCAGCCAAAGTCGATGGCATTATCACACAGGGATTAGATGAAAAAACGTTTGCTCCTGTCATCAATCAAGCGATCGATAAGGGTATTCCTGTTATCACGATTGATACGGACGCAGCATCAAGTGAACGCTCAGCCTATGTGGGTACAGACAACTATCAGGCTGGATTTTTAGCTGGACAAGCTCTTATCAAGGATACGGGTGGTGAAGCCAATGTGGGCATAATTACAGGGAGCTTCGAGGCCCGCAATATGCAACTTCGTGTTCAAGGGTTTCGCGATGCTGTAAAGAATGCTCCAGGGGTTAAGATTTTAGACGTAAAGGCCTCAAACATCACTCGTATCCAAGCGGCTGAAAAAGCAGATGAAATGCTCAGCACGTATTCCGATATGGATGCTTTTTTTGGCACGAGTGCCCTAGATAGTTATGGAATTGCTTCAACGGTTCAACAAAGAGGGCGTACAAATGGTGTTTATATCATAGCCTTTGACACGTTACCTGAAACGATCGAACTTATCCGGAATGGCATTATCGATGCAACCGTTGTTCAGAAGCCTTATAAAATGGGTTATGAAAGTGTGAGACTACTAACGCAGATTGGTAATGGGAAGACAGTTGAGCCCATTCATCATACAGGAACGGATATTTTAAGACGAGATGATTTAACGAGAAAGGAACCTTCTCCTGATGAAAGTGAGGGTCCATCATGATTCATATTCAGACGAAGCTCATGACCTTTTTCATCTTGTTGATCTTATTTATGAATGGCGTTGCCTACTTTCTCTATCAAGGAAGCCAAGATACCATTCGACAATATGATATTTTGCTTGAACGCTTCTTTTTACTGAACGAAGTTGAACAAACTACAGAAGACGTCTATCAAAATTTAAAGAGCTATATTATTAATAAATCTCCTGAACTGTTAGAAGAGTATAAGGATGGGCGAGAAGAACTTAAAACCTTGCAAGGGCAACTGCCTGAAAAGATTGATCGAAATCAATTGGTGGTGGAGAACTACTCCAATATGATTGAAAGCTTTCTTGAGGAAAGCGATCAAGCCCTCCAAGCTTATCAGAAGGAAAACATTAAAGAGTACTCTGCTCGTATGATTGAGGCAGAGGAAGTACTGTCTTATCTTCAAGAAACAGCACTCACACTCATTAATGAAGAGTTATCGGAATATGATAGTTTTTACAAAAGCCTTGTCGTCCACAATGGCTTTATTGAAAAAATGCGCCTAGCTGTCTTTGCCTTCACGTTGTTTGCATCGCTGTTATTTGCGTTTTGGTTTTCACGAGGAATCACAAGACCTATCCATGACCTGGCTCATGCAGCTAGAGAAATTGCTTCTGGAAAGTTTGATGGGGAGAAAGTACCTGTGCAAACAAAGGATGAGCTCGGGTTTTTAACGGAAACGTTTAATAGTATGCGAGAAAACATTCAATCTCTTGTAACGCAAATTAAACAGAAGTCTGAAATGAAACGATTGATGAAGGAAATGGAGCTGAAGAGCTTACAGAGTCAAGTGAATCCACACTTTCTTTTTAATACGCTTAATATGATTGCGAAAACCTCTTATATTGAGGATGCAAAAAGGACAAGTGAGTTGATTGAAGCAGTGTCTACTTTGCTTCGCCATAATTTAACGCGATTGGACCAACCGACTACGTTAAAAGAAGAGTTGAAAAATGTAAATGAGTATATGTTTATTCAACAAGCTCGTTTTGGTCAACGTTTTACTTATGAAGAGGACATCCATCCGGATACAACAGGGACACCTCTTCCTGTTTTAACCCTCCAGCCTCTTGTAGAAAATGCCTTTATTCATGGTATTGAAAATTTGGAAGCTGGGGGAGAAATTCGTATTTCTTCAATGATTAGAGATGGTATGACCCTTATTGATATACAAGATAATGGTGTAGGGATAAGTGAGGAACAAGTGGAAAAACTTTTAGCCACACCGAGTAATGATGAAGAACTACAAGAGACAAACAGAAATGGACACACGACAGGGATTGGCTTACCGAACATTATTCGTAGGCTAGAGTTGTTTTATGAGAGAGAAGAGCTTGTGACGATCGATTCTGAGATAGGGAATGGAACAACTATTCGACTCCAACTTCCAATCGAACAGGCCAGAGGAGGGATATGATGAAGTGGCTAATGGTTGAAGATGAGATGATCGAGCGCGAAGGGTTGAAAAAGATGGTCACGGACCAATTTACTGAGCTCAAACTCATTGGAGAAGCGGTATCAGGAAGAGAAGCGATCGATTTAGCTAAGGAGCATCACCCAGATTTAATCACAATGGATATCAAAATGCCTGGTATGGATGGCATTCAAGCTGTTAAAGAGATAAAAGCTTGGAATCCTGACATTGAAATCATCATGATGACGGCATATAACGAATTTGAGTATGCAAGGGAAGTCATGCGACAGGGGGTTCAGGAGTATGTGTTAAAGCCTGCAAAAAAATCTGAACTCTATGCTACATTTCAGCGAGTTTTGAATGGAATAGCAGAAAAACGACAAAAAGAGAATGAAGGCCAGGATAAGCAGGCCATTCTGTCACTGATTCAATCTAACTGGATGCAAGCTTATTTTACGGAGCGAGTTATGGAGCATTACCCTGAAGAGTTAGCTTCATTTTTCCCTGCATCTAGTGGTAAGGGTTGTGCGATGATTGTTCATTTGGATGACCCACAAGGATACGAAGAACAACAAGTGTGGATCAAAGAAGAGTTGGAGAAAAGCACTTATTGTTTAGTTGGACCGATCCAGAGCGGACACTTTCCTGTTTGGGTTTTTGCCTTTAAGGATGAGGAAAAGGTTGCAAATCTATCAAAATGGATTAGAACCACTCTGCAACGATTCCAATCCGCTTTCCAAAAAAAGATTACCATCGGTATTGGAAACCTTTATAATGAACCTTCACAGCTCATTCATTCCTATCATGAGGCTGTGATTGCAATGGCTTTTGTGAATCTTCAAAAAGGATATGTTTTGTATGATGAAGCCAAATCACAACTTGCCCCTGGTGCCTTTAACCGTGTAGTGCAAGAGAAGAAAATCTATGAAGCTGTACGTAGTGGAGATTCTGATTTAGCCATTCATCAATTTGAACAGCTCTGGCCGTTACTGGATGAAGGTGTTGAGGAAAGGATCTCTTATTGTAAGGATCTTGTTCATGCAGTCTACGGCATTATCAAAGAAATGGGCATAGCGGAGCAAAGCTTACTAAGTGATTTTCCTGAAGAAATGAATCCAAGTGATTGGAGAAAATGGGCTGTACAAAAGGTGGCACAAGCTTCAGATGGGATTCGAAGCTGGAAGCATGTCACGTCAAAAGATGCGATTTGGGAAGCGGAAGAATGGATTAAATCTCATTTTGAAGAACCCATTACGCTTGAAGACGTTGCAGAACACGTATCTTTAAGTCCTTATTACTTCAGCAAAATCTTTAAAGAGAGACTCAATAAAAGTTTTGTAGATTACCTGACAGATCTCAGGGTTGTAAAAGCCAAAGAGCTATTAACAACAACCGATAAACCTTTAAAAGAAATCAGCCAACTAGTGGGCTATAAAGATCCGAATTATTTTAGTCGTGTGTTTAAAAAACGAATGGGCGTGACGCCTTCTGAATATAGGGTTCCTTCTATGAAGTCATAGATAAGATGTTGATCATAGGTGTCTAGCTCCAGCGCCCAGCAACTAGTATGCTTGGGCCCACACGACGTGGGTTAGATCGACGTTGTCACAGGACGTGACGTACTTAGTCGATCATTCTTTCAGTAAGATAAGTCAACATCGAATCACTTCGTTCTTCGTGTTTCCTTTACACGTTTGTTAAATGAAATTTTAACAATGAAGGAACTCGACGTAGTTAAAATTTCTAGGTGAAAGTACCATGGTAATTATGCTTCTGTCTGCGCCTATTGGCTTGCCAATCAGCAAGTTTTGTTAATCTTACTGCGGCT
This sequence comes from Pontibacillus sp. HMF3514, assembly GCF_009858175.1. Classification (GTDB taxonomy): domain Bacteria; phylum Bacillota; class Bacilli; order Bacillales; family BH030062; genus Pontibacillus. The sequence goes on from NZ_CP047393.1 coordinate 1,295,558, forward strand.
CAATCCAGCATATAAGTTGCTAATCGGGCACCTCCGTTTTTCTTACATCAAAATAATGCGGTTAAACAACAAAATATTGAAGAGAGTTCTTAAAATGAACACCCCTTCACCATGATACATTGTAAATGAAAGCGATTACAATTACTTATGGATGAAAGGGGTTTTATTTTTGAAACGATACGGTTTTTTATGGATGATCGCCATCCTTCTAATCGGGACAATGGCAGCTTGTAGCGATTCCGACTCTAGTTCAGATGGATCTGGAGGAGAAGGAAAAATTGAATTATTCAGCTGGTGGACTGCAGGCGGGGAGTCTGAAGGTCTTAACGCACTTATGGATCAATTTAAAGAAGAACACCCAGACATAGAAATCGAAAACGCAGCAGTAGCAGGAGGCGGCGGTTCAAACGCCAAAGCTGTGCTAGCTAACCGTATGCAAGGAGGAGACCCACCATCCACATTCCAGGTACACGGTGGAGATGAGCTGCTTGCAGGTTGGGTAGCGGCTGATAAAATGCAGCCACTGAACGATCTTTACGAAGAAAATAACTGGAAAGACGTTTTTCCTCAAGATCTAATCGATATGGTTAGTAAAGACGGGAATATCTATGCCGTTCCAGTTGATATTCACCGCGGAAACGTCGTTTTCTATAACAAAAAGGTATTTGAAGAAAACAACATAGAACCACCTAAGGATTGGAATGGATTCTTAGAAGTAGCTGAAAAGCTTAAATCGAAAGGCATCACACCACTTGCTCTTGGTGACAAAAACGTGTGGCCATCCACTATGGTCTTCGAAAGCATTCTTCAGGCAAACCTAGGAGCAGAAGACTACAACAAACTTTGGAATGGTGAAATTCCAATGGATGATGAGCGTGTTGTGAAGTCTGCTGAAATGTTCAAGAAAGTTCTAGCTTATGTAAACGAAGATCACAGCGCTCGTGCTTGGCAGGATGGTTCTCAGTTAGTAGCTGATGGAAAAGCAGCTATGAATATCATGGGTGACTGGGCGAATGGTTATTACAAGAGTAAGGACCTAAAGCCAGGTGAAGATTATGGTTGGTTCGCTTCTCCAGGAACAGAAGGCGAATTCCAGGTTATCACGGATACATTCGGATTACCTAAAGGCGTTGAAAATCCTGACCAAGTAAAAGAATTCTTAACGGTTCTTGGTTCGAAAAAAGGTCAGGACGCATTTAACCCGAAAAAAGGTTCGATCCCTGCCCGTACAGATGCAGACATGTCTAAGTACGGAAAGTATTCTACAGATACAATCAAGGATTTCAAAGATTCAAAGCTTACACCAAGCTTAGCTCACGGTTCAGCAGCACCTGAACAGGTTGTAACGAAAGTAAACCAGGCAGTAAACGTATTTGTTACACAGCAAAAAGTAGACCAATTTATCGAATCACTAAAACAATCTGTAAGCTCACTTAAATAATAGGGTAGCGGGGAGGTCAAGTGTGCCTCCCTTCTATCGTTTATATGGAGTAAGGTGATTTTTGTAATTAGTGGCTTTAATTTATTTAGTAGAGTGGGCCACATCCAGCTCCAGCGCCCAGCAACGAAGGGAGTTCCCTCGCCTCCGTTCGATAAGTCAACATCAAATTGTTTCACAATTTGTGTTTCCTTTATCTTACTACGGGCTCAGTCCACTCCCTTCGTTGCTAAGCAGGCGCTTCCGCTTTAGAAATGAAAGGAGGCTGTTCAGGTGATTAAAGGCAACTCCGATCGTATTTGGTCTATTTTATTTATCTTACCTTCCATTATCTTTATAGGCATTTTTGTTTATGGTTTTATTAGTTGGACAGGGTATGTGTCACTGAGTGAATGGCGCTCTCTGATTCCCAATTATTCATTTGCTGGTTTTGAAAACTATCTTAATTTATTTAAGGATTTTCGTTTCCAGGCAGATATACGAAATACGATTATCTTTACAGTTCTGTTTATTGGTGCTGTTGCCTTTATGGGACAACTACTTGCGATTCTTATTGATCAGAATATTAAAGGGGAATCGATTTTTCGTAACATATTCTTATTTCCGATGGCACTATCATTCGTTGTAACAGGAGTTGTCTGGCAGTGGTTATTGAACCCTTCTACAGGTGTGAACCTTTTATTGGAAAAGATTGGGTTATCGCCGAAATGGTATGTGAGCACTGAAGTCCTTTTTGGGATACCGATCGGAAAAATTGAATTTGGCATTCCTGTTGCGATCATTGCCATTGTCATTGCAGCCGTTTGGCAGATGACAGGGTTCTCTTTAGCTATGTATCTTGCAGGTTTGAGAGGGATTCCTGAAGAATTAAAAGAAGCCGCTCGTATGGATGGAGCGTCAGAATGGAAGCTTTACCGCAAAATTATTTTTCCTCAGCTTCGTCCTATAACGATGAGTGTGATTATTATTATGGCACACATCTCGTTAAAAATATTTGATTTGATTTATGCGATGACTGGACCTGGAGCGAACTATGTAACTGATGTTCCAGCGTTGTATATGTTCGAAACAACATTCAGGGCTAATGATTATGCGAGTGGTGCGGCCATTGCCATGATCCTTCTAATTAGTGTTGCAGTGTTTATTATCCCTTATTTAGTCGTCAACAGGAGGGAGGATTAACATGGCCAAACGTTTAACGAAACCATTTATCTATTTAATACTCATTGCATTCAGCTTATTTTACTTAATGCCTGTCTATGTGTTGATCGTCACGAGCTTAAAGCCATTTGATCAAATCTCATTAGATACGATGTGGCAGCTACCATCAACCATTGACTTAAGTAGCTATAGCACGGCATTTTCAAAACTTGCTCCAAATATTATGAACTCCTTTTACCTTGTGATTCCAGCAACACTCTTGTCAGCGCTGTTTGGATCATTGAATGGTTATGTCTTGTCAAAGTGGAAGTTCAAGGGGTCAGAAATCGTTTTTACAGCGATTTTGTTTGGGATGTTCATTCCGTATCAAAGTATCCTGATTCCTTTGATTGTTTTCCTTAGAGATATGGGGTTATACAACTCTATTCCAGGGTTGATTTTCACACACGTGGTGTACGGCCTTCCGATTACCACGTTGATGTTTCGAAATTTCTACGCAAGCATTCCATACTCGATGTTGGAGTCAGCTAAAATCGATGGAGCAAACTTCTTAAAGATTTACGGAAAGATTATGTTCCCATTATCGATTTCAGGATTTGTGGTCGTTGCGATATGGCAGTTCACAAACATTTGGAATGAGTTTTTATTTGCTGTATCCCTGACACAATCTGATCAACAACCGGTCATGGTAGCTTTACAAAACCTTGCCGGAAGTCAGGTTGTTCAGTGGAACGTCCAAATGGCCGGGGCTTTACTAGCTGCATTGCCAACTCTGCTTGTCTATATTTTAGTAGGGAAGTATTTTGTGAGAGGGTTGCTGGCTGGTTCTGTAAAAGGTTAATAGGTTCTATCAAGCGCATGATCTCACTTTTGGGATCATGTGTTTTTTTATTTTCTTCATAAGTTGTAGGTAAACTTCCTTCTAGTTAGTGAGGCTTCACTGTCGATTGAACTAAAGAAACATAATTCTGTAAAGCTAGTAGACTTGAACGTTTCACCGAGCCATTACAACCAAGTCAGGAACCATATCAATTGTTCCTTAAGCTGGATCCTTGATAATATGGAATAAAATAACTGGACTAGCGATTTAAGACCTTAAAAAATGAATTTGTCGACTTATCGTAAAAACACAAAGCATAATCAACTTTTTTAAAGTTATTGATGTGATGGATTATGATTTTTTAATCAATAGGAGGAATTATAATGAGTAAAAAAATTGGATTTGTAGGGCTAGGAGCGATGGGCTTTCCAATGGCAGTTAATTTAAAGAAAGCTGGTTTTGAAGTAATAGGCTATGACGCTTTCAAAGGAGTATATGAAAAGGCAAACCATGCTGGAATAACCATGGTAGAAACTTTAAAAGAGGTAGGAGAACTAGCAGACGAGGCAATCATCTCAATGGTTCGTGACTATGAACAAAATGTTGACATCATTTTTAGAGAAGACGGTCTATTATCTGCCCATCCTAAAGATAAAACAATTATCGTTATGAGTACTCTCGACCCTGATTCAATGAATGAATTAGGTAAGAAAGTCGAAGAAGAAAGTGAATTAAAAATGATTTCTGCTTCGGTAAGTGGTGGGGTTTCAGGTGCTCAAGCTGGTACATTATCAATTATGACATCGGGTTATGAGGCAATCGTGGAATCTTTTAAGGGATACTTCGATGCAATAGGATCCCATACGTTCTACTACGGTAATAAACCAGGTAACAGCGAGGCAGCAAAATTAATTAACAATATGATTCTGGGTATTAACATAAATGCAGTAGCTGAAGGACTTAAATTAGCGAATGAATATGACTTGCCTGAGGAAGAGATATTAAACTTACTTCAAGTAAGTACAGGTGATAGTTGGGTAGCTCGAAATTGGGACGATATTTCTGAATGGACTGCAGATACCTCATTGGGCGTACTAATTACAGACTTAAAAGCATCTTACAACGAAGGACTTAAACACAATGTCACATTACCTTTCAATGCCTTATCATCTTCACAATTATTTGACTCTATGGGAAAAGATAAACCAAAAGACTAATAATTGTTTAAAGTAATCAATTAGTGTACAACTAACGAGTACGTTAGGTGAAAAACAAATTTATAATTATCTAGAATTAAAGTCTTCAGTTTATGGGCGCTTTTGTTTAAGAACCTGTCTTTTTTATAAATACAACAAAACATAAAACTTAAAAAAATGGGGGGAGTTAGTGTTCAAACGCTGAAAACTAAAAAAGTTTGGCCCTAATTGCGTTAACAAGTAGTTAAACAAATAATGGTATTAATCTTCGAATCAAGTCTTCCTAATTAGGGCGCGATTACGGAGGAAGGAAACCATTATTTAATGCTTCATTTGCGAAAGGTAAACTTTCTAATTAACAGGTTCATTAAGTTGAGAAAAAAAGGTTTTAGAAGCTCATCAAAGCCATGATAATAAACAAATAAAACGTGCCAAGCGCAAGTCATGACACGTTAATCGATAAGTGAAATTATAATTTTAATTAGAATTAGTCATTATTTGATGTTAAACGACTATGGTTTTGTCCGCATTTTATACACTGAATCCATAGTGTATTTATTACTTTTTCAGAAAATTCTTTAGGCACTACCTTCATAACTTTTTGTTCATCATTATGGCAATTAATACAGTGGTTTTTAATTAAGGAACCAACTTCATATTGTTTCAAATTTTGCCCCCTCTCTAAGTGAGTAGAGGCAACAGCAGGAAGGTCAACCTTAATATATTTGAGCTGATCTTTCAAGAGGGGGGCTTTAATTCTGTTATGAATAATAAAAAATCCTGTACAACTAAAATTGTACAGGATTTTCTTTTATGCTTACTGTTAGCAGTAGCAGACAGCACCAACAATGATTAACAAGATAAACAACACGACAATTAATACAAAGGTGTCGGGCCTACGACCATATCCATAACCAGGTGCAGTTGCCATTGGCGCAACATTGGCTCCAGCAACAGGAGCAGCATTTACATTTGCATGCATGTTAACACTTCCTTTTTGGGATTATTCACTATATTATACTCACCTAGTACAGACATGAGCCCGTCAACATACAAAATGGGCGGGTATCATACCCAAAATCATATTTAACTCATAAACATTTTATAAAGATAGGATAGATAATGCCTATATGAAATGGAAGGTTTATTGTGGTGAATAATCATAGGCTGCTGTTTATACAGTGGATTCAATGTGCTGCGGTTTGCAGAATTTTGAATAGAAATTCTAGTGACCAAACTTGTTAAGTAAGCGGTTTGATTACTCTCTGGCTTTCTCGTTTCATTAAGGGTTTGGATCATGCCTTCAGTACTTTTTATTCCAAACCCATGACCAAAAACATCATCATCAAACATAGCAACAGCATTTACACCACGGTACCAAGGAGTGCTAGGATCATATTCAGGGTTATTAAAATAAACCACATCCCCAGGTATAAAATGGTCCCCATAAAAGGTGTATAGACCGAGGTCAACGTCAGTGTGCCAACTGTATAAATACAGGTTTTGAAACACGTAATTAAACATACCTTCCCCTATACGATCCAAAGTAGCTTTGTAAAAGGTGATGACACACGCCATTGCACACTCAAACGCATAAAGTGAACTGTTTATATAAATATCTCGAATTGCATCAGAAGGGTATTTATTACGATTTAATTGGAAACCACCTTCTGTCGTTAAGTACCAGTATTCAGGATTACATTGGGTATATTGAAATGTTGTAAATTCAGATTCACCTTCACTCATTTCTTTTGCACTTTCTATAATTTCTTTTCGAAGATTGATATCAAATAAAAGGTCATTAAATGAGGAAAAAGAATAAAGGGAAGGTGCGTCAATCATTGCTTTAATAATTATAGTTTGTTCATTTCCAAAGTTCGACGAATCCGTTAGCTGAAAAGGCATTCCAGATACTTGTATCATGTCACACCCCATTTCAGATTTATTTTGTTACTTATCTTATTCGATAGTTGTTTTGAACATGTTTCAATAACAGCTTAATCATTACTTTCACAATAACTTGTCTTCTAATGCCCTTTTCCTTTCAAAAAATTATTTCCTAGGTAATTTTTGGTCCATAGTTTTTACACAAGTAAGATTTCTAGATAAACCAAAGCTAGTTGAGCGTTGACAAAAAATAACTGAAGATAGAGTTGCTTACGTCTATATAGTGGTGAGAAAAAAGCCTTTGCAGGATAGTATTTTTGGAGATCTTACACTACAATTTAACTAGATTTGTAAAAAAGTGAAACAAAACAGGGGACTTTTTCGTCTAAAAGAAGGAGCATAGGGGGGAGAACTGTGAATAAACAGATCATAAAAATTACAGCATGTGCATTACTTTTAATATGCATGGTTACTGGTGTTAGTAATCTAGCGCATGCTGAAGAAGGCCGATTACAGATAAAAGTCGATGAAGGCCTAAATGGAAAAGCGAAAAGAAATAAGGGTTTCCCAATAACGTTAACCGTTACAAATAATGGAGAGGACTTTTCAGGAGACTTAACAGTGGTCATTCCTCGAGATTATAATTCAATCGGAAATAAAGTCATTCCCATTGATATTGCTGCTGGTGCAACAAAAAAGATCCATTTTTCCGTTCCGCAAATGGAAGGGATGAATGTGTTCCGAAATGGACTAGGGCAACCAAGTGTTGAACAGTTCCATTTATATGAAGGAAACTGGGAAGATGGGAAAAAAGTTCCCGTTGATACTGGATTATCGATTAGCCCAACGTACATACAAGATAACAAAGCGGTAATCGGTGTTCTGACAGATCAACCGGACCAATTAAATTACTTAAAATTACTTTCTTTTATGGGAGAAAGTCCAGAAATCCTTTTCTTAGATGCTGAGGATATCCCGAAAGATTCCACGGGGCTTCATGTATTGGATGTTCTTGTGATACAAGATTATGATATAGCAAACCTATCTGAAAATCGTCAAAAGGCTATTAAACAGTGGATGCAAAAGGGTGGCCATATTGCAACAGGTAGTACACCTGGTTTGATGCAGCAATATGGAATCCTTAGTGAGGATCTGCCTTTCCAAATAGAAGGTAAGAAATCTGTGAATTCAATTGAGCGCTTCAATCAAATCGAGCAGTTCGATATCACGAATTTCGAATTGTACAAGGGAACCGCTGGAAAAGCGGCTACCATTAAGTATGAGGAGAACGGTTCGCCTTTAGTGATTCAACAAAATCAAGGACAGGGTAAGATCACACAATTCACCTATGATATTAGTCACCCCGCTTTTCAAGAATGGGGTGGAAATGAAGATATATGGGATTCAGTTGTTGGAAATTATCAGCCTAACCACAATATGAATCTCTATGATCGCCTGGGGGATACGTCTCGTTATTTTGAAACATTAGCGAATTTTAAACTTTCTACTCTAGCCTTTCTGTTTTTAGGCTATATTTTATTGGTTGTTCCCATTCTGTATTTCATTTTGAAGAAGATAGATAAGCGAGAGTGGGCATGGTTGGTGATTCCTGCGCTTGCTGTAATCACTTCGGTTGGATTATATGTAGTTGGTGCCCAAGATCGATTAGGCGATTACAAAACAAAAGCTGTTTCGATCGTATCCGTCGATCAAAATGGAGAGGGATACGGAAAAGGATCTGTCTCCATGCTTTCCAAAGAATCTGGCACATACACATTAGAAGTGGATGCTTCACTTGAATCGTTCCCAACCAACACAAGACGTTCTACAAACATGCGCGCTGAGGATATACCTTATATTGAAACGGGTAGTGACAACAGTCGTGTGTACTTTGAGGATGTAGAATTTTGGTCCCCCCGTAGTGTAACAGTGAATCTTCCATTTAAGGAATATGGACATTTCTCAAACACAATTAATTTCGATGACAAACATTTAACCGGCGAAATCACGAATAATTTCCCTTATTCATTTGAGGATGTGTACATCGTTGGGGGACAGTCTTATCAAGAGATTGGTTCAATCCAGGCTGGTGAATCTAAGTCACTCGATATCAATATGCAAACGCAATTGTTATTCCAAGCACCGGATGAACGTACCGCCTATCAAATGTTTAATAGACCAACGAACAATTTGAATCAAAATGAACAAAACGTAAGAAGAGACCTAGTTCAAATGGCAGCTCGATACGGCATGTTTGCAGATCAAAATAACCCAGTTCTCATTGGGTTTACTAAGGATAAAATCTATGATGCGAATGTAAATGGTAAAGAAACATCTCAAGATAACCTTCATCTCGTAACCCAAGCTGTGAACATTAATTTAGGTAGTGGGAATAAATCTGTTTCAACGGAATTGAGAAATCCAACATTAACTACAGTTGAAGGGCAAGTTCGATATAATGGCTTAACCCGAGGGGATTTAATGTTTGATGCTAATCAAGGTACGTATCTATTAAAGTATAATCTGCCTGAAGCATTTACCAAGCAAGGTTTTGAAGTGAATAAATTATCCTTAGACTTTCAACAACGACCTGGTGGTGTAAGTTTTGCCATCTATAATGCGAAGGTTGATGCGTACGATTCGATTGAGGATGCTTCTTTTGATCAGAACGTTCAAGAGACCTATATTGAAGAAAATACGATTACAATTCGGGCTACGGTACCGAGTAATAACATGAAAGGTCCGATTTTCGTACCAAGCATTAACGTGAAAGGGGTGACAAATCCATGATTGAAATTACGAACTTAACCAAACGTTACGGATCATTTACAGCGTTAAATGACTTGAATTTAACGATCGATAAAGGGACAGTATTTGGATTTGTTGGTCCGAATGGAGCAGGAAAATCTACAACGTTTTCGATTTTAGCTACACTCCTAGCTCCAACAAGTGGTACAGCTTATGTAAATGGGTATGACGTAACTAAATCACCCAATCAGGTTCGAAAACATATTGGTTATATGCCGGACTTCTTCGGTGTGTATGATCAATTTAAAGTTCATGAGTACCTCGACTTTTATGGAGCAAGTTACGGGGTTCCAAGCAAGGAACGTAAAGCCATCGTTCCGCAATTGCTTGAGCTTGTGAATTTAACGGATAAAAGAGATGCTTATGTTGACTACCTATCTCGAGGTATGAAGCAACGACTTTGCCTTGCACGTTCTCTCATCCATGATCCAGAGGTGCTCATTTTGGATGAACCAGCTTCAGGATTAGATCCGCGAGCACGTATTGAAATGCGCGGGATTTTGCAAGAGCTTAAAAATATGGAAAAAACGATTCTGATCTCCTCGCATATTTTGCCTGAGTTATCGGAGATGTGTGATTACCTTGGTGTCATTGAGCATGGCAACCTGATCGCAAGTGGAAATGTGACTCACATTGAGAACCAGCTGCAAGCGCAAAAAGTATTACAAGTTTCGGTACAAAATAATGTGGATCAGGCTGTTTCCTTTTTTGAAGATGATCCGAATGTGCAACAAATCGACCGTGATGAAAAAGATGAGTTGCTCATCCATGTTTCCTATGATGGATCAGATGATGAACAAATTGAACTGCTGAAAAAAGCAGTGACGCAAGGGATTCCTATCCTTTCGTTTACGCAAAAACAAAGTAATTTAGAAGATATCTTCATGGAAATCACGAAGGGAGGGGAGTAAATGAATAAACTATCTTCCCTATTCATAAATCCGGTTTTGAACAAAGAAATTAAATTACGCTTTCGTTCGTTTAAGAGTTTCCTTGGTATTTTGTTTTACCTAGCCGTATGTGCTGCAGTATGTCTTGCTTTTATATGGATTGAAGGTCATAACCGAAACGGCTTCACGGCTAATGATAGTCGAACATTGTTTTTGCTTTTATCCATGGGACAAATGGGTTTGATCGCCTTTATTACGCCAGGGCTCACAGCGGGTGCTATCAGTGGGGAGCGTGAACGTCAGACGCTTAACATCCTGCTTACTACCCAACAATCTTCTATGTCGATTGTGATTAGTAAACTGTTTTCGTCCCTAGCATTTCTTGTTTTAATGCTAATCGCGTCGCTTCCGTTATACAGCCTTGTGTTTTTGTATGGTGGGGTTTCACCCAAGATGGTGCTGATCACGTTTGGGTTACATTTATTAACGATGCTCATGATTGGTAGTCTAGGTGTCATGTTTTCGACAATTATTCGAAAGACGATGGTCGCAACCATTACGACGTATGGCGTTATGCTGTTCTTTGTAGTCGGAACAGGTCTTTTGTATATTTTGCTAGGTGAGATTATGTATAACCTTAATCAAAATCCAACAACGACAAATCAAAGGTGGCTCCCTTATATCTCCCTTATGTTGAATCCGGGTATAGTGCTTTTCAATTCATTTGAAGCAGGTGGCCTTGATTATGCATTACAAAGGTTGGGGATCACATGGCCGATTTGGAAAGGGTTCACGTTATCCTATATCGGAATTAGTATCTTTGCTTTGTTTGTAAGTATCATGCGTTTACGACCTCGCATGCGTTCGAAAAAAGTGAAAAAGAAGGCGTCTTAAATGAATGAACAACGACAATTTTTTCATTTGTTGAAGGAAGTGAAACGGAAGCTTTGGATTCATGAAGGGATTCGGATCTTCTATATGAGTCTTCTGGCTTATGCGGGTGTGACGTTGTTTTGGCTTGCTTTGAGTCGGTTTTTCTTGATCCTACACGTTGATACAAAAGTTTTTGCAAGTGTAGCTATCGTGCTCCTAGCAAGCTTGACTTATTTTGTTGTGAAGAAGCCTTCAGATATGGAGGTAGCTTCACGATTTGATGATCAAGGGTTAGAGTCACGTGTTCAAACAGCATATCACTATATGGAAGACGAATCGGATATGGCAAAACTTCAGCGTAAGGATACGTTGAACAAGATGAAAGAGGTTTTGCCAATGATCAAGCAGGAGCGCATGGGGTGGTTCGATTGGAAAAAGCTTTCGATTGCTCTTGGCTTATTTGCTCTTGCTTATCTTTCTCTCCTTTTTCCGAGTAGTGTGATGGAACAGGCAGATCAACAGGAAAAAGAGGAAAAGATCGTCGAGGAACAAAAGAAGAAAGTGGAAGAGCTTGCTGAGGATCAAAAGGACACGGGTGAGGAAGCGAAGAAAGAGTTAGAAAAGCTCGTTGAAGAAGTAAAGAAAGAGCAAAAAGCGGAGGAGATTCAAGAGGATCTGCTTCGAGCTGAAAATCAGTTAGATAAGTTGAAAAAGCAGGCTGAACAATCGAAACAAAAGCTTCAAGATATGAGTGAACAAATGAAAGGCTTGAATCTGGATAGCTTAGCTCAAGCATTGAGTAACGTGAATCAAGCTCAAATGGAAAATCGGATGGCGGACTTAAAGAAGCAGTTAGAAGGTATGGACCAAGAACAACTTGAACAATTGCAAAAGCAATTACAAGAGGCCGCTAAACAGATGGGGCTTGATGGTGAGAATGTGAACCAACAATCCCTTTCAAAAGAAGAATTCGAAAAGTTAATGGCTCAGATGGAAGATGAATTGAAGAAAATGATGAAGAAAGCTGGGAAAGCCTCGAAGCTTGCCCAAACCCAAGCCGATCTTCAAAAGCTAGCCCAACAAATGAATCAGCAAATGTTGAGTGCAGGATTAGGGACATCTGGATCGTTATCTTTTGCAGGAAGTTCTTCATCAAGAGGCTCGTTTGGAGGCCAAGGACAATCAGGTCAAAATGGACAGTCTGGCTCTGGTTCTGGTTCAAATGGCTCTGGATCAAAAGGATCGGGATCTGGAAGCGGTTCAGGATCAGGTTCAGGGAGTGGATCAGGTTCTGGTAGCGGTTCAGGATCAGGGTCTGGAACGGGAAATGGTTCTGGTACTGGGGCAGGTAATGGAGCTGGTCTCGGTGCTGGGAATCAGAATTTAACGGTTCCTCAGGAAGGATTAGACGGACAGAATAATGTTGAGCGCGATACTGGTGAACTAGGTGAAGGTTCAAGTGAGCAGCAAATCGCTCCTGATGCACCGATTTTACCTGGGCAGGTGCGTTCCTATGAGGAAGTGTATAAGAAGTATGAAGATACGTATCGTCAGGCTTTAGAACGCAATGATTATCCAGACCGACTGCAGCGTATCATCAAGGAATATTTCTCAGATATTGAACCGAAGGAAGGGGACAGCGGATCATGACAGCCATAAATGAACAATTTTTAGCTGAAATCAAAGAACATATCGATCTCGTAAAAACCGAACTCCGTAAGTTTATTGTCGGTCAGGAGGATGTGGTCGAACAACTTCTCTGGGGGATTTTTGCCGAGGGGCATGTCCTTTTAGAAGGACTACCTGGACTTGGAAAAACGATGCTAGTACGAAAAATATCGGAAGTCATGGAGCTTCAGTTTTCCCGCGTTCAGTTTACACCTGACTTGATGCCAACAGATATTACCGGAACAAACATGATTCAGCCGAATGAACAGGGTGGCCAGTCCTTTGTGTTTCATGAAGGGCCGCTCTTTTCCAATATCGTGTTAGCTGATGAGGTAAACCGTGCCACCCCCAAAACGCAGAGTGCTTTACTAGAGGCGATGGGAGAAAAAACGGTAACGGTGATGGGGCAAATGCACCGACTACCAGAACCCTTTTTTGTTTTGGCTACCCAGAACCCGATTGAATTAGAAGGCACGTACCCATTGCCAGAAGCACAGATGGACCGTTTCATTATGAAAATTGATGTGAAATATCCGTCACGTGAAGAGTTAAAGGAGATTGCGGTACGCACGACAGCTCCGAACATTGAACCTCTACAAAAACGCGTTGATGCTGAGTTTGTGGTAAATGTGCAAAAAACAGCGAAGGAGTTACTTGTCGCTGAGCCTGTTCTTGATTATGCGGTGAATATTGTTATGGCGAGCCACCCTGAAGATGAAGGAACTACGGATGAGATTCGTGAGTATGTACGATATGGTTCAGGGCCACGTGGACTGCAAAGCTTACTCTCTATTGCAAAGGTTAGAGCGCTTTTTGATGGTCGTTACAACGTATCGGTAGGCGATATTAAAAAGGCGGCTTTTCCAGTTTTACGTCACCGTATGTTCTTAAACTTTGAAGGAGAAGCGTCAGGCGTTTCGAAAGACGATCTTATCCAAGCCTTGCTGGAATCTGTAGCGGAAAGGGCGTGAGGATATGAGCACGCTGTTATCACCTGTTCTAACGAAGCGTTTAGCTAACTTTTCACTAACGACCAGACAAACTGTACGAGGGGGACATAAGGGTGAACGCCGGTCTCAGCGACTTGGTTCTTCGCTTGAGTTCTCTGATTATCGCTTGTACAGTCCTGGTGATGATTTAAGACAGATTGATTGGAACACATATGCGCGAACAGAGAAATATTACATTAAGCGCTTTTTAGATGAACAGGAGCTTCCGGTATCGGTCTATTTGGATTGTACGAAATCAATGGGAATCGATGAGAGAAAGTGGTTGCGCGCTAAGCAAATGGCAGCGGTTTTTACCTTTTTGTCTCTTGCGAATTCTGATCGCCTTTCCGTAACTCCTGTGGCGTCTTCATCGCGAGCTTATCCCTATACAAAAGGGAAGGCGATGACAAAAAAAGTGATGGATTATATAGAGGATGTGTCGCTAGCTCCTGAAAATGAAGCTTTTGGCTATCATCTTTTAAAAAATGTGGATCGCTCTCGTCAAGGTAGCTTCAGCATTGTGATTAGCGACTTTTTAGAGGATCCAACGAATTTGTTTTCTTCCATTAAAAAGATGCAAGCGAAACGGCAGCAAGTGTTGCTGATACAGGTTTTGTTACCGGAAGAGAAGGATCCGAACTATGCAGGGGATCTAAAACTGATTGATATTGAATCGAGTAGAGAACGGGATATTTCGATGAATCCCCGTGTCATTAAGCAGTACAGGGAACGATTTGAAGAACATACAAACAACATAAAATCGTTTTGCAATAAGCGTGGGATTGATCTTGTACCATGTTTAACCTCAGACAGCCTTGAGGAGACGATTTTTTCATCACTTATGAAGAAAGGCTGGATCGGGAGGTGAGCTTATGGGTTTCTTAGCACCAGTATCCCTATGGTTTTTAAGTGCAATTCCTATTTTATTGGCATTTTATTTTTTCAAAAAACAATATGAGAAACAATCGATTTCGTCGATTTATCTTTGGGAGAAGACGTTAAAGGAGTGGGAGACGGATCGCTGGTGGAATAAGCTACAGAAAAATATCCTACTGTTTCTTCAGCTTCTCATTCTTCTTTTTTTAATCATGGCGTTGTTGCGCCCTTATTTTCCTGGGGAGAAAGTACAGGGGGAACAACTTGTAATCGTGATGGATTCTTCAGCTTCGATGGCTGGTGAAGAGCGATTTTTAGATGTTAAAGAGGATGCAAAAACCTTAATTGACAGCCTTGGGAATGAGCAACAGGTAAGTGTAATTGTAGCTGAAGAATCTCCAAAGCTACTTGTCTCAAGAGAACAAAATAAAAATGAGGCGAAGCGTGTGATTGATGGGCTGAATCTGTCCTATCAGCACGAAAACATGCATGATAGCTTGCAGTTAGCCTCGTCACTTCTCCAGGAAGGAAACGGGGAGATTCATGTTTATACAGATGGATTAAAGCAGGAAGAGGTAGAAGTTGAAGGTCCTTTTGTCATACATAATCGTGAGGGCAACGTTTCGAACAGTTCGATTTCTGCATTCGGTGTTAGGCAAAACGGTGATACGGTTTCTGGTATCGTGACAGTTCATAACCAGTCTGATGTGTCTAAGAACGTATCGTTAACGGTTTTTGGCGAGGATGAAGTGCTGAAGGAAGTGACAGAAGAGGTTCCGGCTGGGGAGCAGCGTACAGTTACGTTAAATCAGCTACCTGTAAGAGAGTATTATAAAGTGGATACAGATGCGGACAATTATGAGATAGACAATGAGATGTTTGCCTTTTTACCCAATAATGCACCGTCATCTATTTTTCTCGCAGGTGATGTGAATCCGTTCATTCATAAAGCATTGCGATCTGCAGGGATTGAAGCAGTTTCGATCTCTCAGAAAGAGGGTGGGATGTATCGCTTTTCCCAGGGAGATGAAGCGGTATATCTATTATCTGGTATCGACGCAGGAGCTTGGCCAGAAGGTCCGAAGCTTATTCTCTCTCCTGAAACGGGAGGTCCTTTTGGCGTTGAGGAAAAGCGAACGTTGCAATATACGTTGAAAAAAACAGCAGATGATCCGCTGTTACAGTATTCAGATGTGGAAGAGGCTTATCTTGGTAAAGCTTACGGAATTGGGGAGTTAAACGGACTTCACCCTCTTGTTATGAGTGGGGATACGATCACTATGGCTAAAGGGATGTATCAAGGTTCGCCGATGGTCCTCTTTCCATTTGATATTCAGGATTCGGATTGGCCTCTGCATCCTGGTTTTCCGATTTTGTTATCTAATGTTATTGATTATTTGGGGAAAGATGGAGAGAATCTAGGATACTTTGAACCTGGAGAGGAAACCCAACTACCCCTATCTACAACGACAACGGAAGCAGTTTTTGAGACCCTTTCTGGAGATGATATTTCGGAGATTGATATGAGTAAATCTGTAGCTACTGTGCCTACTAAGCCAGGAATCTATCAATTGCATGAGAGAACCTCAAATGGATCTAAGTATCAGTATTTCGTGGTGCAAGTACCTGGTGAAGAACGAAACGTTGAGACTTCTGCGTCGTTCAGGATGACTGAAGAAGGACAACAAGGTGGTAATGTGACAGTCTCTAAACAGGAGATCTGGCGTTGGTTTGCAGCAATTGCTCTTTTAATTTTGTTCTTAGAATGGGAGGTGTATCGACGTGGTCTTTCAAGTCGATAATCCTCTATGGTTGCTGACCCTTATCCCAATGGTTCTTGTGCTGGTTTTGTATGCACGGGGGCTAACTGCGATAAGAGGTAGCAGAAAAATACTATTGATGGTTTTACGAACCCTCGTGTTTACGCTTATTATTTTAGCCTTGGCTGGAGTACAAATTCTTTCTCCCATTAAGCACATGGCTACTGCTTTTGTAGTCGATCGATCTCATAGTATGCAAGATCAGGAGAATGAAGCTTTGCAACAGGTACAGGAAGCGGTTAAGGGAAAAGCTCCAGAAGATGAAGTTGGGGTGATTTCAACCGGGGCTAAAGCTCAAGTAGAGATTCCTTTAACGAATTCGGAGGATGCCGTACAGTCTTTCCAAACCGATATCAATACGTCCTACACGAACCTAGGTGCAGGTCTCCAGTTAGGAGGGAGTCTTTTTTCTGGGGATGCCAAGGGACGCGTTGTGTTGCTAACGGATGGAAATGAGAATGTTGGGGATGCAGTCAGACAGGCAGGCTACTTGAAGCGCCAAGGATATGTAGTCGATGTCTTTCCTTATTCAACGACATTTCAACAAGACGTGGCGATTGATTCGTTTGACGTACCAGAAAGTATCTATTTAGGTGAACAAGCTTCCTTGTCTTTAAGCATTCAAAGTAGCATTGATACAACGAGTACCGTGCGTGTACAGCAAAATGGGGAGCTGATTTTAGATCAGGAAGTGAACTTGAGCGCAGGGATGAATCAGTTATCCTTTGAACACCTCGTCACCGAAGACGGCTTCCACACCTTTCAAGCTGAAATCGTGGCGGAGGGTGATCAAGTTTTAGAGAATAATAAACTCTCTGCTTTTGCTGAAACGAAAGGTATTCCCCGCGTGTTGGTTGTGGAAGCTAAAGATGAAGCGGCTGTGAATCTTGAAGAATCGTTAAATTCATCAGCTGTTCAAGCGGAGCGAATTCCTGTCGAGCTTCTACCGACTCAATTAAGTACCTTTTTACAGTATGATTCGATTGTGATGAGTAACGTTTCTGCTCATACGATGACGGAGAGTCAGATGAACCTGATTCATAAAGCGGTACAAGATTTTGGAGTAGGTTTTGTCATGACAGGTGGCGACCAATCCTATGGTGTTGGAGGCTATTTTAAGACGCCAATTGAACGATTGCTTCCAGTGGATATGGACATCAAAGGGAAGAAAGAGTTGCCGTCTCTTGGGCTATCGATTGTAGTAGACAAGTCCGGAAGTATGGGCGGTAATAAAATGGCTCTGGCGCGAGAAGCTGCCGTACGATCGATAGAACTTTTGCGTGAAAAGGACACACTTGGTGTCATTGCGTTTGATTCGACGCCTTGGCAAATCGTCGAGACTGGACCTATTGGGGATAAAAAAGCGGTTATCCAAAAGGTTCGATCGATCATGCCAAGTGGTGGGACAGATATTTTCACACCAACTGCACAAGCCTTTTCCCAAT
This sequence comes from Pontibacillus sp. HMF3514, assembly GCF_009858175.1. GTDB lineage: Bacteria > Bacillota > Bacilli > Bacillales > BH030062 > Pontibacillus. The sequence continues at coordinate 1,313,429 of NZ_CP047393.1, forward strand.
TGGGACCAATGGAGCTGAAGCGAAAACATATTATTCTCTTAACAGACGGGCAATCAGCGGCATCTATGAACTATCGCCAAATGATTCAAGATGGGAAAGAAAATGGTGTGACGTTGTCGACTGTAGCGATTGGAACAGGGGCTGATGGACCTCTGTTAGATGAGATGGCCCAAATTGGAGATGGTCGTTTTTATCAAGTTCAAAATGCGACCAAAATTCCGACCATTCTATCGCGTGAAACAGCCCTGATTACACGTACGTACATTGAAGATGATCCGTTTTATCCAAAGCTCGTTCGTGGATATGAGTGGGCTCCTTATTTTGAAAATGGCGTACCGAGAATGAATGCTTACATTGCTACATCACCTAAAGGGCGAGCTCAACAGGTACTGGTTAGTGAGAAAGATTATCCAGTGTTGAGCCGCTGGCAGTATGGGCTGGGGAAAACCGTAGCATGGACATCTGATTTAGCGGGTAAGTGGGCTGGAGAATGGCCTAAATGGGGGAATTGGTCACCATTATGGAATGATATCGTCACATGGACGTTTCCTCAGTATGAGAGTGATGCTTATGAGGTCACAAAGCAGGTTGAAGGAAATGAAATCACGCTCAACGTAAAAGCTGCTGACGAAGGTGCTTCTATACTGGAAGGAAGCTTGGTTAATGAAGCGGGAGAAGAAGTGGATCTAGATCTTCAAGCAAAAGCTCCTGGTGTCTATGAAGGAACCTTCCAAGCTGATGGAGCAGGTGTGTACTTTTTAAATCTGACAGAACAAGAAGACGGTGAACCCGTTGGCTCCTTTAAAACAGGCGTGGTTGTTCCATATTCAGAAGAGTACTCGTTTGAACCAACGAACGATAAGCTCATTGGTGAAATAGCAGAAGCTGGTGGAGGAAAGGTGCTAGAGAACATGAACGGCGTCTTTTCTACTAGAGGATTGGGACCTCGCTATGAAAAGCAGGATCTGTTTTATCTACTTTTAGCTTTAGCGTTGATTTTGTTCATGCTTGATGTTGCTATTAGACGCTTCCATGTGAACTTGGCGTTTGTAGGGAAGCTGCGTACTTCTTCTGAGCAGAAAAAGAAGAGGGAGAAGCAGGTAACAGAGAAGAGGAGCTCTCAATTAAGTCAGTTGAAGAGTGCTTCGACGAAGTGGACGCAAGGGTCTTCTTCTAGTGAAACGAAGAGAGAGAAGAAGTCTTTTATTCAAGAGAAGCCGGACTTAAATCAAAAGCCACCTAAGAAAGAGAAGCAGAAAGAATCTTCTGGTGGTGAAACGAGAGAAGAGCGGATGAATCGTTTGCTTAATGCGAAAAAGCGGAAGTAGTGGGTTGATGGAGTAGCTCAGTTTTGGAGTGTGATTATTTTATGCTTCTTAATTGAGTTGCTTTTTTATGGATCTATCGACAAGTTGCACAACACCATAATTTACCTTTATGAGCACCTTGAAAAGTTGTTGGATCTGTTGAACTCGTGTAGAACGTGGCATCGTCATTGAGCGTCACTTTTTTGGATTTTAGCGTCAATATTTTGAGTTTAGGCGTCACTTATTCTTTTTATAAACTTAATGTAGGGTGATAAATAGTGATAAAAGCTTTAAAGTTTCTAACAGTGATCGTTTTGGTCACAATTGGACTGTATTTGTATCCTATTGGAAAGTTGGTATTGACTGATGCTCAAGTAACTCAATCACTTCTGGTAGATGAGTATTATGTGAAAATATCATCAGATGAGTTTGATTTTAATGTTGTTCGTGATTATTTGAAAAAAGAAGGTTGGAAAGAAATCAAACATCAGCGTATGGGTGGTTTATATGTGTTTGAAAGAGACGGTAAAATCAAAAGGATTATAAACACGCAGGTTAAGACTATTTTCATTGATGGTAAGCTGAATTTGTGAATGAGTAGCTCTAAGACGATAAAAATATTAAGTGTAACTTGATGGAATAATAAAACAGCAGAGAGGAGTAGGTCTAGAGTTATAAGAGAGATTGCTTATGAAAGGTTAGATTTACATAGGGGTGATCCAGATTGAACAACAAGAGAAATGCGCTTATCTTACTTAGCTTTATAACCATCGTACTGACTATTTCTCTACTTAACTATGAAAAGAAGATCTATGGTAACAATAAAGAGTCTATTATTAAATTGATAAATTCAATTGAGGGGTATGAGCATTATTCGATTAACATTTTAGAGATTAGGGATTTTGAAGATGTAAGAGTTGTCGCCTTTTTAGCCAATAATAGTCCAGCTTATATGCGTTTGGAAAAAAACGAAGAGGAAAATTATTATTGGAACAGCATACGAGTCGCGAGAAATGAAGATTTTGAGAATTTTATACCAGATTTGCCTCGTGAAGAACAACCCAGGTTTATGATTGTAAAAAATCAACAGAGTGACATCGCCAAAATGGAAGTGGATGTAAACAAAGAAAAGGTTCACAAAACCTTTAAAGTAGATCAACCTTCAGTTAGTTGGCTTGTGTTTCCTAAAACAGATAAATCACATTTCACCTTTCGTAATTACAAGTATTATGACAAGAATGGCGAACCTATAGAAAGGTAATAATTGTTTCAGTAAAAAAGAGTCCAGTATTGCAAAAATGCAAACTGGACTCTTTTATTATGCCTGAACCTTATCCTGTTTAACGATATGACTCTTCCCTTGTCTCATCAAAGTCATTTCTAATGCCAAGATGGAAAGGAATAACCACGAAAATCCAATACCTAAACCAGCAATAACATCTGTTGGATAATGAATGTGGCCAAAAACACGGCTGATGCTAATCGCTACAATCATAAAGGACGAGACGATGTTGATCGTCCATTTTGCCGTGCTGGAGAGGTTGCTCACGAGAACGATATAAATGATAAATCCAAAAAAAGCTACCGCACCGGATGTATGGCCGCTTGGAAAGCTTGCTGATGTGCCTCCAAATTCCGTTTCATCAGGACGAGGGCGGTTGTAAAAGATTTTCAATAGTTTGGTAATGCCACTAACGCCAATCATGTTCACAGCAAAATATGCGGCAAACCATTTGCTATAGGAGGAGAAGAATAAAAAGTATCCCATCAAGAGAAGTGAAGTAGCGGTAAGAACCGGCACAGACCCGACCTTCGTAACCCAGAGCATGGTTTGTTTCACCCAGTCTGGCATGGCCGTAGCCCAATCAAATATGACCTGATCGATATATAAGGTTTTCTCATTCAAAACTTCATTCCCTACGAGAAAATAAAAGGATAGGGTAGATACAGTAAGAAGAATGGTGATTATAGCTAGAATCGGAAATGTTTTAGATGTGGATTCTCTAAGCATAAAGTGACCTCCTCGGCTTTCTGCAAGTTCTATAGTGGTGATGGTATTCCCATATAATTTTGTTATCAAACACCTGAAGGATCGGCTCTAGCTTCATCTGAAAATGGTGGGGGATTAAAATTTTGAAGATTTTATGAAACGTGAAGGGGACTCTTTCCGTAAATATTTTATAGGCAAAAACAACAAGGGATCCCTACAAAGCAATTCAAGCAAAATATAGAAAATCCAAAATTTGTATAAATTGTATCGACGTTTTTGCTTTAAGTTGTTAAAATAAACCATAAATGGGAAAAGGGGGAATCGAGTATGACATCATTTGTCGTGTTTGTTGTGTTAGCCATTTTAGCTGGCTTAGCACTAATCGGCGGAATTGTTACATTTATTATTTTCCGCATTCGTTACAAAACAGCAAGCTCAAATGAAGCGCTTATTGTAACAGGTCCAAAACTGGGAGATCCAGAGAAAGAGAAGAACGTCTTCGAGGATGCGAATGGACGTTCCATGAAAATCATTCGTGGTGGCGGGTATCGCTTACGTATGTTCCAAACTGCAACACCGATTGATTTAACATCCTTCCAGTTACAAGTTAATTCTGAGAAAGCTTACACCAAAGAAGGTATTCCAATCCGTGTTGCAAGTACAGCCGTAATCAGTATCGGTAGTGATTTAGAGATCATGGCGAACTTTGCGGAGAAATTCCTAGGTAAGAAACAAAGTGAACGTGAATCGGAATTGAAAGACGTACTTAATGGTCATCTTCGTTCAATTATTGCATCACTTCCAATCGAGAAGGTCTATAATGACTTTAAAGAAGTTAATACACAGGTGAAAAACATAGCTGAAGCTGACTTAAAAGGCATGGGCTTCGAAATTACATCCTTTGCTCTAAATGACGTGGAAGACGTTGATGAAGAGAATGGGTATATCGACGCGTTAGGCCGTCCCCACATTGCTGAAGTTCAGAAAAAAGCGGACATGGCAGAATCCGATGCGAAGAAAGAAACAAGTATTTATCAAGCGAAAAACGATCAGGAAGCGAAGGACGAAGAAAACCGTCGCTTAACATCGATCGCAGAGTCTAAGAAAGACAAAGACATTAAAGAAGCTGAGTTCCAAAAAGAAACGAACCGTGCTAAAGCTCAATCCGAGCAAGCTGGTGAGCTAGAGCGTCAAAAACTAGCTCAGCAGGTTAAGGAAGAAGAGCTTAAAGTTCAATACATTGAAAAGCAACGTGCTGTTGAACTAGAAGAAGAAGAAAACAAACGCCGTCGTTCTATTGCAGACGCAGAGGCGTACGAATTAACAAAAAGAGCGCAAGCTGAAGCCGACCAAGAGCGTATCAAGGGTGAATCTGAAGCAGAAGTTATCCGTCAACGCGGTATTGCTGAAGCAGAATCCAAAGAACGCATGGCAAAAGCTATGGAACACTATGGCGAAGCTGCGATTGTGGAAATGCTTATCTCCGTATTGCCTGAATACGCTGATAAAGTAGCGAAACCACTATCTCAGATTCAGGATATGAAAGTGATCGACATGGGCGGAAGCGGTTCTCAAGGTGGAACAGCGAAAGTGGCAAACAGTGTAACGTCTACGATGCTTGGTATCCAAGAGTCACTTAAAGAAACAACAGGTATGGATCTAAAAGCTTTAATTGAAAGCTTTGTTTCCCGTGGAGCTGTTAATAACTTTGATCTTCATCCAGATGAAGCTCGTGAGAAGCAGCTTCAAGAAACATCTGCATCCCAGGAGACTGATGTAGAACGAGAAACTTCTGCTGAAGCGAGCAATGATAAAGCAGAAAGTGCAGAACAACAAAGTGATAGTGAAGAAGAGCAGAACTAATTCACTTCGGTTTTGAGAAGCATGTGAGCCTTCGGGTTTGCATGCTTTTTCTATTTTCTTTTACATAATTGAGGGGGGAGACTTAACCTCTTTCTGGTAAAATTTATGGCATAATAATAGGAGGGAGGGGAGTTTTGATGAAACCAATTCAAAAGGCATATGGGTATATCACAAGAGAAAAGAAGGGAAAACCACAAGTTTTAGTGTTCCAACTCCCTATACCTGAAGCAGGCATACAAATCCCGAAAGGAACGGTAAAAGAAGGAGAGGCTCCTGAGCAAGCTGTAGTACGAGAAATGAAGGAAGAAACAGGCTTACATAACTTATCGCTAAAAGGCTTGATTGCTAAAGATATGTGGAAAGCAGATGATGGAGCTTTACATGAACGTTTTTTCTATCACTTTTCTGCCCCTAATACAAAAGAGGAGTGGAGCTTTAATCCAACTGGTGGAGGAGAAGAGGATGGACTTACTTTCAGGTTCTTTTGGATTTCAGGGGTACATGGTATTCAATTAATACGAGGACACGGAGATTATTTAGGGGAAGTATTAGATGAGGAATAGAGGCTCGACCATTATCATAAAAGGATATCAAGTTTGTTTAATTAAGCGCGTGAAGAATTCTGAAGTGTACTATGTTTTTCCTGGTGGTGGAATTGAGGAAGGAGAGACTCCAAGAGAAGCTGCAAAAAGAGAGGCTTTTGAAGAATTAGGCGTATATGTGTCTCTTGATAATCTTTTTCGTACTGTTTCATTTCATGGAACGCAATATTTCTATATCGCTGAAATCGTAGGAGGTACTTTTGGCACTGGTCAAGGAATGGAGTTTACCGAGAATGATAATGGATTATATGAGCCTATGTGGGTGGATATAGCGACTTTATTATCGTTAGATGTTCGCCCGAAAGAAATTGCACATCAGATTGTATACATGTACAAATAAAAAAGCGCAATCTCAAATAGAGTATTGCGCTTTTTGTTATAAAAGGGTCAGGAGGCCTGCGATGACAGCGAAGATCATGATAAACACGAACACCATAATGCCTTCTTTGGCTGAAAATCGCTTTGCAGTTTCTTTGTTTTTACTATAAAAACGACCTGGTAGCATGCTTAAGACCTCCTTGCTCCGTATCATTAGTTCTGAAACTTATGATACCATAAAACGCCGGTTTTGATGACACGTGGAAGTACCCCTTTTAAAGGATAGTTCAGTGTCAGACCAAATCCATCGTCTTTTCCAAGTGATCCTAGTGTTCCTTTGATCACAATTTTAGATGGCTTTTTAGGGTCTTTGCCTCTTAAGATGTTTGTTAAAATGTCTGCAATTTGTTTTCCTTGTTGTTCTGCAAGCTGAGCACTTGGAGGCAAGTAAAGGCTTGCGCAATCTCCTGTTACAAAAATGTTTGGATGCTCAGGAACTTGGTGATAGTCATTTAGAATAATTCTGCCTGCGTTATCTTTTTCTAAATCAAGCTTGTCCACAACTTTACTAGGCTTGATTCCAGCAGTCCAAATGGTAACGTCACTTAATAAGCATGTCCCAGCATTACATAAAATGTTTGGTTCAACATAGTCTACTTTGGATTGATACACGAGTTCAACATCGTGCTCTTTAAACCATTCGATCGCATGCTCTTGAATCTTTTCAGGGAACGATTTCAGAATGCTGTCTCCACGGTCCAAAAGGCGAATGTTGATGTCAGGTCTGCTTTCACGAAGCTCGGATGCCATTTCAACACCACTTAGTCCTCCACCGACAATGGTAGCGGTACCATAATTCTTCATATTGTTCACAGCTTCATAGGTTTGACGGGTCTTTTTAATCGTTGAAATCTTATGCGTATATTCGCTAGCGCCGTCAATACCGTGGAAGTTGTCTTCAGATCCAAGACCAATAATCAGGTAGTCATAATATACTTTTTCAGTGTGTCGTAAGCTTACGGATTGATGCTCAATGTTAATGTGTAGTATCTCATCTGCAATAAAATGAAGTCGTTCATCTTCAGGAAACGATGTGCGTACATCCTTTTCAGCAATCGTTCCAGCTGCAAGTGCATAGAACTCTGTTTTCATGGAATGGTATGGGTTTCGATCAATCAATGTAATCGATGTCTCTCGATCTGTATTAGAGAGAAGCTGTTGAGCAATTTTTAACCCACCATAACCTCCACCTAATATCACGATGCGGTTCATAAGATCACCTCTATTATGTAATATCCCCCCTTATTTTACCACGCAAAACACAAGTTGAAAGCGTAAACATGAAAATTGATCCATTTTGTCGTAAGGAGATGCTTTAAATGTTGGCATGAAAGGGTATAGGGGGGCTATAAAATTAATATTTTGATGCAAAAGAAGCTTGGGACTTGATCTAAGAAAAATCACTCAGAGGCTAGATAACTCTGAGTGATTCTTCTATTACTCATTGATTTCGTTAATCTTATCAAACACCTCGTCTAATGATTCAAACCCTTTATACTCAGCGTTTTCAGCTTGAATCGTCCACTCGGGCTTTGCGAGTGCTAAATGATCTTCATCGTTCTTTTCAAAAGGCATATGAATGTGATATGTTTTACCACCTTTTAATACCGTGTATCCAATATAGTAGGTGTCACCTTCGCCTTCCTCTTCATAAATCGAAGCCTCAGCAAGGTTGTACTGCTTAATGAGAACAGATAGTGATTCTTTAAAATCATTTAAAATGGTTTCCACACTGATATAGTCCACAGGGATCCCCCTCAAAATCTTTTTCTTCCCAATCATACCATATCTGGAAAGGGTTGAGCTTGTTTGTTACTCTCCGCTTGGGAATTCGTTCATCAGTCTTGTTACGCGAGTTGAGTCACCATTTTCAATTTCTTCTTCTGTAGCATCCTCGCCGTAAGAATCCTCTTCGTTAACGGTAGGTGCTACAGTTTCTTCGGTTTCATATTCTCGTTTCTTTTTGTTCATGTTCATCACTCCTTATGCTCTTATTTTGGCTAAAAAAGTTATAAATATTGATGATATGCAAAATCCGGCGCATAGAATGGGAGTAGAAGCTTATTTTTTAAAGGAGCTGGTGTGATTGATCTATGTAGTGAAGTCAGGGGATTCTTTATGGAGGATTTCACAAAGGTATAATGTGTCAATTCAAGCGATAAGCGAAGTGAATGGATTAGCCTCCGTGGATCAACTCGTCCCAGGGCTTGCGTTATATATTCCAAAAGAGAGCTTGAACGATCGTGTATATGTCATACAAGCAGGTGATACATATTGGAAGCTTGCACAGCGGTTTCAAACGAGTACTCAACTTATTATAGAAGCGAATCCAGGGGTTGATCCAAGTCTATTATCGATTGGGCAACAGATACAAATCCCTTCGCCTCAGCCTTTAAATATTGAGACACTAGGATTTCTCGTGCCTTACAATATCGAACCGTTTTTACCTAGGTTACAAGAGATATCGCAGCATCTCACTTATTTAGCTGTTGTAGCCTATTCCTTTACTGAAGAAGGATATGCGTATAAGCAGGGAGAGGATGAACAAGTTGTAGAGGCTTGTAAACAGTTTGGCATTCAACCTTTATTGTGTATTCGAAATTTTAAGGATGGTGATTTTTCAGCAGAATTAGTCGGGGGTGTCTTTGCAAACGAATCTTATCGAACCAATTTAGTTCAGAGTATGGTTCGTTTCGTAGATCAACAAGGGTATGCCGGTGTTAGTATAGACTTTGAGTTTGTTCCACCTCCACAACGAGGTGATTTTGAATTATTTTTACAAGCATTAAAAACGGAGCTAGGAGGTCGAATTCTCCATGTGAATGTTCATGCTAAAACAGCTGATGTTCCTACCAACCCAATTATTGGCGCCTATGATTACAAAGTAATTGGTGAAATCGCTGATATTGTTGCTGTTATGACGATCGACTATGGCTATCCGACTGGCCCGCCAAAAGCAATTGCACCGATTTGGTGGATGGAAGAGGTTGTCCGTTTTGCACTAACCAAAATACCGGCTAGAAAAATGCAAGTGAGCTTTCCGGTGTATGGATACGATAAAGTAATCCCTGGGTTCGAGACAAGTGCACTATCTGCTTTGGACGCTCAAAACATGGCAATCAGGCGTTGGCTGCCCATTCAATTTGAGGAACGAAGTCAGTCACCATTTTATAGGTATGTATTGAATAACAGGCAACATGAAGTATGGTTCGAAGACATACGAAGTTATAAAGCTAAGTATGAATTGCTTGATGCGTATAATTTGCTTGGGACGACATTCTGGCAAGTGCGCTTTCGTTTCCCTCAAAACTGGGCGTTTATGGACCAGCATATAAAGGTTATGAAAGACTTAGATAAGGTGTAGAGCCTTATCTTTTTTGTGAAGGTAAAATTTAATAAATGCCTCTACTTGAATGTATGAAAATAGTGATTTGAGGATAGAAAAAGTATGTTATAAAGAACGAACATAAGAAAAAATGAAATTTTGTCTATTTTCCATTCTCAAGGGTTGTCTATATACTGTAAGAAATTCTGAGAAAAGGGAGAGTTGAAAATGACAAGAGTTCATGAAATCAAGGAAGAAGTCATTGTACCAGCCAACCACAGGCAAGACGAAACAGTTAAATATCATGTGTGTTATGGAACGGTAAATTGGGAGAAAACAGAAGGGGCTGAACGAGAAGCCATCTATGTTTTAATGAGCTATCACGGTGTGAAAAATTATCGAGTCCCTGCTCACCTCACCTTAGACAATGAAGGAGAGAAGGATTTCGATAAGGTGATGGAAGCAATGAGGTATTTGCGTGAGAAGTATAAGGTTTGGGAGAGGTATGAAGTACATCAATTAGAGAAGACTTTTCATTAAAAAGTTTCCAGAAACGAACGTTCATTTTCTACTACATCGACCTTCGTAACCATGCTACAATTGAAGAATTGAGTTTTGTTACGGAGGTAGAACACTATGAAGGAGTTTCCAACAGATCAGGATATAAATAGAGCAGTGGAATTATTGCTTGATACATATAACGTACCGGATCGTATTATTAAAGGGTTACTGGGTAAAGAGCAAATTTCACAATTAAACCGTCTGCTTCAGGATTTTTCAAAAGAATCCATGAGTTCATATGAGTTAACGCGTCTAGTTGTTATGCAAAAAGGAGCCGATTTGTTTTCAGGATCCAATCAGGCTGTACGTGATCTGCGCAAATTTCTATTAAAAACCTTAGAGGATGAAGAAGTCATAGATCTCTATCAAAAGCATCCGAATCCGAAGAAAAAGATTACGTCTCCCAACTATATGTACGGAGAACTTTCCTCGAAAAAGTGGATTCCAGGTGGGAGATGGCCGAAAGAGTTTGTGAGAACATTAGGTTTTTCAAACATCTTCGCAGGTGTGAATCAAAAGAGTGGTCCGAAAAAGGCTGTTTTTGAGGATATTTCACCACAAAAGAAAGTACCAGCACTTGTCCCATATCAAGAAGACATGAAAAAACGCATGCTCGAAGTGTTGAATCGAGAGGGAAAACACACACGTTGCATGCTTTCTCTTCCAACAGGCGGAGGTAAGACAAGAATTGCTGTAGAGAGTTTTATCGAATGGATGCAACCACGGTTTTATGATGGCAAATATATGGTCTGGATTGCGCAAAGTGAAGAGTTGTGTGAGCAGGCGATCTCTTGTATTTCGGACATGTGGGTCGATAAGGAGTTTGCGGAAAGTCTACGAATTTATCGTTATTTTGGTGGTAATGACGTGGACCCTGATGATTTAACGGGTGGAGTGGTTGTGGCAAGTATCCGTCAGCTACATTCCCGTATCCAAAATGAAGATCCATTTATCCATGAGGTTCTTCGTGATTGTGGTGCAATGATTATTGATGAGGCGCACCATGCTGCAGCACCTATGTATGCCAAGCTTTTTGAAATAGCAGAAGAGCTTGCAGGAAAGGGGCTATTTGCTGTATGTGGTCTCACCGCTACTCCTGGACGAAGTGATGAATCCACTTATACGCTAGTTGATCGATTTGAAGCTTATTTGATCAAGCCTGAATTTAAATGGAGCGAAGCGTATGATCGCAGTCCGCTACAATTCTTCAGAGATGAAGGTTACCTTGCAACACCTAAGCATATTGTTTATGAGAATAATAACAACCCGATTGAAATTAAAGAGGACAGTTTGTTTGACCATTTTGGTGACTTTACACCAGAATTCTTACGTGTCTTAGCAGCTGATTCAAAACGGAATAAACTGATTACGAAGCGGTTAATGGATATCCCGGCTTATTCACCTACGCTTGTCTATGCTTGTACGGTAGAGCATGCAGAGTTTTTATCAAGTGTTATGAACGCTTTTGGACGCAAAGCTGTTGCCATTTCAGCCAAAACTTCCAAAGCGCAAAGAAGAGTTTATATTAAAGCCTTTAAGCGTGGAGAGATTGAGTTCTTATTCAACTATGGCGTGTTAACAACTGGTTTTGATGCACCGAAAACCGAGTATATTGTGATTTGTCGACCTACAACAAGTGCTGTGTTGTATGAACAAATCATAGGACGTGGTTTACGTGGCCCTAAATTCGGAGGAACGGAGCAATGTACGATCGTTGATTTTTCCGATAACATCTTAAATCTTGGTCCTCCACTTGCCTATACCCGATTTAAGGAACTTTGGGAAGCCAAGGAAGCGGTCATACAATAAAAAAAGCCACTAACCTATTTCACTAGGTTAGTGGCTTTAATCATTTACTTCATTTTCTCAAACGTATCATCAATCTTCTGAGCTAGTTTAAAGTCGCGCTCTGTTAAACCTCCAGCATCATGGGATGTAACAGCTACGACCACTTCGCCATATTCGATTTGAATAGATGGATGATGGTCCATTTCCTCTGCTGTACGTCCGATGTCATATGCGAATTGTACACCGTCCATGTATTGTTTAAATTTAAAGCTTCGAGAAATAAATTTTTCGTTAGAAACTTCCCACTGTGGTACATTCTCAAGTTGGTTATTGATTTGATCTTGTGTTAGTGCCATGTAATACCTCCTAATCAATCTATTTCTGCTTGCATGCAAACCATTCCTGTTATTCCAATATAGTAAACATATTTTTTTGAGAGTCTTTTTCTTTATTTACTAGGCAATAAGAGTGACCCTAGCATTTTTGGTGATTATAGTAAATTTATTAATTGCTATACCTATCATCATTAAGAGGCTTAGAGTTCATAGTAGTCTCACAAAGACAATTGGTTATGTTCAAAAGACTGTATTAGTAAATTCATTTGTTCTTTACATTATTGTTGCTGTAATAACGAATGTTGTATTTGCAAGAATTCTAATTTTTGTAACTTATCTACTCTTATTTACATTAACTTCATTAGAAGTAATTATTATTGAGAAAATAATGAGACGCAAAGAAAATTCACATGTTATAGGTTCCTGATCATTTTTAATTAATAGGTACATTTTTGAACAACAAATCATTAAAATAAAAACGCAGGGATATTATCCTCTGCGTTTTTGTGTGTGATTTTGTACTTTTTACTTCACAAGCAAACTACTTACCAGTTGTGGTGTCTTTTTTATTTCAAGAAGGAAATTACATTTTTTATCGAATAGAATAAAGACCAATAAATGAAAAGAGGTAAAGGTGTGAACAGTGTCTTATTTGTCTGTACAGATAACTTTACGAGAAGTGTTACAGCTGAGTTTTCTTTAAAGCATTACCTGAACAAAAACGGAATTCAAGATGTTATTGTAGAATCAGCTGGCTTCAAAGCTGATAGTGATCTTTCGAAGTTTTCAACTACTCATTTTGCCCATCTTGCTGAGTTAGGGATAAGCACCTCACAACATACTCGCATCCCATTTCAGCAAAATTTTCTTCATGATTATGATTTGATTATTGCAATGGGGGACGAACATCAAGACTACCTAACAAATGAGTATAATTACAGAGCTCCCTTATTTAATGAAGTGTGCCTGAATGAGTCTACTTCAATTCGTGTACCAGCTCCTGGTGGAAATGAAGACGTTGAGCAAGCACTAAGGAAGATGGTTGATTACATACACCAACACACCCCTAGGGTCTACGAACACATGAGAAAGAAAGGTGATGATGATGAAAGAGAACTATGATTCCATTCGCAATATTTATTGTGTAGGAAGGAACTATGCTCAGCATGCTCAGGAGCTGGGAAATGACCTTCCAACAAAACCGATGATATTTTCAAAACCTACACATGCGTTACATCCCGCAGAAGGAGAGCTTAATTTACCTTCTGAAATAGGACAAATTCATTACGAGGTGGAGCTAGTGGTGAAAATGGCAGAAGCCTATGTTCCTGATAAACCTCTCGAGCAAATTGTTGATGGGGTTGCACTGGGTATTGACCTCACTGCACGTGATGTACAAGCTCAATTAAAAGAAAAAGGGCATCCATGGATCGTCTCCAAAGGGTTTAAAGGATCGGCTGTGTTAACGGAGTTTATTCCATTCGAGAGTCTTGAGGCATTTAATAAGATAAAATTTAGTCTATTAAAAAATGGAGTAGAGGTTCAACATGGTCTACCAACCCATATGATCTTTCCTCTTGAAGAGTTACTATCCTATATTGCTTCTAACCTTGGATTAGGAAAAGGCGATATTGTGTACACAGGTACACCAGAAGGAGTCGGCCCTTTACGAGACGGGGATGTATTAGAAATGAAAGCTGAACTATCAGAGAGTACAAAAACCTTTGGTTTTTTAAACGTTACATTCGTATAAGTAAAGAGAGCAGAAAGAACGTTGGCATTCTTTCTGCTTTTTTTCTATTCTTTTTGAATGTTCTTGATAAGGTTTTCTATTTGCTTTTGAACTTCAGGGTTATTCATAACATCCTGCAACGTATCACTTGATAAACCCTCTGAATCTTTGTTTTCTTCAGATTTCATTTTTTTAGCAATTTGTTTAATACTGTCTTGGATCCCCTCATCCTGTAAAACACCTTCTACGAGTTTGGAAATCGAACTAGATTTCTTCTCATCCGACATGTGCTTATTCCCCTCCTTGTTGACTAACTTTCCTGCTATGTTTGCACTTATTTTCTCGATTGTTCGATCGATTAAGTGTGTGCTTGTATTCTGTATAAGCTTAACGGTTTTGTCTGATAGCTGAGGTAGTTTAATTTTTTCATTAAGGAAAGTGGCGGTACTCGTTTGTTTTTCTTCACTTTTACCGGAAAATTGGAGTGCATCATATTTGCATTCTTTTCTAAGGTCATCGAATAAGCTGTTTAAATCCTTTGGTTTATTTGAGGAAGAATTTGAGTGAGTAGTGTTGGTTGGTATGGTCAACGACCTTAATAAATTTTGTGGTAAGTCCAACATGCCTCCTAAAGCTGAACGATTATTCTTCATAAATTCACCTCCTGCATAGCTATTTTATGTTTGGGATTGGACGAGGGAAGTGTGGATACCTATTAAATGAATAAGCATTTCAACTATTTTTTAATAGAATTGATAGAAAAACAAACTTATGCCACCTACCATAAACCCTGTCAAAAGAAGCTAGACTTCATATAAATAAGGTGTGAGATAGAAAAGATTTCGCCAAGTATGAATCTAGTCTATCTTCACAACTAATTGAATATGGAGGTGGCACACATGGTGGTCGGTTTAGCGATTTTAGTGTTGCTGATCTTTCTAGTTGTTTTCGAAGCGAGTTATCACACTGGATATGTAGCTCCGTAACACAGGAAATAAGAAAGCTCTCACCCCTTTAGGGGTGAGAGCTTTTATTTCTTTACTATCTGTTCGTTTTTTCTGTTAAGGTGTGCAGTTGTGTAGATGAATCGGTTACATGCAAAATAGCGTTATTGATTTCTTGAATGACATATGTGAAATTCTCCAGCTCTTTTTCAATGGAAGCATTATAGTCGTTACTCTGAGACATAGCAGATACAATCTCATTAAAGGATTGATTGATTTGCCCCATGTTGGCGGTGCTGTTTGAGATTAACTGGTCAATATCAGTTGCATTGTGAGATACACTTTCAATCTGTTCATTCGTTGTATGGATCAGCTTTGATACATTGGAAACAGATTCTTTTGTTTGTTCTGCTAATTTTCGAACTTCATTCGCAACTACAGCAAAACCTTTGCCATGCTCACCCGCACGAGCTGCTTCGATGGCAGCATTTAAAGCAAGCAGGTTCGTCTGTTCGGCAATTCCTGTTACGATATCGACGATGTGTCGGATCTCATTTGATATCTCTGTTAGTTTACTCATTTCTTCTAACATTTCCGTGATGCTCGTTTGAATATGTTTCATTTGTTGTTGCTGTGAGTCTAACTCATTTTTTCCTTCTAACGATTGCGTTTTCACTCTATGCGAAATGTCCGCACCTTTTTTAGATAAGGATAAAATCTGTTCAGACTTCGCTGTTATTTCTTGAGATGAAGCATTGGTTTGTTGGGAGACTGCAGCTAATGTTTCTGCCGTATAGTCAATCTCTTTTAAGAGGTCATTTTTGCTTTCTTCCTGTTGATTACGAATTCGTTCATTTTCTTGTTCAAACGCTTCTAATACAAGCTGTTGTTCAATATTCAGTATTTTTGTTGTAGATTGTATGGCTTTTATGTATAAATCTCGATCTTGAATACGTTCTTCTAATATGCGCATTATTGATAGCAAAAGATCTTGGAAGGCGCACATATACCATTTAGGCTTTAACCCAATTTTTACGTGTATGTAAGCAATCTTATTTCGTTTTTCTACGAATAAAGGATCTATTTTTCCATCGAACATCTCAATAATATGTGTAGTCAATGTCTTTTTTAGTCGGTCAAGAGAACTGTTATCTTGAATAATCGTCATTAATGACTCTTCATGCTCTAGGTTTTTATAAAACTGATCGACAATAACCTGGATATTTTCTTCAATAATGGGTTGTAAGGATTTTAAGATCAATAAATCCTCTTTACGAAAATCGATCATATTTAGCTGCTTATCAAGGTCACCATTTTTGGTAACTTGTATTGTTACTTCGAAATCCTCCCTGAATGTAAAAGGTTGTTCTTTACTCTGTGGCATAAATAGCTGCTTTATCAAAATTATTTCCCTCATTTCTAAGATGTATATAGATTGTATCTATTTATTATATAGTAAAAAATATTGGAAACCTATACTGGTATTGGAAAAATTTTGTGACAATTTTATGATAGCGATTTGAACTATGAAAAATCCGATATTTGTCGATGAGTTTCTAGAGAAATAATTCGAAACTCGAAGGAAAATACGCTATACTGGATTTATTCGTAATATTATCAGAATATTTCCAAAAGGGGAGGAATCGAGAATGGCGGTAGCAGTAAATGAATCGCTTCAACAATTGAAGCAGTTAGATGAGAAAATTTCTGCGTTTTCAAGCATATTGAGTTTGGCTGGATGGGACCAGAAGGTGATGGCTCCTAAAAAAGGACGCGGTACATTTGCTAAATCCATGGGTGCTGTTTCCACTGAGGTTTTCAAAATGTCCATCTCACCAGAATTGGGTGAGGCTTTAGAGGAGTTAACGAAGCCTGAAGTGTACGATACGTTAGATGAAAAAGACCAGGCTCTCGTACGTGACTACAACCATAATTACAAGCGTAGCAAAAGCATCCCAACAGACCTTTTCCAAGAGTATAGTGTCTTAACAGGGGAAGCGAATCAAGCATGGGAAGAGGCTCGTGCAAATAATGACTTTGCTTCGTATCAGCCTTATTTAGAAAAAATGGTCGATTTCAAGCGCAAGTTTGCGGAGTATTTTGGATATGAAGATCATCCATACGATGCGTTAATGGACGCATTTGAGCCAGGACTTAAGGTGAAAGATATCGATCCTATTTTCCGTGATTTACGTGAAAGCTCCATAAACCTACTAGAACGCATTCAGAATTCTGGTACGAAAATGGATCGTTCATTCTTAGAGAAACATTATGATGTGGATACGCAAAAAGAATTTTTACATAACCTTCTGCCAAAGCTTTGCTATGACACAGAAGCAGGACGTCTTGATGCAACAGCGCATCCATTTGCACAAAAAGTAAACATTGGCGATGTTCGTATCACGACACGTTATGATGAGGATAATCTATCTTTTGCTTTATTCTCAACCATTCACGAGGTTGGTCACGCACTCTATGAACAAGGTGTGAGAGAAGATTTAGAGGGTACCGGTCTAAATGGCGGTACGTCTCTTGGTATTCATGAGTCCCAGTCCCGATTCTTAGAAAACATGGTCGGTCGTACGCCGGAATTTTGGCAGGCTCATTATAGCGATCTTCAAGAGGCATTTCCTGAGCAGCTGAAGGATGTTTCCCGAGAAGATTTCTATCATGCAGTGAATAGTGTTCAACCATCCTTTATCCGAGTTGAAGCGGATGAATTAACGTATAACCTACACATCATGATTCGATATGAAATTGAAAAAGGCCTTATTGCAGGCGATATTGAAGTAAAAGATCTTCCACGGGTATGGAATGAGAAAATGGTAGAGTATCTTGGTATTGTTCCAGATAACGATAGCGTCGGTGTCCTTCAGGATGTTCACTGGTCATTCGGTGCAATTGGGTACTTCCATACGTATTCACTAGGAAATCTTTATTCTGCACAGATTTTAAATACCATCCAAAAAGAGATCCCTGATTTCTACGAGCAAATCGCTCAAGGTGATCTAACTCAAATTCGTGAATGGTTAGGTGAAAAAATCCACCAGCACGGAAGCATCTATCAGCCAAGTCAGTTGATTGAAATGGTAACGGGTGAAAAATTGAATTCTGATTATCTTGTAAATTATTTAGAAGAGAAGTATTCGAAGTTGTATAATCTCTAAAGAAGATACTATTGACCGTTAGTAGATATTAGGTAGTCCGATTCATGAGTATATGAATGTGATTTATACTCTTGATTGGACTACTTTTTTATGTTTGGGATGTGTATATTTTACTGTTGTATAACCCTCTTATTAAAAAAAATAGTTCTATATAGGACTTAAGTTTATCGTGTTTATAGTTCTTTTGTTATAATGTATTTTATTGCGTTTTACATTACTTGAAAGGATGATTAAGTGTTACAACAAAAAAACAAGACAATGCTCCTATTCTCTATTATTGGAATAATTGTATCTGTAATGATTCATTGGACTCATAGGAATTTTCAGATTAATAGTTCATTATCTAATACCCAACAAGACCTTTCTTTGTTATATCTTTACTTGACTATACCTATTATAATATTCCTTTTTGCTTTATACATATATATTAAGGATTCAAGTCACCAACTGTTGCCATGGACAATGAGTGTATTGTTTACCTTTATTAGTATTGCAATGATTGTAAATGGAGAAGGTATGGTGGTTTATCATTTCTCAATTTTTCTAGTTGTTTCCCTAATTGCTTTTTATGACAGAATCGATATTATTGCCATTATGACTGCCATTTTTGCTGTGTTTCATTTATCTGGAATGTTTGTTGGGACAGAAGTATTATATGGTTCATCTAACTATACTTGGTTTATGTTTTTCTTACATGCGTTTTACTTAGTTCTCACAAGTATGGGAACCTCTTATCAAATTCGTCTAAAGAATAAGAATATAAAAGAATTAGAATATCAAAATGATGAAAAACAATTACAAATGAAAGAACTATTAGGGCAAATGGATAATATGGAACAAACAGTTCGCAATACTGTAGAATCACTTAAAGATGAATCAAATGGGGCTACTAGCACCTTTGAACAAATTGAAGAGCTTCTAGCAGAAAGAAACCATCATTCTGAAAACCAAGTGAAAGAAGCAGAGAACAATGCAGTAAGTATATCTGATATTCAATCAGCAGTTGAACAAATTAACGAAAGTATTGAAGTGGTTCTAAATCAAGCAAATCACACAACCGAAGCAACCAATGAAGGGAAACGTTCACTTGATCAAATTAATAAGAATATGGATTCGACTGAGTCAGCTATTAATAGAACGAGCGAGGTCATTCATATTCTTCATGAGCGATCAGATGAAATTAACAGTATTACCGAAGAAATTTCAGCAATTACTGAGAATACGAATCTCTTAGCGTTAAATGCATCAATAGAAGCAGCAAGAGCAGGGGAACACGGTAAAGGATTTAGTGTTGTTGCTGAAGAAGTTCAAAAACTTGCAAAGCAGTCGGATGAAGCAACTCAACGTATTTTTAACATTATGGGGTCCATTCAAGACGAAATCCGAGATGCAAGAGATCGTTCTACTGAAGGTATGAATCAAATGGAAAAAAGTCGTCACTTCCTTGAAGATATGAAAGTAAATTTGGATGGAATATTAGACCAGTCTAAAGAAGTTGAAGAACAAACCGTTGAAGTTAGCTCATCTAGTCTACATCTTCAAAGTACTGTGAATGCACTTACGAACTCTTTTAATAGTCTTCTATTGTTTACGAAAGATGCGAAGGACCAAAATGAGCATGTAATGGGAGTGTCAAAAGCTCAATTAGAAACGATTCAACGTATGTCTGAACAAGTTGAGACGTTGACGAATATGACAGGAAACATGAATGATTTGACAAGAAAGTTAAATAATCAAGATTTGAAAAACTACGAAATTCAATCTCCTTCAGTTTCAAAAGCCAGTTAAACTTTATAAAGTAGAACGATTTTCTTAATAGTTCAGAAATTTTTAAAGTGATCAACCAAACAGCTACATAACTTCACCGATACTCAGAGCTTAATAAGCTCTGAGTATTTTTTCTTCTAAATGATGCATTTCCAAAAATCCATTAATGAAAAGACAAGTTTGATAATAAGATAGAATAACTGAAATGTTTCGCATAAATCTAATCCATTTTGAACATAAGCGGGGTGACGGATCGTGTCCTATGCTTCAAAACAAGTTCAAAGCTTACCGCCTTATTTGTTTTCGGTATTCCATGAAAAAAAGAAACGCCTGCAAGCTAAAGGTGTAGATGTAATTGACCTTGGAATTGGTGCACCTGACTTACCGACACCGGAATTTATTGTGGAACGGCTCAAAAGCGAAGCGATTAAACCTGAGAATCACAAATATGCTCCTTATGCAGGTACACAAGCGTTCAGAGAAGCAGTTGCGGCTTTTTATCAAAAGCAGTATAACGTCAAACTGGATCCAAACAAGGAAGTCCTGACACTGATTGGTTCTAAAGAGGGCATAGCTCACATGATGTATGCAGTGATTGATCCCGGTGATGGCGTTCTCATTCCTGACCCAGGTTATCCCGTTTATGATTCCGCAGTCCATCTGGCAAATGGAAAAGGCATACCGTTACCGCTCGATCCTGACAGAGGGTACGTTCCTATGTTTGATCTAATGGATAAAAGAGAGCTCAAAAAAGCTAAGCTCATGCTCTTAAACTATCCAAGCAATCCAACTGGTGCGACTGTGGAGATGGATACGTTTTTAGAAGCTGTTTTATTCGCAAAGAAGCATAACTTATGTATCGCCCAAGATGCAGCTTATGGATTAGTAACATTTGATGATTACCAAGCTCCAAGTATCCTGCAAGTTCCAGGCGCGAAAGAGGTTGCTGTGGAATTTGGATCCTTGTCAAAGAGCTTTAATATGACAGGTTGGCGGATCGGTTATGTGGTTGGAAACGAGGAGATCATTCGAGCATTGTCTATTGTAAAAAGCAATATGGATACAGGCCAGTTTTTGCCAATTCAAAAAGCTGGTGTAACAGCATTACAAAGTGATTTTTCAGCTGTACGAAATAACAATGACATTTATCAAAAGCGAATGGAAACCATGTTAGAGGCCTTATGGGACATGGGGATTCAAGCTGAAAAGCCAAGAGGGACATTTTTCATTTGGGCGAAGGTGCCTGGACAGGAATCATCCAAAGCGTTCGCTGAAAAGATGCTAGAGGAAGCTGGCGTCATTATAACCCCTGGTACAGCTTTTGGTGAGCAAGGTGAAGGATTTTTCCGCATTTCACTGTCTGTTCCTACTAAACGATTAAGTGAAGCGGTACAACGAATGAAAACGTTCCAAGCAGGAGGGCGCCTAGATGATTCCAAAAAAACGTAATATGCAAAGTGGAGCTAAAGCGATTGTCGAGTGCATGAAACGAGAATCTGTTTCGCATGTCTTTTGTGTGCCAGGCGAGAGTTATTTGCCTGTGCTTGATGCCATTCATGATGAGGAATCCATAACACTTATTTCAGCGAGACATGAGGGTGGCGCGTCATTCATGGCTGAGGGCTTCGCCAAAGCGAGTGGAAAACCTGGAGTTGTGATGGCGACGCGTGGTGTTGGAGGATCAAATTTGACGATTGGAGTTCATACCGCCTATCAGGACTCGACGCCAATGGTGGTTTTTCTAGGTCAAGTTCATCGAGATTTCAGGGGACGAGAAGGGTTTCAAGAGATCGATCTTGATCAGTATTTCAACCATATTGCCAAGTGGACCGTTGAAATCCAAGATGCCAAACGGGTTCCTGAACTTGTACAAAGAGCGTTTCGAATTGCTCAGACAGGTCGACCAGGCCCAGTAGTTGTTTCGCTACCTGAGGATATGCTTGTAGAGGAAGCGGAAATGACTTTTGGAAAACCTGTGAAAAAACCTTCACCACGTCCTTCTGCAAAAGAAATCGAAGAGATTGAGTCCCTATTACATCAGGCTGAACGTCCTCTTATTATCGCTGGTGGTGGAGTGCAGCGGTCACGAGCGGAGTTAAGTCTTTGGGGATTTGCTACAAAATATGAAATTCCTGTGATGGCAGCCTTTCGAAGGCATGATGTGTTTCCTAATAATAATGAGCATTATGTCGGACACCTTGGGCTTAGCACACATGCAAACATTTTAAAAACAGTGGAAAAAGCAGACACAATTTTAGCTTTCGGTACACGCTTATCAGAGGTCACCACGCAGGACTACTCGATTATCAAAGACGATCATAAACTCATTCATGTAGACATCGATTATGAAACCATCGGTAATGTGTATGCACCTGATGTGGGTGTCGTAGCTGATTTAAAAGAAGGATTGCAGGCACTTTCAAAAATAAATGTCATGAATAGGTGGAGTGAATGGCGGAAAGAAACGCGAAGAGCGTACGAGGATGCGACGACCATTGACTCGGAATCCTTAAACCAAAATGTGATTGCTTCCTTGCAAAAGATTTTACCTGAAGAATCGGTGTTAACGAATGATGCAGGGAATTTTGCTGGATGGCTCCATTCTTTTTATCAATTCAGGAAAAAGAACTCGTATGTCGGACCAACTTCTGGTGCGATGGGATATGGAATGCCAGCAGCTCTGGGAGTTAAGCTGGCTCGACCAGAACGAACCGTTGTGTCCCTATCTGGGGATGGTGGATTTATGATGACGATGCAAGAACTGGAGACAGCTGTACGATGCAATATCCCAATCATTAGTTTGGTTTTTAACAACCGAATGTACGGAACGATTCGCATGCATCAGGAAATTCATTACCCAACCAAAACCATTGGTACCGATTTAGGAAATGTTCAATTTTCAGAGATAGCAAAAGGAATGGGAGTTCGAGGTTTTTATGTGAGATCAATTGAGGAATTTGAAGAGGCATTAACAGAAGCCATGAATTGTGGAGTGGCTTCAGTTATCGAAATTGAAACAGATCCTGAACAAATTTCTGTTTCATCAACGATTCAACAAATGCGAGACAAACATAGATAACCAATTAAGGAGGTTACTTAAATGCCAAAAACACTCATTAAAGTGGAAAAGTTGAAGAATTACATTAATGGGGAGTGGGTGAATTCTGCAAGTGATCAATACGCATCTGTCACAAACCCTGCTACGTTAGAGTCTCTTGTCCAGGTTCCGTTATCAAGTGCAGGGGATGTGGATCAAGCTGTTCAGGTAGCCAAAAAAGCTCAAAAATCTTGGGCTCTTGTACCTGCCCCTCAACGAGCAGAAGTCTTATACCGTGTAGGCTTATTGATGAAGGAGAGAAAAGAGGATCTTGCTCAAATTTTAACGATGGAAAATGGGAAAGTAATCGAGGAAGCGCGTGGGGAGGTACAAGAAGGAATTGATATGGCATTTTACATGGCTGGAGAAGGGCGTCGCTTGTTTGGACAGACGACACCTTCAGAACTAAAAGATAAATTCGCCATGAGTGTTCGTTCTCCAGTTGGTGTGGTGGGGATTATTACCCCATGGAATTTCCCTATCGCTATTGCGACATGGAAGTCCTTTCCAGCTATTGTGGCGGGCAATACGGTGATTTGGAAGCCAGCAACAGAAACGCCTTTAATGGCCTATGAACTGACAAAAATATTTGAAGAAGCAGGACTGCCAAAAGGGGTTCTAAACCTTGTATTAGGATCAGGTTCAACAGTTGGAGATGCCATGGTAGAACATGATGATATCCGCGTGATTTCCTTTACGGGATCCAATGATGTTGGCCGAAATATTGCTGGGAAGTGTGGGCAAAAGTTAAAGAAGGTCTCGCTCGAGATGGGTGGAAAAAACGCCATTACGGTTATGGATGATGCAGATCTATCCTTAGCTGTTGAAGGTATTCTGTGGAGTGCTTTTGGAACGAGTGGGCAGCGTTGTACGGCGTGCAGTCGTGTTATCGTTCATGAGGATATAAAAGAGAGATTAGAAGAGCAACTTCTAAATGAGATGGCGAAGCTTACGATTGGAAACGGTTTGGATGAATCGGTTAAAGTAGGTCCCATTATTAATAAAGCTGGACTTGAAAAGATAGAAGAATATATGGAAATCGGAAAGAAAGAAGGAGCAAAACTGCTTGCGGGTGGCTACGTTTTGAATGAAGGAAAACATGCAAATGGTTATTACTTTGCGCCAACCTTATTCACAGATGCCACATCTGACATGCGTATAGCTCAGGAAGAGATTTTCGGGCCTGTAGTGTCACTTATTCCAGTGAAGTCTTTTGAGGAAGCAATTGAGGTGAATAATGGGGTGGAATATGGTCTATCGAGTTCCATTTTTACAAGGGATGTGAACAAAGTTTTTGCTGCGCAACGTGATTTAGATACAGGAATTGTCTATGTTAATGCTGGGACAATCGGTGCTGAAATCCATCTTCCTTTTGGCGGAACAAAAGGAACAGGGAACGGCCATCGTGATTCTGGTGTAGCGGCACTTGATGTGTTTACGGAATGGAAGGCGGTCTATGTAGACTACAGCGGAAAGTTACAACGCGCTCAAATTGACGTTGAGTAAGGGGAGTCTATCAGGGTAAGGGGGAATTCGCATGAAAGTAGCGGTACTAGGTTCAGGACTGATGGGAAAAGAGGCTGCACGTGATTTAGTGCAAAGCTCAGGAGTGAAAGAGGTAGGCTTAGCTGATATTGAACTTTCGAGGGCAGAGAATGTTTGTCAGCAGCTTGGATCTTCTAAAATTCAAGCTTATAAAGTGGATGCAGGCGATGCCAATGATCTTGCTCAATTTTTGAGTAGGTTCGACGTTGTCATTAATGCCTTGTTCTATTCGTTTAATGAGATTGTAGCGGAAACAGCCATAAAGGTTGGGATCAGCTCCGTCGATTTAGGCGGTCATATTGGTCATGTGACTGATAATGTTTTGAACATGCATGATCAAGCGAAAGCAGCTGGGGTGACCGTGATACCAGATTTAGGTGTAGCCCCTGGAATGATCAACATCCTATCTGGTTATGGTGTCAGCAAGCTTGATCAGCCTCATTCTATTAAGCTTTATGTTGGAGGAATTCCTGTAAAACCAGATCCACCACTTGAGTACAATCACGTCTTTTCTATGGAAGGCTTACTTGATCACTATACAGACCCATCTACCATTATTCGAAATGGCAAAGAACAACAAGTACCATCTTTATCCGAGATAGAGCGCTTGTATTTTGAAAAGTTCGGTCCTCTAGAGTCGTTTCACACTTCAGGCGGAACTTCGACATTACCTAAATCCTATCCTTACTTAGATACGTTAGAGTATAAAACGATTCGTTACCCAGGCCATGCGGATAAAATGCGACTATTAGTAGATTTGAACCTTACCCGAAATGATTACGAAATTGAGCTCGATGGTAGAAAAGTAAAACCTCGCGAAGTGTTGTTAAAGACGATTGACCCGATTGTGGAGTTAAAAGATAAAGATGATGCAGTACTCTTACGTGTAATGGTTGCTGGGAAGAAGAACGGAGCACAAACATCATATACGTACGAGATGGTTACTTATAAAGATCGTGTCAACAGTGTAACAGCAATGGCAAGGGCAACAGCCAACACTATTTCAGTCGTTGCACAAATGATCGGAAGCGGTGCGATTACAAAAAGAGGTGTTCATCCTCCAGAAAATATTGTTCCTGGTGCACTTTATATTGAAGAGATGGGGAAACGTGGAGTGAAGATCTTGGAGTCAAGTTCGACGGAATAAATTGTAGTTAAGGAAACTGTCAAAAGCGGCAGTTTCCTTTTTAATTTTTATCATTTCGATTTAAAGCTATGAAGATTACATTCTAGTAGAGATGAAAAGAGACAAAGATTATAAAGATCATCCTATTCACCTAAGTAACATTAAAGGACATACGACTAAAGTCTCGCTTGTGAAGAGTAGAAAAAAGTCGGTTACTCCATAATGAGTGATCGATTTTTTATTTTAACGAATTACAGTGTTAATATAAAACGGTAAAAAAATAGGAATGAAACGGTTGCAAATATAAAGATGAGAGAGCTTTATTTTTTATGAGATGGTATGAGGATCATATAACTCTTCATGTAACCGCTTTCCTTCGATTTTTCGTATATTTCCGCATGACTTCCTTGAAAGCCCTTGCTTAAAAACAACGGTTTGTTATGATTAACAACGTTGCAAAATAATCCGAACGTTACAAACGAACAGGAGCGTGCATACATCGTGAATCAAACAATTGCTTTTCTAGGAGCCGGATCGATGGCTGAGGCGATGATCTCAGGTATTGTTCAATCTGGTAAACTATCACCAAAGAAAATTATCGTCAGTAACAAAAGCAATCACAACCGTTTACAAGAATTAAAAGTGAAATATGGAATTAAAGCTATCAGTCGTGATCAATTAGATTATGAATCCATTGACCTATTCATTTTGGCTATGAAACCAAAGGATATTGATTATGTACTTGATCATCTTCAAAGTAAAGTGAAACCCGAACAGTTATTGGTTTCTGTCCTAGCAGGAATCTCCACATCCTACATTGAGGAATATCTACCGCAACAACAGGTGATTCGAGTCATGCCGAATACATCAAGTATGATTAGTGAATCGTCTACCGCTATATCTCCAGGAACTTATACACCAGAACAACGAGTAGACACTGTGAAATCCTTGATGGAATGCATCGGGGAAGCTTATGTAATTGATGAATCAAACATGGATATTTTTACAGGAATCGCAGGAAGCGGTCCAGCGTATTTTTATAATCTTATGGAACATATTGAGGAAGCAGGTGTTGAAGGCGGGTTAGACCGTGAAACAGCTCGTAGCATTGCAGCTCAAACCATTCTTGGTGCTGGAAAAATGATGCTCGAACAAGATGACACCCCAACAGAACTCAGAAAGAAAGTAACATCTCCGAATGGAACAACTGCAGCAGGTCTTGATGCCTTAAATGCTCATGGTGGAGGCGAAGCTCTATCCGAAGCTGTAAAAGGCGCTGCAAAGAGATCCAAAGAGATTAGTGAGCAAATGAAGCCACTTGTCCATTCATAAAACAAGATAATCAACTATACAAATGAAACGTACAACGATATAAACGTGAAACTAGGAGTGAGCGAGTGGTACCTGATACCGATAAGAAACGCATTGTTATTAAAATTGGAAGTAGTTCTTTAACGAGCTTACAAGGTGAAATTAGTCGTCGAAAGCTTGAAAAACTAGTAGATGAAGTGGTTCGATTAAAAGATGAAGGGCATGAAGTGTTGCTTGTATCATCTGGAGCTGTTGCTGCAGGATATCGTCGACTTGGCTGTTTATCTCGACCAAGTTCATTACCAGAAAAGCAGGCAGCGGCATCTATTGGTCAGGGACTTCTAATTGAATCTTATTCAGACCTCTTTTTATCCCATGGCTATGTAGCCTCTCAAATCCTCATCACCCGCAGTGATTTTTCTGATGAGAATCGATATAATAACGCTCGAAATACGATCAATGTTCTTCTAGAGCGTGGAATCATCCCAATCGTGAACGAGAATGATACCATCACGATGGACTTTTTAAAGTTCGGTGATAACGACACACTTTCTGCCAAAGTCGCAGGGTTAGTGGATGCTGATCAGCTCATTATTTTATCCGACATTGAAGGACTGTATAATGACAATCCATCAGAAAACCCTGATGCAAAGCTGATTACACAGGTGCAAGAAATTACACCTGAAATTGAAGCTGTAGCAGGAGATCCAGGAAGCGCTGTAGGTACAGGGGGCATGCGATCCAAAATTGATGCCTTTAAAATCGCCATGGCGTCTGGAATTTCATCTTTCTTAGGAAAAGCAAGCAACCCTGACATCGTCTATAAAGCAGCTCATAACGAAGCGGTGGGGACGTACTTTTCTTCAAATGTCGAGTCGAATAACCTGGATCAGAAACAACAATGGATTGCGTTTAACTCAGGTCCTGAGGGTGATGTGATTGTTGATGCCTCTACTGTGGAGACAGTGATTGAAGCTAAAGAAAGCCTTCAACCGGAAAACGTCCATAGCGTTAAAGGCGATTTTGATGAAGGCGCTGTGGTCCGCATCCTTGATCTTGAAGGGGAAGAGGTCGGCCTTGGCGTAGTCAATTATTCTTCAGAAACGTTTAAGCAAATTAAAGAATCGGAAAGTAAAGATCTTGAACAATACCAACAAGCTGCTGTTGAAAGTGATGACCTTGTATGTCATCTTGAAATCTCTATTCCAATTGGAGTTTAAATTTTAAAGGAGGATTGGATGCTAACAACAAACGTAAACGTTGAAAAGCAAGCCATAGAAGCGAAGAAAGCATCGAAAAAACTATCTGTATTATCAACAGAAGAGAAAAATGAAGCTCTTATTACGCTAGCCAAAACATTAGAAACGAACTACGAAACCATCTTGAAAGCAAATGAAGAGGATTTAGCAAAAGGTCGCGAAAAAGGCTATGAAGATGCCTTTATGGATCGTCTGGCTCTTTCTAAGGAACGTGTTTTTGAATTTGCTCAAGGGTTACGCGATGTAGCTGAACTTGAGGATCCAACTGGTCAGGTTCATTCGCAATGGGAGCTAGACAATGGGTTAGATGTCAAGCAGGTAGCCGTACCATTAGGTGTGATCGGCATGATTTATGAAGCACGCCCAAATGTAACAGTCGATGCGACAGGCCTAGCTTTAAAATCCGGTAATGCAATCATCTTAAAAGGTGGCTCTTCAGCCATCACATCCAACAAAGCCATTGTGGATGTGATGAAGCAAGGGTTAGAAGAAACGAAAATTCCAACTGATGCAATTCAGTTTATTGATAGTACAGACCGAAAAGCCACACAAGAATTGTTCACAATGAAAGAGCATGTAGATGTTCTTATCCCTCGTGGAGGCGGCTCTCTCATTAAAGCTGTAGTCGATAATGCGACTGTTCCTGTATTAGAAACAGGGGTAGGGAATTGTCATATTTACATCGATGAACATGCTGATGTAGAAAAGGCTCTCAATATTTTGGTCAATGCTAAAACCGATCGTCCGGCTGTGTGTAACGCAGCTGAAACCGTGATTATTCATAAAGCATGGTTAGATGCCCATAAAGATGAGTTGTATGAAACATTGCAAAAGCATGAGATCTCCACACATGGTGATGATTTTGCTCAGGAAGCAATCCCAGGTACGGAACCAGCTGGTGAGCAAGATTGGGGCAGTGAATATCTGAGTAAAGATATCGCCGTAAAAACCGTTTCAGATGTACTGGAGGCAATTGAACATATTGAAACGTACGGCACGAAACACTCTGAAGCGATTGTAACGGAGAGCGAGAAAAATGCAGATACATTTATGAAACTAGTAGATGCTGCAGCTCTTTATCATAATGCATCCACTCGATTTACGGATGGAGGAGCACTAGGCTTCGGTGCAGAAATCGGTATTTCCACACAAAAACTTCATGCAAGAGGACCTATGGGACTCCCAGCCTTAACGACTGTAAAATATATGATGAGTGGAAATGGACAAATTCGATAGAACAAGAGGAAGGCATGCTCAGATCTGAAATCTGGGCATGTTTTTTTTATGGGATTAATTGGTTAGTTAGTTACGTTCTCATAGGGTGGGCATATGATGGTGGTGTGTATATTTAATAAGGAGATGAGTACATGTACTTTGGACCCGGAACGTATCAATATTACGTTCAACAGCCAAATGGTATGCCACGAAATCATCAAGGAGTAGATGAGCAAATCTGTGAAGCAATTCGCTCTAGCATTAGTAGAGAAGCATCATCCATGGATCTTTATCATCGATTAGCGGATATGGCACCAGATCAAAACCATCAACACCACATTCTTCAGTCATTCGAAAACAAAAGAGCTCACTTAAACCAATTTACTGATTTATATGTAAACCTAACAGGAACACAGCCAACGTATCAAATCGAGCAAGTACCTTTCCACAGTTACCAAGAAGGGCTACAAAGAGCTTATGAAGCAGAAGTAGCGGGGTATGAAGAGTATCAAAATAGCCTTTTACTTACTCAACACCCATTTGTTCAACAAGTTTTTCACTGGGCTCTGAATGGGGAGAGTGATAACGCAACAAGACTCGGAAACCTGAATCGAGAAGCAAGAAAAGATTATGGTGGAGAACCGTATGTTGTTAATATTGAAAAAGCAACGGTTAAAAATAAAAATTTTCGAAAGGCGATCTGGACGGGTGAACATTATCAAGTGACTTTGATGAGCATTCAACCCGGAGAAGACGTTGGATTAGAAATTCATCCGGATGTGGATCAATTCCTCCGTATCGAGCAAGGGCAAGGCCTCGTTCAAATGGGAGATCGAAAAAACAACCTCACCTACGAAAAGAAAGTAAAGGACAACTATGCGATCATGGTTCCTGCTGGTAAATGGCATAACCTAACCAATACAGGAGATAAGCCATTGAAGCTGTATTCTATCTATGCTCCACCTGAGCATCCTAAGGGTACAGTTCACAGAACAAAAGCAGAGGCTATGGCTGGGGAAGAGTAGCATTGAAGATAAAGAGAGCATTTCCTTAATAAGAGAATGCTCTTTTTTGTTTTCTTTGCAGGGATAGAGAAAGAGAGGGTAGAAAAGTTTAAAGAGAAAATTCGAAGGAGAGAAAGCCATGATGTTTCCGGTACTAATCGGAATGGAAGGCTCTTGGGAAGAGTAACAATGATATAAAAAAAGCGATCTTAAGTAAGTGGGAACCTAATAAGATGGCTTTATCTGCTTGGGGTTATAGAGTTCCGCGCAGAAGCGTCAGGGCTCCACACGAAAACGGGGGAGCTCCGCACGAAAGTGGGATAGCTCCGCACGAAAGTGGAAGGGCTCCGCACGAAAGCGAGAGAGAGCCGCACTAAAGCTGAAGAGCTCCACACATAAGTGCTAAAGCTCCACCCAAAAACTCTAAGCCCTACCGAATCTATTTAAAAATCCCAAATGGCTTACCTACTGGAAGCGTCACTTTACCGAAGTGTGTATTTAACACGCTTGCTGCTGAGCCATAGAAACTAAAGATGGCAATGAGAAATTCGGATATTGCAGCAACTTTATGCATAGCTTCTGGTGCGAAACCTAAAGTGGATAAAGAGAGTCCTATAAATAGAAAATCTATGAGAACGAAAATAATGAACAATACTTTATGTGTCTCCATCGCACCGATTGTCATAAATAAGCTGAAAATTAAGTATCCAACAAATGCTATGCCGAGCTGTTTAGGATCGACTGCAGCTGCAGCTTCTTTACCAAAAACACCAAATTGGATTAACCATGAAGTTCCGACACCAAACCAAAATAGGCCAAAAGCTCCAAAAGCAGTAGTTCCGAATGTGTTATTGTGTTTTGCATCTTGAATGCTTGCAAAAAGCTGAGCTAGTCCACCTAGGAAAAGTGCCCAAGGAATGACAAAAGAAACACCGTCTGTCCAACCGAGTTTTGCGGAAGAAGCGACAAGCGTTACCATTGCTAGACCAAACAGACCTAATGAGGAAGGGTCAGCTGTTGAAATTTGAATGCGTTGTGTATTTTGTTGTTGATTCATGATGATACCTCCTATAAAACATACCTTCCTAATTTACATAAGAAAAGGATTCCGTGCAATACATTTTTAGATGTAAGCATTATTTTCATAAATTCTTTAAAATAAAGAGAAGAAGGAGTAAAAAAATGCCTGTTATCGAACTTGAAATGTATATTCATGCTTCTATCGAAACGTGCTTTGATCTTGCTAGACATGTAGATACGCATACTGAAACAACCAAGAATACACAGGAGAAAGCTATAGATGGTGTGACAAGTGGTCTGATGGAAGAGGGGGACTGGGTGACGTGGGAAGCTATTCATTTTGGGATTAAACAACAACTTACAGCCAAAATCACAGAAATGAACAAGCCTTATCAATTTACTGATGTCATGGTGAAAGGTGCTTTTCACTCATTTACGCATATCCATGAATTTGTAAGAAGTGGTTCAGGAACAATTATGAAAGACCGCTTTGCATATAAATCCCCATTTGGTTTTTTGGGGATGGTAGCAGATAAATTATTCTTAGAAAATTATATGAAAAAACTGCTTAAAGTAAGAGCTTATGAATTAAAAAGAATCGCAGAAGACCAAGAAGAGTGGTGGTAAATGAAATACGCTCGTATTGGGCAGTGAAATAGATTGGGTTAAGTGGAAAGGAGATTCCCAGATGGTTCTTTATATCATAGCTATATCCATTATCATTGGCAGTTGGTATCTGTTTAGTAAAAGAATTAAAAAGAAAAAATCAACCCTCATCTTTAGTCTCATCATGGTTGGTGTACCCGTGTTTTTTCATATATTTGGAATGGTCTATTCATCTATCGTTCATAATCAAAGTATAGGATTTACCTCCGCTTACTTAATGTCTGTACTTTATATCAATAGTTTAATTATGCTCATTGTTCATTACTCTTTAGGTATGAAACGAAGGAAGGGCAAGAGGGGAAGCTAATATGCAAGTGATGAGGTAGAAGTATGTGAAGAACACCCTTGGAATAGTGAGGAAGTTTGGGTGAAAAGTGAAGAACACCCTTGGAATAGTGAGGAAGTTTGGGTGAAAAGTGAAGAACGGCCCTGGAATAGTGATGAAGATTGGTGAAGAAGTGAAGGACGGCTCCATATTAGTGAGGAAGCTAGGGCAATAAGTGAAGAACCCCTCCAGATTAGTGAGGAAGTTATGTAAATAAGTGAAGAACTGCCTTCGATTAGTGAAGAAATAAAACAATATATACCAAATAAAAAAACAACCAAGCCCAGACAAAAAATAGATTGAGCTTGGTTGTTCATTTAAAAACTCATTCAAACGGCCACTCGGGCAACATCCGATTCAACTGCTTATCCTTCCGATACCCCAACACATACTCAGCCTGCATCACCGTATGAATTTCTCGCGTACCTTCGTATATTACGGGTGCTTTGGAGTTGCGTAGATAACGTTCAACTGGATATTCGTTTGAGTATCCATACGCACCATGGATTTGCACAGCATCATCTGCAGCCTGGTTAGCATAATCACAAGCTTGCCACTTGGCTAGGGAAGTCTCGCGTGTATTTCGTTTTCCATCATTTTTTAATTCACCTGCTCGGTACACAAGAAGACGGCTCATTTGAAGTCCAGCTTCCATTTTCGCAATCATTTGTTGAACAAGCTGATGTTTGCCAATCTCTTTTCCGAATGTTTTGCGTTCGTGGCAGTAGTCCACGCTAGCTTCTAAGCATGCCATTATCTGTCCGCAAGCTCCAGCAGCTACTGTGAAGCGGCCGTTATCGAGAGCAGACATTGCAATTTTAAACCCCTCGCCTTCTTCACCAAGTAAATTTTCTTTCGGAACCTTTACATCGTCAAAAAATAATTCACCTGTGTTACCAGCACGTATGCCTAATTTTCCTTTAGTAGCTTTAGAGGAGAAGCCAGGATACGTACGCTCCACAATGAAAGCAGAGATCCCGTGATGTTTTTTGTCCTTATCGGTATAAGCAAACACTAAAAAATGATCAGCTGTATCACATAAGGAAATCCACGTCTTTTGTCCATTTAATACATAAAAATCCCCATCTCGGTTAGCCGTGGTTTGAAGAGCGGCAACATCAGAACCAGCGCCAGGTTCAGTAAGTCCAAATGCTCCAACTTTCTCACCTTTCGCCTGTGGAATTAAATACTTTTGCTTCTGTTCTTCTGATCCCCATTGCAAAAGGGTCATGGAATTTAAACCCGTATGTACGGAAACAGCGGTTCGAAAAGCTGTATCCCCTCGCTCTAGCTCCTCACACACGATTGCTAATGAGTTGTAATCCATCCCACTTCCGCCATATTGAGTTGGAATGCAGACACCCATTAAGCCCAAGTTCGCCAGTTTATCGAGGATACTCGTGTCAAAGTGACCTTTCTCATCCCACTCAGCAATGTTCGGCATAATTTCTTTATCCACAAAATCTCGCACGGTTTTTCTCAGCATATTTTGTTCATCGGTAAATTCGAAGTCCATGCAAACACTCCTTAAATCGTTTTATTTTTCCTTAACTCATGTACTTCTTTTTCTGTATAGCCAATTCCTTGTAGAATCTCATCTGTATGTTCTCCAGGTTCAGGTGGGTGGTACTTTACGTTGACTGGTGTTCTAGAAAGCTTAAGAGGACTACCGATCATATTTATGGAACCTGCCTTAGGATGTTTAAAGGGAGTGAACATGTTTCTTGCTTGAAGTTGTGGGTCTTTTCCAAGTTCATCTATAGTCTGGATCGGTCCAAAAGGAATACCGGCTGAATGACACTCTTCTTTCCAGTGGTCCGTCGAATACATTCGAAATGCTTTTTGGAGGACAGCTACTAATTCCTCCCGATTTTCTACGCGATTAGGGTTTGTACGAAAACGATCATTGCTTGCAAGTTCAGGCATACCGATTACATGACAAAGACTCTGAAACTGCCGATCGTTTCCGACAGCAATGACCATCTCCCCATCTTTTGTCGAAAAGGTTTGATAGGGAACAATGTTAGCGTGATGGTTCCCTAGACGATCAGGGACTTTCCCTGACATTAGATAATTGCTGCCGATATTGATGAGGGAGGAGACGGCTGAATCATAGAGGGAGAGATCAATTTTTTGACCTATCCCTGATTGAGTTCTCTCCAGCAGAGCTCCTTGGATCCCGATACATGCATACAGTCCCGTTAAAATATCCGTTATGGCAACACCGACTTTCTGGGGACCTGATTCCTCGTTTCCAGTAATACTCATCAACCCGCTCATAGCTTGAATGATAAAATCATAGCCTGGTAGATGCTTGTAAGGACCTGTTTCACCAAAGCCAGTAATGGAACAGAAAATGATACGAGGATTAAGCTTATTTAAGGAATCATAATCCAGACCAAAGCGTTCCATCGTACCCGATTTGAAGTTATGAATAACCACATCGCTCTCAGCGACTAATTTCTTGATTATGTCCTGTCCTTTTTCAGATTTCAAATCAACAGTGAGGCTCTTTTTATTCCGATTCGCACAAATATAGTAAGCACTAACTCCCTCTTGAAAAGGAGGTCCCCATTTTCTAGTATCATCACTTCCGCCTGGTGCTTCCACCTTAATAACATCAGCACCAAGGTCTCCAAGGATCATAGAACAGTAGGGACCAGCCAAAACTCTTGTTAAGTCAAGGACACGGATTCCTTGTAACGAAGCAGTCAACTCATCACGCTCCTTTATGGGAAAAGCCAGCTGAGTCCAGAAGGATACAGGCTTGCTTTAAACTATTGAATAAAAGTAAGGCTATAATTGTAGTTTCCCTACTAATATCTTATTTTTGCGTAATCAAAAATATACGAATTTCATGAGTAGGAGGAAAGTAAGTTAGATAATTTTCAAATAATTTCTAAAATTAACTTGCTTCACTGAAGAAAGAAAGTTAGAATGAGGATAACTTACAAACAAGGGGTACTAAAAATGAGTCAATTAAGAAAAGGAAACAGGGCTCTGATTAAGGATATGAACCGATCGCTCGTTATCAATACGATTCGGAAATTCGGGCCTATAAGCCGAACAGATATCTCCAATAAAACAGGCCTTGGCTTATCTACGATTACGAAAATTATTGATGAATTAACTCAAAACAACCTTGTATTTGAAACAGGTTCCGCTAGTTCCACTGGAGGAAGGCGAGCAATTCTTCTAGAGTTTAATCATCAAAGCGGTCATGCTATTGGCGTGAAAATCATGAAAGACCATCTCGTACTTGCTCTCACTGATTTGGATTCTACCATCCTAGATACACTTGAAATCTCATTTCAAAATAAAGAAGATGTCCCTCACATCATTCATCTAATTATTTCCAACACCCAGATACTTTTAACACAACATCAACTTACAGAAGAGAACCTTGAAGGCGTAGGTATAGCTGTTTCAGGTTTGATTGATAATCAAAAAGGTACAGTTGTTCGATCATCCTTACTAAATTGGGAAGATGTAAACCTCTCTGAACCTATTCAACAAGCTTTAGAAACCCCAGTTTTTATAGACAATGATGTTAACGCTTACACGTATGCGGAGATTGAAAAAGGGTATGGCGTATCTCATGAAAACTTTATTTGTTTATCTATTGGAGATGGAATAGGTGCCAGTTTAGTAATCAATCGTAAGCTCTATTCAGGTGAATTTGGTGGTGCTGGAGAGTTTGGACACACAGTTATCCATATGGATGGGCGACCTTGTCATTGTGGACAGCACGGGTGTCTAGAAATGTATGCTTCGAATAAAGGATTTGAAGAGGAGGCATCAAACCTTATTGACCATTATCCAAACACATCACTGAACTTGGATACCATTCAATTTGATCGCGTGTTAGAAGGTGCTCAAAAAGGAGATCAATTAGCTAAAAAGCTGTTTGAAAAGCAAGGGGAATATTTAGGGGTAGGTCTCCTTAATGCGATAAATAGTTTCAACCCTGGAACGATTGTCTTAATCGGAGAAGGCATGGTCGCAAAGGACTTTTTCTTACCAAATGCTATGGAGAGAGCAAAGAGGAACTTCTTTAATTTTGCCAATTGTGACACGGACATTGTTGTCTCCTCACTAGGCAATGATGCTTGGGTAAAAGGCGCAGCATTATTGGCAATCGATCAGCTTTTTCAACCTCCAATCTATGAAACTACTGTATCGTTGTTAAATGGTTGAAAAGATTTATGCTAGCTGAATACTTGATAAAGAGAGGGTGACATCATGGTAGGAGATAAGGGGTTTAAAAAGTTTTTCGTCATATGTATATTTCTTCTCCCTAACTTCATCGGATTTATCTTTTTCATTGGTGTTCCGATTCTGGCATCGTTTGGGCTTAGTTTTACAGAATGGGATTTGATTTCAAACCCTTCTTGGATCGGAATTGAACACTACAAGGCACTTTGGGGAGATGAAGAGTTTCGATCAGCATTATTTCATACGTTTTACTTTATAGCAGGGTATCTTCCTTTAGTCATGAGTGGAGCTTTAGGTATTGCTCTTGTGTTGAATAAAAAGATTCGTGGACGTGTTTTTTTCCGTGCAGCGTACTTCGTCCCTGTTATCACTTCATGGGTTGCGGTGTCCCTTATATGGAAGTGGTTATTCAACCCTACATACGGCCTTATCAATTATGGGTTATCCATTATTGGTGTTTCTGGGCCAGCGTGGCTACATGATCCAACATGGGCTATGCCAGCGATTATTTTAACAAGTGTTTGGAAGGACTTAGGGTTTGTTATGGTCATTTACTTAGCAGGTTTACAAGGGATTTCTCCAACATATTATGAAGCTGCTGATATCGATGGAGCTTCACCTTGGCAAAAGTTTCGAAACATTACGTTACCCTTATTAAACTCTACTACATTTTTTGTCTTAATAATTTCATTGATTAATTCCTTTCAAGTATTTGATCAAGTGATGATTATGACTGAAGGAGGACCAGCAGGATCAACAACAGTTCTTGTTCAACAAATTTATAAGCATGCTTTTGATTATTATGAAATGGGGTATGCATCAGCGATTTCTTGGGTGCTATTCTTTATCATATTTGGCGTAACATTGGTTCAGATGAAATTGCAGAAAAGGTGGGTGGACTATGGAAATTAGCAGAAGACATCAGCAAACTACTCACATACCAAAAAACAAACCGACATTAACTCCAACACAAATGCTGAAAAAAGGGTTGTTTTATACGGTTCTCATTCTTGGAGCTCTCGTGATGATCATTCCTTTTGTCTGGATGCTATCCACCTCTTTGAAAACATCAGGTGGAACCATGGTATTACCGCCACAAATTATTCCGGAAGAAGTGAACTGGAGTAATTATCAAAGAGTTACGGAAGCTTTTCCGATCTTACGTTTTCTTTGGAATAGTACGTTAGTTGCAGGGTTATCAACAGTAGGTCAGTTAATCTTATGTTCTATGGCAGCTTACGCATTTGCTCGTTTGCAATTTAAGGGGAGAGATGCACTATTTCTGTTATACCTAGCAACATTAATGGTGCCTACACAAGTTACGATGACCCCTCAGTTTATTCTGATGAAATACTTAGGTTGGACAGATACGTATCAAGGACTTATTTTGCCTGGAATGTTTAATGCATTTGGGACATTTCTGTTACGTCAGTTTTTCTTAAATATTCCGAGAGAGTTAGAAGAAGCAGCTTTTATTGATGGAGCTAGTCATTTTAGGGTGTATTGGCAGGTCATTTTACCTCTTGCGAAACCTGCTCTCGCAACCCTTATGGTCTTCTCATTTATGCAATCATGGAACAACTTCCTTTGGCCACTCATTATCGTAAGTGATACCGAAATGATGACACTCCCACTGGGTCTAGCCAATTTACAAGGAAGATGGGCCACTGATTGGAATTTAATGATGGCCGGTGTAGTCATAAGTGTACTACCCGTTTTAGCTGTTTACATGTTTGCTCAGAAGTACTTCATTCAAGGTTTAACAATGGGTGGACTAAAAGAGTAACATTCGTCTTCTTTATTTTCACACCTATGAAAACGCATTCAATATGGTGGTTAACCAATCTAATGTTGGTTTTTCATAAGGAATTTTATCAATTTATTAGGGGAGGAATTATTAGTGAAAAAGTGGATGGGTATGGTTGCCTTGTTGGTGATGGTTATGATGGTGGCAGCAGGATGTTCATCTGAGACATCTCAAGGGGAAGATGGAAAGGTAGAACTAGATTACTTTACGTTCTCTCCAGGGGAAGCACATGAGAAAGATCTGAAAAAGATGATTGAAGAATTTGAAAAGCAAAATCCAGATATCAAGATTAATTATGAAATGGCTGCCTTTGAGGATTACTTTACAAAGCTCCAGACACGTTTGGCAGGTGGAGATGCACCTGATACGTTCGAATTGAACTATGAGAATTTTGTAAACTATGCGTCCAAAGGTGCCTTAATGGATCTAGATAAGCTTATTCAAGAGGACAGTGACTTTAGTTCAGATCAACTGAATCAGGAAGCCTTTAAAGCTTTCCAATATGATGGGAAACAGTATGGAATGGTCGAAAGCTTTTCGAATGTCGTTCTCTTCTATAACAAGGACCTTTTTGATGAAGCGGGAGTAGATTATCCAACTGCTGATTGGACTTGGGAAGATGAATTAGCAGCAGCACAAAAATTAACGAATAAAGATGAAGGAATTTACGGTACCTATGCTCCTATTCAATTCTGGGAGTTCTACAAGACGATTGCTCAAAATGGCGGTTCTGTTTTCAATGAAGATATGACTAAAGCAACGGTTAATAGTGAAGCAAATATCGAAGCACTCCAGTGGATGGTAGATAAGGTAAATAAATATGATGTAACTCCATCTGAAAAAGAAATGTCAGGACAATCCAATGGAGACCTCTTTAAGGCAGGAAAAATTGCAATGCTTCGAACAGGAATCTGGATGTTTGATGGTTTTAAAGATACAGACTTCGAATGGGATATTGCACTTGAACCAGGTAAAACGCAGAAAGCTCACCATTTCTTTGCAAATGGGTTAGCGGTATCAAAAGATACAGAGCATGCTGAAGCCGCTTGGAAATGGGTGAAGTTTATGAGTGCTAGTGAAGAAGCTGCTCAAATTCGTGTAGATAACGCTTGGGAACTTCCGGCCGTTAGTAATGAAGAGCTCGTTCAGGATTACCTGGAACAAACACCTCCTGAATCACGTCAGGTAGTATTTGATGCACTCGATTCCCTTGTTGTTCCACCAGTAATTGAAGAGTGGAATAAGCTTACAGATGCTTTTTCTAAAGAGCTTGATTTAGTGAAGCTAGGAGATAAAACGCCAGAAGAAGCATTAAATGATCTGCAACCAAAAGTACAGGATTTAATCGATAAGTAATCGGTCAATCGAAAAGGGATTTTCCCTTTTCGATTTTCTTTACGAAGGAGCTGAAGAGATATGTACATTCCTACAGGAAATGAACAGGTTTCGATTCCTACATTGTCTATAGATGGAAGTATTGAAAATATCAATGTAATGAGTATGCACTACAGAGGTCTGATTGAATTTTGTGGTTCACAAAATTCGCCTTTCATGCAACCTTATGTGATTCATCAAGGTTCCAAATTAGAGTGGGACTTAGAGTGGAGCCGAGAGGATTACTGGATTCCTCGTTTTCAAGGTCAGTCTAGTAATTTTGAGTTCACTGGTGAGATCGTAGCTCCTCTAGGTGAAAGAGGTTTTTATTATTACTTATCCTTAACGAATAAGAGCGATCAACATCATAATGTTGAACTTGGTATGGATGGAACATGGAATGAAACACTACATACCATTAATGAAAGTAAATCTATGCGAGCAAAGAAAATAGTTATGGAAAGTGGTTGGAATCATTCCATTGTGTTCGAATTAATGAATGAAGCTCCTATCTTGTCTTTTGCACCAATGACCTGTACATCGTTAGATCGTGTAGATTATAAGGAAACCAAAAATGAAGTGAATTACACACTAGGCAAAACTTATGCCCTTGCACCTGGAGAAACAACATCCCTTTGTTTTTATTGGGGGATTGGGCTTGAGGAGGTTGGAGCAGCTACCTCAGCAAAGGAAATGTTTCGCAAAGGGTCAGTCCAATTAAAAGGTCACTTAAAGAAATGGTTACAAGAACGTTCTAGAACTACAGGTGATCAAGACCTTGATGAGGTTATGAATATCAATCTATTCTTCAACTATTTCTATGCTACAGGGAAGACAATAGACTCAGAAGAAGATGTTCTCGTTACGTCCCGTAGCCCAAGGTATTATGTAAGTGCAGCCTACTGGGATCGAGATAGTCTTTTATGGAGTTTCCCATCCATTTTAGTTACAGATGCAAAACGTGCACGATCGATGCTTGATTATGTCTTTACAACACAGCAAAAAAACATAGGCATTCATAGTCGTTATATTGATGGGGTTGTGCTTGAGCCAGGTTTTGAACTGGATGAACTATGTGCACCCGTTATCGCTTTGCATATGTACCTTGAAAAAACAGGAGATTGGTCATATGTATCACGTTCCTATGTAAAAGACAGCTTGGATTTAATCCTTGAGCGCCTGGAAGAACATAAGCATCCGGATATCTATTTATATGATACATTCTTACAACCTACTGATGACCCAATTGTATATCAATATTTAACTTATAATAATGTCTTGGTTTGGAAAGTGTATAACATTGTGGCTCAACTGTGCGAGCATGTATCACTCCCTTATTCAACTGTAGAATTACACAAACATGCTCAAAAAATTAAAGAAGCTATCTACAATCATGCAGTGATTGAAGAAGAAACAGGTAAATGTTTTGCTTGGTCATTTGATTTGAAGGGGAATTATAATGTCTATGACGAACCTCCAGGGAGTTTGCAGCTTCTTCCTTATTATGAGTTTTGTTCATTGAAAGAGCCAATCTATCAAAATACCGTTCAACTGATTCGCTCAGATCGATATGAATATGCTTTTAAAGGAAAGCCTTTTGAAGAGTTAGGTTGTGCACATGCAAATCATCCATGGGTATTATCGATCGCGAATAGCTTTTTGTCAGGCCGCGAGAAAGAAGCGCGAGATCTTGTATTAAGAAGTCCTATGGATGGTGGGATTGCTTGTGAAAGCATTGATGAATATACAGGAGAGCCGCGAACTGGAGAACACTTTGCTACTTGTGCAGGATTCTTAGCGTTTGCTATTTATCAAGCGTACGGAATAAAACATGAGAAAGTTCTTTCATATCCTAATCAGGAAGGGAGTGCTTAATAAATGAAGGTGAAAGAAATTCATACTCCTTTTGATATTCACTATGATCAACTTGAAGAGAAACAAGAATTAGCTCAACAAAAACTACAATCCTCCGTTCCCACTTCATCTAATGACATAATAGACTGGGCTTTGTGGTTATGGGCAATAGCTGAACAAGTTGAACGTTTTGAAGACACTTTCTTACTTGAAGAATATGAACAATCGATTCAAGAGGGGATATCTTTTCTTCAAAATAAATGGGATACTCCTCAATCGAATGTTTGGGATCAACTGAACGATCAGATTCATACCTCTACATTAGGAATGGTTTATGCAGCCTTATTAGGATTGAAAAACATTGGATACACATCTGTCCAGCCAACGATTACGAGCTTAAGAGATTCCATTTTTCAGTATCATCTTGATGGAGGTATGTTAGTCCGATCGAGAGAAATAAAGGAAGTCTCAACGGATTTATTATATACTGTGATGCCATTCGGGCTGTTTTCTCCTGAAGACCTTGTAATGGTTGAAGCGGTTAAAGAGATGGAAGATCGTCTTGTTACAAAAGAGGGTGTTTATCGATATAGAGGGGATACGCAACCCTCATCAGAAAGTGCTCTTATGCTTTCTTGGTACTTTTATGAAAAAGGTACAACGAATAAAGCAAAGATGTATTTTGATATTGCCGAGAAAACCCCAGAAAAACCGGAGTACTATAATACTTTGAAAAGCATTGTACTCGTGTACATGGAGGAACAGCTAAAACAAGATGAAATTACCATACACCATCAACCATATGGAAATGACAACCCCTATGACCAACAAGTGTTTGAACGTAAACCAAGGAACCCTGAAGTTGGAGATAACGTATATGTTTTTAATCAGGTACATGGTGTTGAGAAAGGAGAAGAAATTGATGTCCACCTAAAAGTACAACAGGGAGAAGATATACGTGTGATTCCAAGTACATTAAAAGAATTACAAGGTGATGAAGTATGGGAGGCTCCCCTAGGTGACTTTGAAACGCTTGATCCAGTGATGTATTGGTTTGAAGCTACGGTTAAGGGTAAGAAAGTGAAAAGTGATATCTATCATTTCAAGCCTCTGAAAAAGTATGGATTAACTAGAATTCATTCCTATTATGAAGATAAAAACATTCTATGGTTACAAGGGGATACTACTTACTCCGGAAAGTCTATTTATATGTACTTTGAAAAACAAGGCAGTCAGTTTGGCATAACAATTGATGCTCCAGAAATTAATCTGCTGAAAATTGAAAGTGAAGATCTACATTTTACTCTTCAAAATTATTCGGTCACTGTACAAGAACAAGGAAAAAGGATTCAGTTGTATAAAGGTGATCAAGTCTTCTTGCAAAGTTATCCTGAAGAAACGTTCCCTCTAGTTGAGTGGCTACAAAACGAGGATGGTTTTGTTCATCAAGTATGCTGGAATTTCCATTCTCCTCTAGAAGAGCGTTTTTTCGGATTGGGGGAAAGGTACCATAAGCTAGAGTACCGTGGTGATGAAATAGATTGCTATGTTTACAATCAATATCGAGATCAAGGGAGTAGAACATATATCCCTGTCCCATTCTATATAAGTTCTGAAGGCTATGGACTACATTTGAAAACCGAACATTATTCTGTGTTTGATTTTGCTCATCATTTTAGTGATCGTCTTCATATTCGATGTGATATAGCATCATCAACATTAAACCAAAAGTTTAATCTGTTTATAGGAAATCCTAAGCAAGTTGTGGCTTCGTTTACGGAAGAGACAGGTGAAGCTGTTTTACCACCTGTATGGGCTTTCGGTCCATGGATGTCGAGTAATAATTGGGATCGAGATTCGATTGTACGTGAGCAAGTGAAACAAACCAATGACTTACAAATTCCTTCAACGGTTTTGGTTATGGAGCAATGGAGTGATGAAGCAACTTACTATATTTTTAATGATGCAGAATACGAGGTTAAGCCAGGGAACGAAGTACATCGCTATGATGATTATCATTTTCCGAAATGGGGACGCTGGCCGGATCCTAAAGGTTTAATGGAATATTTACATGACAATGGGTTGAAGGCCATACTATGGCAAATTCCGATACAAAAGTATTTAAACCGTCAACATCATCCTCAAAAAGATAATGATGAAGCATTTATGATTGAGCAGGGATACACGGTGAAAGATGAAGACGGCAATCCTTATCGCATGCCTGAGGGGTGGTTTAAAGAGAGTTTATTAATGGATTTTACCAATCCGAATGGGTCTAAATGGTGGTTTGATAAACGTAAGTATTTACTTGATATCGGTGTCGATGGTTTTAAAACCGATGGGGGAGAGTTTGTGTTTGGTCGAAATACAACGTTTTATAATGGTTCGACCGGGCATGATATGCGAAATCAGTATCCCAATGATTATATTGAGGCTTATTATCGTTTTGCAACTGACTATCATAACGGAGATGCTCTAACATTTAGTCGTGCTGGTTATACAGGAGCACAAACTATTCCAGCGCACTGGGCAGGAGATGAACGGTCAACCTTTGATGCATTTCGAAATTCTTTAATAGCTGGTCTTTCTTCGGGGATATCAGGCATATCCATGTGGGGTTGGGATTTAGCAGGTTTTAATGGAGACATTCCAACAGTTGAATTATTTATTCGTTCAGCTCAAATGGCTGCTTTTTGTCCAATTATGCAATATCATGCTGAAAGTAAAGCGGAATTC
Source organism: Pontibacillus sp. HMF3514 (assembly GCF_009858175.1). Classification (GTDB taxonomy): domain Bacteria; phylum Bacillota; class Bacilli; order Bacillales; family BH030062; genus Pontibacillus. The sequence continues at coordinate 1,357,742 of NZ_CP047393.1, forward strand.
AACCAGGATCGAACCCCTTGGAATATTGCAGATCGTACTGGAGATGAAAGAGCCATATCAGGTTATCGATATTATGCAAATTTGAGAATGAATCTATTGCCTTATATTTATGAACAGGCTCGAAAAGCAACAAGAACAGGAGTCCCTCTAATGAAGTCTTTGTTTATGGAGTATCCCGATGATACAAAGGTTTATGACATTTTTGATCAGTACTTTTTCGGAGAAAACTTAATGGTTGCACCTATCATTCAAGAGGGTGCAGAAGAACGTGAAGTTTATTTTCCAGAGGGTGAATGGATACACCTGTTTACGAATGAAAGCATAACTGGTCCTTGTTATAGAAAAGTAAAAGCTTCCTTCATGGACATTCCCGTTTATGTGAAAAAGGGAACTATCCTCGTTAGCAATCTTAGTGAAGAGTTAAAATGGGGATCATGGGTTGGGAATGACACAACCGCTTATGAGGTACCCACACTACATTTATATCCTGGTAAGGAGTTAAGTCAGTGTGTTTCAGATCATCTGGGTAATGAATGGAAAGTAAAAATAGATGAAAATAGAGTTATTAATGTTGTGGGGATTGAAGAAACTAGGGTGATCATTACTAAACATTTAGATCATTATGAAAAGGTTACATTGAATGGTTATCCATGTGAAAAGTTAGAGCGTGAGAATGACTCTATTTATTATGTATAAAAACATCATTATGAAAAACAGCTGTCAGTAAATTGATAGCTGTTTTTTTATGAATATGTTTACAATTTATGGTTCGTAGATTATATTGGCTAAAAGTACGCAAAAGGGGCGGGAGAGTGTGAACAAGAAAAATTGGATTGTCATCTTTCTGATTGTAATCATTGTTTCTCAATTTATATATATTCAACAACAAAATGCTAAGCAGAATGAGAGGCAAAAATTATTATTCATGCAATTTCTTGATACAGACTTTGTGCAGTCTAGAGAGGTATATCAAGGGATACATGCTTTAGAAGTAAAACAAAAAGAGGATGCTAAAGAAGCGTTGATAACAGCTTATCAAGATTTAGGAGTAGTCAATCGTAGTTATTTACGCAATAATGTAATGAATTTTCGTGAGTTCGATAGTTATAATTATCAAGGAAAATGGAGCGATGCAGAAAGATTTATCCACTATTTATTGATGGAAGGTCATTATGATGAGTTCCCCAAAGATGACATAGAACGGATCAAGGTTATGAGACACGGCTTTGATATCATGCATAGGTATCTTATTGATATAAGGAAAGAGGCTGGTGGTAAGAGTTGGGGTGATATTAAATCTGATGGGGAAATTAAACGTATTATTCAAGCAATGAATAAGGAGCTAGATGAATTACCAAGCATATGGGATGAGATAAATGGCGTTCCAAAGGATATTCGTAATGAGAATGAATAGATGAGTATTTATATTGTGAATTCAGGAGGTCTTGATTTTGAAGGTGCTTATATACATAGGGATATCATCCTTTCTAATAATCCTGTTCCTTTTTTCCTTAACTGGGCAGTTGTCGATAAAACAAAGTCACTCACCAGGGGAAGGTATGGGTGGGACATTAAGTAAGGAACAAGTATTAAAAGGCAATCCTGATGCCGATCTATTTGAATTTCAAGGAAAAGTGTACAAAACAGGCGTTAATTGGATTGAGGAAAGGGATTTAACAAAAGGCGAGCAAATTGGTGTTATATCAGGAGGTATGGCAACAAAATTACCTAACGGAGCTAAAATTTTTGTTCCAAAAGAAAGAAGAGATATTTTAATTGTTTCCTATAAGGGGAAGGAAAAACGGTATTTGCTCATGCTTGGGGAGTGAGTTGTTTAACAAGTAGAGAAAAGCCCAGAGGATGAGCTGATCTCTGAGCCATTAATGGTGATGCTTTTCTGCTTGCTTGAACTGTTTATCAGCAACATTCGACAAATATTTCCCGAGAAATAGTCCGGAGGCAGCTGCTTGTGATAAGGAATGTGTATCTCCTGAGCAATCACCGACTAAGAAGAGGTTGGGAATATTAGATTCAAAGGTTTTGTTGGTTTCTACTTTTGGTTCATAAAACTTGGCATCCATGGCATAAAGGAGGGTGTCTTCACTAAGCTTCTCACCAATTAAACCTTCTATAGCTTCAGCCATATCGAGGTAGGCTCGAAGATATAATTCGGGCATTTCTTCTATTAAATTCCCCGGTTCTATTTCATCGAGTGAGGGTCTAATAGAATTATCTTCAATACTCTTTTGTGTAGTAGCTTCTTGGTTATATAAATCCCCCAGACGTTGAACGACAATACGACCTTTATCTTGATTGACTCCTTCAATAATAGAACGCGAGTAGGTTCTCGCTTCTTCGTAGGTATCAAAATATCGAGGGATAAAAAGCGAGTAATTCAAGTTCTTCGTTTGTTCGGTTTTTTCTCCGTAATTTTGTCCATCTGCCATAACGAGTCCAGCCTGGTGTTTTCGAATAATACGGCCACCTGGGTTCATACAGTAGGTAGTTGCTTCATAATCTTCACCTCGATAGCGAAGTTTTGTTTCAAAAGTATGTTTGAGTAATGGGTTCAATTGTTTACGGTTCATCTCAATTCTTAATCCCAGATCTACTCTTGTTCGACTCGGTTGAATTCCTAGTGATGTACATTGTTTTTGCATCCATTCGCTACCACTCATACCTGTAGCCAATACAATTTTTGAAGAGTGAAAGGATCCTTGATTTGTATGAATGTAGAAACCATTATCTGACTTAGAAATAGATTGAACATCAGCTTCAAAAGTAAATGAGATGAACTCCTTGAGGTCATCAAAGAGTTTTTGAAAAATATTCGTAGCCAGTTTTGTTCCAAGATGTCTTACGGATGTAGAGAGAACATCCAAACCATATTTCTTTGCTTCTCGCTCTAATCCAGGGTTTTGGGTGCTGTACTTTTCAATTTGATCCGCGCCGTAAGAACAGAGTATTTGATCCACTTCATCCATGAGTTCAAGTGTTTCCTGCTCACCAATTTTATCTCCGAGTTGTCCTCCAAAATCATTTGTGTAATTAAATTTTCCCTCTGATTTACCTAGTCCAGCAAAGCCATAGTATTTGGGGCAAGCCTCACAATTACAATTTCCTCCATGATCTAATGGACACACTCGATCCTCTAATTGTTTTCCTTTATCGATGATATGTATGTTAAGGTTTTTGTTTTGTTCTTGAAGCTTATAAGCTAGAAATACGCTACTAACGCCAGCTCCGATAATAGTAATATCGTACATCGAATGACCCCTTTCTATTAGATTCAAGTGTATCGTAATTTGTTCCTTTCGTTAAGCTATACCTAATTAGAAGTCTCAGTTCAGGAATAAGAAAAATTTTATATGTGTTTGGAAAAAGGCATTGACTCTTTCATGTGTCCTATATAAAATATGAAACAATACTTTTTACAAACAAAATAACGAATAAGAAACCACTCGTATAACGTTGGAAATAAGGTCCAAAAGTATCTACCAAACTACCGTAAATAGTTTGACTACGAGGGGATGGATTGGGTAAGTCTGTTTTCGTAGAGGTGACCTATGTCATCTTGAGAAAACGATTCAATCGACTCCTCTTTGTCAAACTCTAGGTACTTTGCCTAGAGTTTTTTTAATAGGAACAGGAGGTAACACCATGACCATGACCAATCAAAAAGAACAACTACGTAAACGAATTAAAGTAGCAAACAAGCAACAACCAGCAGATGTCGTGATAAAAAATGGTCGGATTATAGATGTATTTAACCAAGATATTGTAGAAGTGGATGTAGCTATAGTAGATGGTATGATCGCTGGGCTGGGTGAGTTCGATGGAGAACGAACGATTGATGCTCAGGGGAAATATGTCTGTCCTGGTTTTATAGATGGGCATGTGCATATTGAATCTTCAATGGTCACACCTAGTGAGTTTTCCAAAGTAGTTATTCCTCATGGCGTGACATCCGTAATCACAGATCCTCATGAAATTGCTAATGTATCTGGGGAGGAAGGTATCCAATTTATGATTGAGGATGCCCAAACCAGCTTATTAGATGTTTACTTTATGGCTCCTTCAAGTGTTCCAGCTACACCTATGGAGAATAATGGAGCCCATTTAGCGGCGAATCAATTAGCTCCTTTTTATGAGCAAAAAGATGTGATTGGTTTAGCTGAAGTGATGGATTACCCTTCAGTAGCCAATGCTTCAGAGGATATGGTGGAAAAGCTTTTAAACGCTTCTAAGCTCAAACTTAATATTGACGGACACGCAGCAGGTTTTGGACCAAATGAACTAAATGTTTATAATGCAGCAGGAATTCGTACAGACCATGAATGTAATACAGGAGAAGAAGCACTGGATCGAGTGAGAAGAGGGATGCATGTTTTGATTCGAGAAGGGTCAGCTTCAGAAGATTTAACCTCCATCATTTCAGTTGTGAATCCTCGTAACGCTCATCGCTTTCTGTTTTGTACGGATGATAAAGGGCTGGACGAGCTGATTAGTGAAGGAAGCATTGATCACAATGTTCGCTTAAGTATCCAACACGGAGCTGAACCGATTCAGGCGATTCAAATGGCTACACTGAATGCAGCTCAGTGTTACGGTTTAGAACATAAGGGCGCAATAGCTCCAGGTTATGAGGCGGATTTTTTACTTCTTGATGATCTGGAATCGATTCGAATAAATGAAGTGTATAAAGGAGGTATGTGTGTATCGCTTGGAGGAGAATATGTAGGGGAAGATTCACCATCAATTGAACCTCGAACTTCCATTACGAATTCAGTGAACTTGCTTGATATAAACCTAGAAGACTTACAAATACCGGTCACGTCTTCGAAAAAAGCGCATGTAATGGAAGTTATCCCTAATTGTCTTCTAACGAACAAACTAGTTATGGATGTTGATGAGCAAAATGGCCTTTTCCTTCCATCTTTTGATCGAGATCAAGCAAAATTAGCAGTTATCGAAAGACATCAGAGAACAGGAAATATAGGGCTAGGTATTGTGAAAGGATTATATCTTGAGGAAGGTGCGATTGCCTCAACGGTCGCTCATGATTCTCACAATCTAGTCGTAGCAGGTACGAACGATCATGATATTCTATTAGCCATTATCCATTTGAAGGAAGTAAATGGCGGATTAGTTGTTGCAAAAGACAGTGAGATCCTTGCATCTATCCCTTTTGGTATAGGTGGGTTAATGTCAAAAAAGGATTACAGCACAGTCAATCAACAGTTACATCACCTTCATAACTCCTTACAGTATGTGATGAAACAAGATGCGTCGTTTAATCCTTTTTTAACTTTGTCATTTTTAACCCTACCCGTAATACCAGAGTTGAAGTTAACGGATAAGGGTCTTTACGATGTGACAAAACACAAACATATGTCAATAGAAGGTGAATGAATATTCGTTTTTAATGAATTTGAAATATGTATTGTCAAAACAATTGATAAATAATAGAATTTAAAACGAACGTTTTAAAATAAAACAATAAAAACATTCGTCAAGTAGAAAAGGAGTGCTAGCATGAACATTCAAACTTTTACTAAAAACATCATTGGATTATTAACAATCCTACTTATTATCTCAGGTTGTAGTCAGGAACAATCCAATACTTCTGCAGCAACAAAGAAGGAAGAAAAAACAGTCGGTATTATTGGTCCTATGGAAGTTGAAATTGATATATTACGATCTCACATGGATGTCCAAGATACAGTGGAAAAAGGAAAGCTTACATACTACGAAGGTGAACTGAATGGCCAACATATCGTCCTTGTTCAGTCTGGAATTGGAAAGGTCAATGCAACTGTAGCAGCTCAGACGCTAGTTAGTGAGTTTGATGTAGATGCCTTAATTAACTCAGGAGTAGCAGGAGGAATTCATCCTGATCTGGGACTTGGTGATATTGTAATCTCAACGGAAACTGTCCACCATGATATGGATGAAACTGCAAAAGGATTCAAACCCGGACAAATTCCAGGAATGGATCCAAGGTTCTTCAAAGCCGATGAGAAACTTGTAGATTTAGCAATGAAAGGTACCGAAGATTTGCCTGATTATGTAGATGTTTTTAAAGGCCGCATTGCAACGGGAGATCAATTCATTGCGAGCAAAAAGAAAACCGAGTGGATCTATGACACATTTAATGCTTACGTTGTTGAAATGGAAGGTGCAGCTGTAGGACAAGTAGCTTACCTAAATGAAATTCCGTATGTCGTTATTCGTTCTGCTTCTGATGATGCTGGGGAAGAAGCAGCATCCATACAAGAAAACTTTGTGGAAGAAGCTGCGAAGAATTCTAGTCATGTGATTGAAGAAATTCTTAAAGGTATGAGTGAGAAAAAGTAATAAACCACACCAAAAAACCAACTCTTTTAAAAAGGAGTTGGTTTTTTGGTTTTTATTTACATTTGTGAAACGATTTCGAAAGCCTATCGTATACCAATTAAACATCCTTTCTTTGATGCACACCTATATCAATTTAAGAGCTTTATTAAAAATAGGGAGGAATGGAAATGATTTGGTTATACATGTTAAGTCCACTTATTGTGATTTTTGGAATAGCCATTTTGGTAGATATAAAAAGGAAGAAGAATGATAACGCTGGAGAGAATGTAGATCGTAATAAGTATCGTGACAAAGCTTATGCAGAGCTTGAACGTTATGAAGATATTAACAGTAATGGGGGCTATTAAAAGGTACACAAAATAGGAGCTATTTATGAATAGCTCCTATTTAAATCCTTTATTTGAATAGCTCCATCAACGTCGTAAAGTCTCCAGTTTCCTTATCTATCAAGTACCAATTCAACGTAGCTGTGTGCGAGCGATTTCCTTCTCTAACCAATTCATATACATGAATGACGTAATACTGTTCATTCATATGATCATATTCAACTCGTAAATTAGAGTTTTCTGTTATGTTTAAAAGCTGTCTCACGAAATCTTCGGCATCCTCATTGGTCAATGAAACGTGATCTACGCTAGCAGATTTTACTTTATAATTAATGCTTTTCTTTTTAAGACTCAACTCATTGATATCCTCACTAAACCCAAAACCCCCAAGTAACAAAAGCCCTGCAACAGAAATCGAAAATAGTTTTGTCTTCAAAATGATCTCCTTTCAAAGAAATGACGTGAAAATTAGAGTTATTCCTTCATTATTCATCCACCAGTTTTAAAAATGACATCGTCAATAACACCATAATGACGCAGCCAGGAAGTGCAACTAAAACCGTTACCGTTTGTAGCGTGTTTAATCCACCAATAAATAATAAAGCAGTAGGTGGGATCGCTAATGCGAATGCCCAAAACAATCGGTTCCATCGCACTGGGTCTTCATCCACTCGTTTTTGGGTTACAGCTGCTAGCATATAAGACGAAGTATCAAATGTTGTGGCCATAAAAATAATGGCGAGAATGGTGAAGAGAGACACCATGACCGATCCAAGTGGAAGGGTGTCGATGATTGTAATAATCGCTTCATAAGCAAGACCTTCTTGAATCATGATAGGTATGGATAGTTCTTGATTCATTTGAAGAAACAGCCCGTAATTCCCTAATACGAAAAAGAAAATCCAACACCCAAGTGAACCAAAGATGAGAGTTCCAAAAATCATCTGTTTTATAGTTCGTCCCTCGGAAACCTTGGCAATGAATAGACCAATGAAAGGGGCATACACAATCCACCAAGCCCAGAAGAAGATCGTCCACTTTTCTGGGAAGCCAGATTTTGCAATCGGATCGATCCAAGTGTTCAATCTAAAAAAGTTATTCATTATGAGACCAACACTATTTGTGGACACTTCAAGTATGAAAATGGTCGGTCCGAAAATAATGACAATGAACAACAGCAAAACAACGAGGTACACATTCAAATCACTCAAGCGTTTTATCCCTTTATCTAACCCCGAATAAACACTTACCGCAAACACGCTTGTACAAATAAAAAGTAGAGCGAGATCTAACATGAAGTTATGCTCAATGCCTGTTACTTTTTCAACACCAGCAGCCATCATCGGTATGGAAATCCCAAGAGACGTCCCCGCTGCTCCTAATAATCCCAATACAAAACATAAGTCGATAAACTTACCCAAGATCCCGTCTGCATAATGCTTTAATACAGGACGGCAAGCTTCACTGATTTTTAAAACCGATACTCCTTTTACATGATACAAATATGCAATAGGGAGGGCGGGTAAGCAATAAATTGCCCAAGCTGTGGGCCCTGAATGGAAGAGTCCGTACGCAGCGCTCCATTCCACAGCCGGTGTAGTTTCCGGCATGAGACCGAGCGGGGGATTCATGTAATAATAGGCCCACTCAATCGTCCCCCAGTAAATTACGCCTGATCCGACACCCGCACAAAAGATCATGGCAATCCAGCTAAAATTCGAAAATCGAGGTAAAATCCCACGGTTTCTGGATAGTTGAATACGTCCATATCGACTAAACGCCACCCACAATAAAAAAGCTAGAGAGCACATCCCAATCCATATGTACACAATCCCAACAATTTCATTTAGCTGCTGACGAATCACAGCAAAATAATCATGGATTTGGGTGGGGTAGAGAAAGATCAGCCCACTCATTAGCAAAAGAAGCCCCACGGCTAATAGAAAGAAGGGCCAATCCATTACCGATTTTTTCATAAATGTACCCCCTACAAACATACTTCCGTATTAAATGAATGTATGAGGTTGATCGGTTGAATATGACAAGCTCTCCTTCCTGATTCACATTCTTGAGAAAGATTCATTCTGTGGGAAAAATATCAATTTGCTATTATCCTTAACCTCTAGTAGAATTCATAAAGGACATATAAATAGCTCGCAAACGGCGAGAGAGGTTCTAGCTAAACCCTCTTAGAAAAACACAAAATTCACCCAAAATGGTGGGTTTTGATGTTTTTCTTATAAGGTTATCCATTTCTTTGAACAAGATGGTAACGTTATAAAAAAAACTAAGATAACAGCATTCCTGGTCTTAGGTGTGCTGTTTTTCTTTTTAACAAAGGAGAAAGCAACATGACGAATAAAAAAGCAGTTGTTGTATTTAGTGGTGGTCAGGACAGTACCACATGCCTTTTCTGGGCAATGAAGCATTTTGATGAAGTAGAAGTTGTAACCTTTAATTATAATCAGCGTCACGCTCTAGAGATTGAGTGTGCTAAAAATATTGCAGAAGAAGTGCATGTCAAACATCACATTTTAGATATGGCGCTTTTAAACCAACTAGCGCCAAACGCGTTAACACGTGATGATATTGAAGTGAAAGACGGAGAAGATGGCGAATTACCATCCACCTTTGTACCTGGACGTAATCTATTATTCTTATCTTTTGCCGGTGTCTTAGCAAGCCAGGTTGGAGCGAAACACATCATCACTGGCGTATGTGAAACAGATTTCAGTGGCTATCCAGATTGTCGCGATGCATTCGTGAAATCCTTGAATGTTACGCTTAACCTATCAATGGATCAAGACTTTGTGATCCACACGCCACTAATGTGGTTAGACAAAAAAGAAACGTGGGCACTAGCTGATGAATTGGATGCTCTTGAATTTGTTCGTGAGAAGACGCTAACGTGCTATAACGGTGTCATTGCGGATGGTTGTGGCGAATGCCCAGCATGTGAATTGCGCCGTGCTGGCTTAGATGAGTATCTAGCATCTGTTGAAGAGGAGGCGAAATCATGAGTGAAGGCATGTTTGGATTTCGTATTGTAGAAGACCTTGAAAAAATTGATCAGGATATTCAACGTTCTGAGCTCAAGTATCATAATAAACGTGTTATGGTAAGCAAGGAGTTCACTTTTGATGCAGCTCACCACCTGCATTGTTATGAAGGAAAATGTAAAAACCTTCACGGTCACACGTATAAAGTCGTTTTTGGGATCAGTGGCTTTGTAAACGACATTGGTCTTGTCATTGATTTTGGTGATATTAAAGAGATTTGGAAAAATGAAATCGAAATATACCTGGACCATCGTTACCTGAATGAGACCCTTCCAAAAATGAATACTTCGGCTGAAAATATGGTAGTTTGGATTTATGAAAAAATGAGTGAATCGCTGAAAAATCGCGAGGATCAATACGATGGTGCCCGTGTTGAGTTTGTTCGCCTTTTTGAAACTCCAACAAGCTATGCTGAAGTAAAAAGGGAGTGGATGGAAGTTGAGTAAACTACCTGTATTAGAAATTTTCGGACCAACGATTCAAGGTGAAGGAATGGTCGTTGGACGAAAAACGATGTTCGTCCGCACAGCAGGATGTGACTATCGCTGCAGTTGGTGTGATTCCGCTTTTACTTGGGACGGATCAGCAAAAGATGAAATTCGTAAGCTGTCTGCAGAAGACATTTTTAATGAATTAATTGAGCTCGGTGGAGATCGATTCAATCATGTTACGATCTCTGGCGGAAACCCTGCGTTACTTGCTGGAATGGGTGCACTTGTTGAACAGCTGCATGATCGTTCCATCGAAGTAGCACTTGAAACACAAGGATCCAAATGGCAGGACTGGATGGTAGACATTGATGATTTAACGATCTCACCTAAACCTCCAAGTTCTAAGATGAAAACCGACTTTACGAAATTGGATGCGATTATAGATGAATTGAGATTAAAGGATCGTGTTGAAAAGCATACGAGTTTGAAGGTCGTCGTATTTGATGATGAAGACTTCGAATATGCTGTTGGTGTTCATGAGCGTTATCCTGATGTACCGTTCTTTTTACAAGTTGGTAACGATGATACAAGCACCACGGATGACGATAACTTAACACGAGATCTTCTTAATAAATATGAATGGCTTATCGACAAAACGATGGAAGAGGCCCGTATGAATAACGTGCGCGTTTTACCACAGCTTCATACATTTGTATGGGGGAATAGTCGAGGCGTTTAATTTATGTAGTCCCAACATGTTTTAGCATGTTGGGTTTTTTTATTTTTTTTCATCTTCATCTGGTGAAAATTCAGATGCAGGTAGTGGTGTGATAGCTGGTAAACATTGAATACCACAGAAGCAATTCAAGTCAACTGTGAAGCAAATACCAGTTGCTTGAAAGTCACGAATGCTACGTCCGGGGAAGAATCCGCATAAATCATCTTTTGGACCTGGTCTACCTCCACCTTCTGTAACCGGTAACAGCAGTTCAAGCTTCACGCAGCACTCATCATCATCCTCGAAGCTTTTGGCACGGAAAACGGGTGATTCTACACATCCAAAAAACGTGTTTCCTGAACCACCGATTGGTCCTTCAAATATGCCTTTACCAATAAAGTACTCACAAGTACCTTTACATAAAAGTGTAAATGGAACAGTAGTGGCAGTGCCATTTCCACCTGTAGGTGATAACAAATCATTTATTGATTGATCACAGCTTGAGTCACAGTTGTTATCATCAACAGCATCTTGAGCTCTGACAATATCTCTTACTTTGTCACAAACACACTCACTCTTACCATTAGAACAACTCATTAAAAACCCTCCTTTCACCTAGGTACTAACATCATATGTAGATATATCCTAGAATGTTATACAGAGTAAAGAATTACCTAGCATGGTTCCTGTGTAACGAGCCATCCTAATCATGAATGTGATTTTATAGGAGGGACCTTAATGCCAAATCAAAATCAGATGAATACTCAGGGTCAAAATGGAATGCAGATGCCACCGAACATGCAGCAACAAAGCATGAACCATGGTGGACATGAAATGTTTGATGCTCATGAAGTCATCGCATCTATTATAAGTATGCTGGACCAGTACCAGATGTATGATCAACACATACAAGACCAAGAGTTAAAAAGCATTTTGAACCGTCAATACACGTTCATGACGCAGCTATATAATACGATTGTAGAAAGTTTTAAATCAGGACAAGATCCAACTGTACCAACACAGCAATACAAAATGCAGCAAAATAACGATACCGTTTATGGTGTGAAGCCAGGAAAACCTAAAAAGCCTAACCAATCCATTCAAGAATTATCTGACCAAGGATTATCAGCTTATATGCTAGGTCAGGTTAAGTCCTTGGCTTCTCTAATGTCCATGACGGCCTTAGAAATGACTAACCCAGTACTACGTCGTGAAATTGCTGATAGTGTACCGAACTTAATTGAGATGGGATACGAGATCTTCCTTTATCAAAATAAACACGGTTACTATCAAGTTCCACAATTAGCTCAACAAGACATGAATAACATGCTTCAAAGCTATGCTCCTGTACAAGGTCAGAACAAACCGTTAATGTAAATCATGTAGGGCTGGATGTAAGATATGTGCTTATATCCAGCTTTTCTTTTGATGGAGCAGGTGGGGAACCGCCTGAATCTGATTGAGGATCGCCTGAATGCAAGGGGAACCGCCTGAATCTGACCGAGAATCGCCTGAAAGCAAGAGGCACCGCCTGAATCCAAGGTGGAACCGCCTGAATCAATCAAGGATCGCCTGAACTCAAAAGAAAACCGCCTGAACCAAATAGGAAGTCACGTACATAAACAAGAATAATTAATACATACCAGCTCGTCCGAATACATTAGTGCAAAAGAGAAATAAAGGTGGTCCCTATGGGTATTTTCTTCAGTTACATATTGTTAGGATTATCACTATCAGCACCAGTTGGTCCGATTAATGCAGCTCAACTGGATAAAGGTATACGATTTGGTTTTATGCACGCATGGTTAGTAGGGATTGGAGGTATGATTGCAGATGCCTTATTCATGCTCCTCATTTATTATGGTGTGGCGCAATTTTTGGACACGCCTCTAATCAAAACGTTCCTCTGGTTGTTCGGTTTTTTCGTATTATGCTACACAGGTGTGGAGAGTATCATCAATTCTAAATCAACGAAGAACAGCGACACCTATGATCGTAGTGAAACAAAGGGAAAATCCTTCAGAACAGGGTTTTTTATGGCGGTTTCAAACCCACTCAATATTTTGTTTTGGCTTGGGATTTATGGTTCTGTCTTAGCGAAAACAGCAGATTCATACAGCAATATCCAACTTCTTCTCTACAGTTCGGGGATTTTTGTAGGAATTACGCTGTGGGATCTAACCATGGCAAGTGTTGCGACAGGGGCAAGGAAATGGTTTAATCATAAAGTTTTACAATGGATCTCCATCATAGCTGGTGTCATCCTCATTGGATTTGGATTGTATTTTGGAGCACAAGCTTTTCAGTTATTATTCTTATAATTAGACAGACACCCATATGAGTCCCTCTTAATAGGATAAACGTGAAGCCTAAAGGAGGGACGTTTTGTGTCATCTTTATATACTAAAAGTTGCATAGAGGAAACACCTGATCAATTAGAACACTGGCAATGGTCAGCGTTTCATCACTTTTCATCCATGATGCTAGATGGGGATAATCCCTATCCTTGTCTCCCAGGAAAGCAAGGTTTTTTAGCCAATTCCCTTCGTTTTGGGTTTGTAGGTGATCCTCGAAACGATACATCAATCAAACATCTTGCTCATCTATTAAGAACTTATGGTGACATTTCGCGAGACACAGGCAAGTATGCCTCGCTGGTCATATTTTTTGATTCAAGAGAACTAGAAAAAGACTATACAGATGTTGATTGCTATCAAACCTTATTTTGGTCCATTTTGAGTCAGGTCCATGAACAAGATAAAAAACCTTGGCCTGAGGGAATACCTGAAGATCCATCCCATCATGAGTGGGAATTTTGTTTTGACGGAGAGCCCTACTTCTCATTTTGTGCTACTCCTGCACATAAGCAACGCAAAAGCCGTTCATTTCCTTACTTCATGCTCGCCTTCCAACCAAGATGGGTTTTTGAAGAACTAAATGATTCCACTACACTTGGGCGTAAAATGAAAAAAGTAATTCGAGAGAGACTTGAGGATTATGATGGTATGACGCCACACCCGGATTTGAAATGGTACGGACAAAAAGATAATCACGAATGGAAGCAATACTTTTTACATGAGGATGAAACAACACCAAGCAAGTGTCCTTTCATGAGAATGAAGGAGAAGATTAGAGGATTGGGAATAAAAAAGAGCTAAATCTCTATATGGATTTAGCTCTTTTTAATACGCCTTTCTTACTGCCCAGCAGGCATCATGGACTTCATCATAAGTTCATTAAGTTTTTCTTCAAATTGTTTTTGAGTCATCGTATTTTCTTCTGTTGGGTCCATAGTAAATTCGATCTCTTCGTTAATGCTTTTATATTGATTTGTTACATTGAGCATAATAGTGCCTTGTTGACCAGTTTCACTAGCTTCCATTTCAATTGAAATGTCTTCTTTCTTTAGTTGGTTATCTTCAATTGTTGTTTGCATGGAAAATTTGTTGAATGACACATCTTCTAAGCTTTTCTCAATCTCTTCCTTGCTAGCACCTTGAGGTAACTGGTTGTTCTCTTTTATTGAAGATTCAACTAGTGATATGATTAAATCTTTAACTTGATTTCCTTTTAAGTCCAGTTCAATCTGATTTTCATTTTTCGTAAATCGGTCTTCAGATAGTGATTTAATCATGTCCATCATCTGTTTATTGTATTGTTCTTGGAGTTGTTTCTGATCACTATTTTTTGTAGATGCTCTTGCATCTAAAGCCACGTATTCTTTTTCGAATTGAAAGTCAGGTGAAACAGGTAGCATAGGTACCATGCTCATGGCTTGTTTAATCGTTTCGGTTTTGATGTACACTTTCTGCTTCTTCATGTTGATATGCATGGGAACATCAAGGTTGAAAGACATAGGGCCCTGACTCGTTTTGATATGTAGTACAGCTTCTGTAATTTCTTTTTTAGTATCAACGCGCACATCAGCTTTAATTTCAGCATTATTGATGAGGCCTAAAAACATTTGAGCATTTGGAGCATTGTTCATTTTTTCTGACTGAACGTTCACGTCAATTGTTGAACTTGTTTCGTATGTTTTTGCATCCATAAATCCTTCATATGCTTTGACATATGTTTCTTTTGCTGACTGTCCGCAGGCGGTAAGTACGAATAATAGTGTTGTTACAGATAGTAAACTTATTAATTTTTTCATGTTGACTCCCCCTGTATGTTATTTACACTGAGGGTTAATGTAACATGATTGTAATAATTATGAAATAAGAAATTATTACCTTGTGGAATTATTTGATAAATTAGAGGAGAAAGAGGGGCAGACGAATTAAATCCCTCCCTTCTTTTTATGCATTACATAACTTGCCCCTCCGATTACACTCAAAAACAACAAACTAACAAAAAAACCAGGCCGACTGATTTGGTCTAAAAGTGTACCTGATATTCCAAGAAAGATAAGCACACAACCTATCCAAGTCATTATGTGTTCCACTAAAGATAACTCCATCAACTTCCGATACGAAATCAAAATAAATACCCAAGCATACAACAGCATAAGTCCTGCAGCAGTCGTTACATATTCAAACAAGGTTTCAGGTAAGAGGAATGCTAATAAAATGGAGACACCCATCATAAGTATCGTGAGCCCAAAAGCAGGAAGCGGAATGTTGAGCTTCCCTTTTTTCGAAAAGAAGGAGGGAGCATCGCCTTCTTCAGACATGGTCACCAACATGAAAGTGACTGCATAAAGTGAGGCGACTAGAGTCGAGAATCCAGCAATAATTAGAATTGCATTAAAAAAGTGCGATACCCAGCTCAAATCATAACTGTTTAAAGCAGTAAGGAATGGACTCTCATCAGCTGAAATATCCGTCCAAGGAACAAGAAATAAAACAAGGATGAAAGAAAGAACATAAAGAATCGTTAAGGTAAGTAACATAAGTGTCCCAGACTTAGGTGCTTCTTTAGGATTTTTTAAATCACTTGCCATTAGTCCCATCACTTCAATACCGCCGAATGCAAAAAAAGCATAAATAAGTGCTCCCCAAATGCCACGTAACCCGTTCGGAAACAAGTCCAAACTTGAAGAAACAGATACAGAGTGATCTCCACGATCTAACAGGCCCAATAATGCTAAAACTGCCAGAATGATAAACATGACAATAGCAGCAAATTTCATAATCCCGAAGAGGTTCTCCATCCGTTCAACTTGTTGCACTCCCATTAAAATAATCACCAATCCGATAGCAGCAAACACGGTTGCGATAATCCAAAGAGGAATGTTCGGAAACCAAAACTTGGAGAAGAGTCCGAGCGCTGTCAATTGACTTCCCATGATGAGCATCTCAGAGGACCAATAGACCCACCCGCTACAAAAACCAGCCCAAGGGCCAAAAGCCTGCCTCGAATAGGTCCTGAAAGATCCTTGTTCGGGATGATCAGCTGTTAGTTTAGCGAGAGCGCTAAATACAATTATGGTGCCAAACCCAGCTAGGATAAAAGCAAGGATGAATGATGGACCGCTTTTTTCAATAGCGATGCTCGACCCTAGAAAGTAACCTGTTCCGATAATACAGCCTACACCAAATAAGGATAGCTGCCACCACTCCAGTTTTTTGTGATCATTTTTCATAATCTTCTCTCCCGATATATAATGCTTTTAGTTTGAGGAGTAGTAGAAGGGATTATGTGTAAAAGCGCAGGGTTTAGCATGTTTTTTCTCTCAATGGAAAAGGTAAAGTTGGAGAGTTTTTTAAAGGAGAATGACACATGACGATAAAACCGAATTGTTGGAGTGAACATGGTGAGCTTAAAACTGTAGTTGTAACAGCACCTTCTGTTTGGAATATTCCTAATCAACAAACCGCAACAGATGTACAATGGGAAAAACCAGTGGATCGAAAAAAGGCGTACAAAAACCATGAAAAAATGGTCCGTGCCATGGAAAAGGCAGGAGTGAAAGTCATTGATTATGCTGACTATTTACCAAAAGAGTCTCGAGATTTAAATGAGAAGTTATTAAATCGATATTTTGTTCGAGACCTAGCATGCGTATTTGGAGAAACGGTATTACCTGGGGTAGCAGGAACTTCAATGCGAAAACCAGAATATGTTCAAGCTCATCAGTTGATGAAGAATTGGTTTGAAGAAGATGTGTTTTTGTATGAAGGGGCTAGCCAAAAGCATCCTATAGAATTTGGGGATGTACTGATTTTAAATCGAGATGCAGTATTCATTAATGTAGGTATGCGAACAAGTATCGAAAGTGTAGAGCACAGAAAACAAGCTATATTCGATGCTGGTTTTTCTGAGATTGGAATGATTGATTTACCTAGAAGAGCAGACACCCTTCATTTAGATATGAATTGCAATATGGTGGGGGGAGACATTTTGCTCGCCAAGTCCTATATGCGTTATTTGCCTGTGCAGATTGTTACAAGAGAAGGGAAGCAATACATGATGATTCATGATTTTCTGGCACGTCATAAGATTGAAGTGATGTACACATCAAGTGTGAATAACACCGTAGCTGATATAAATTTTCTTAACTTAGATCCAGAAACCCTTTTGGTCAGCACGCAGGCCAATCAGAAGATTTTTTCAAAAGAATTAAATTTAAAAAAGAAGCAAGTGATCAAAATTGATGTAGAAGAGTTAGAAAAGGGTGGTGGAGGTATTCGTTGCATGACGCTGCCACTTATTCGTTCTTAACTATAATAGAGCATTAAAAAAAGGACTTCTCATAATGAGAAGTCCTTTATTGGTAGTAAGACTACTGCTTAACTACGTTAGAAGCTTGTGGTCCACGGTTACCTTCTTCGATGTCGAATGTAACAGTTTGACCTTCTTCTAGTGATTTGAAACCTTCTTCTTGAATTGCAGAGAAGTGAACGAATACATCGTCTCCACCCTCAACTTCGATGAAACCGAAGCCTTTTTCTGCGTTAAACCATTTTACTGTACCTTTGTTCATTTCAATTCCTCCAGGTGCTATCTTAGCACGATATATTACTATTCTTGCTCTACACAATTATTCAAGATGACAATCACTACTGAATCATTTCTCTTTCAATAATCATTACCCGAACAAAAATAATGTAATTTTATTATAACAGATGAACCAAGGAATGCAAACATCTGATGAAAAAAGTTTTGGTTTCCTTCTATAAAAGGCTTAACGGCAAGGTTTATAGGTGATTTTTTCATGAGTTTAAATTCTGCAGCTATTTGGAATAATTCAATATTTTCTCCATCAAAATCTTTTACTACACGATAGCGCCCAGGCTCTAATTCATAATCCAATTGAGTTAAAGGAATGGTTGGTGTGGAATTACTTCCCGGATTAGCACTTAATCCGGTACCTGCTCTTTTTGAGTACAAGCTAATCAGTGATGTTACATAAATAAGGCTATGAATTTGGTCTGAAGCCCTTATCCTCCTGAAGTATGAGGGAAGTTCGTGCTCGATACCGTTAAGAAGAAAAGCGATCACGGATATACTTAAATTAACAAGAAAACAAGGAGAGATAAAAAATGTTTAACGAATTTGAACTGAGTCAGCAAATAGAAAACCGACGTCCAAGATAAGTGTTTTGCAAATTATACAGGAGGTGAGTTTAATGGTTGTAAATGAACATGAACTAGAATATTTAATAAGTGAGCGTCGTCCTCGATAGAAAGAAATAGGATCCAATCCATTAATCGTAGGGGGTGCGTTATGGAAGATACAAAAAAGAGAGAATATCATTAACCTTTCTTCTTCTCAATCCATTGTGAAGAAGAAAGGTTTTTTGATTGTTATTCTGTTGGTCTGAAACCTTTATCATCCTGAAGTCTGAGAAAAGTTCGTGCTTGGTACCGTTAAGAAAAAATGCTCTCAGAGATATACTTAGATTAACAAGAAAACAAGGAGAGATGAGTAATGTTAAACGAATTTGAATTGGGTCATCAAATAGAAGAACGTCGCCCGAAATAAGTAGGAAACAATAACTAAGGAGGTGAGTGAAATGAATATTCATGAAATTGAATTGGAATATCTAATGAGTGAGCGCCGCCCTCGATAATAGTCAGAATGCAACATTATTAGAATAGGTAAGGGGTGCGCTAAGGAATGACAAATACAGAACTAAACCATTAACCTCTCTTCTTCATCCACATTTGCGATGAGGAGGAGAGGTTTTTATATGTATACTAAGTTTTTACGTCTATTTTACGGTATTTTTGTATAGATATAGTAGGTTTAATTTCATTGAAAGGAGGAGTTTAATGGGGATCCGTTTTATCGAATTAGCTTCGATATACTTTTTTATTGGGATTGGGTTAGGAATCTTTATGGAAATGGCTCATGACCATGCATCAATGGGCGTACATGCTCACATAAACCTCGTCGGCTGGGTTTCAATGGCACTTTTTGGACTTTAATATCATTTCTTCCCACAATTGGCGAATAACAAATTAGGTAAAACCCACTTTTGGCTCCATAACCTTTCGCTACCGTTATTTATGGTAGGACTTGGATTCTTGATTTATGGGAATGAATCGTTGTTACTTCTTGTGATTGTGGGGAGTAACGTACTAGCAATTAGTGTGATTGTCTTTGTGGTGAATGTGTTTAAGAACTTGAAAGTAGATGCTTCATAAATAAAAGGTCAGGTTGCTGAAGTTGCAACCTGACCTTTTTTATAATAAGAAAACCGAGCTCATCAACGCGAGCTCGGTTCCCAAAAAGCATTAGACTTCTTTCAAATCAAACGATACCACACGACCAGTTTGAGGATTATACGTCACACTTGCCTGAACTTTTATGGTTTCTTGTGAAGATTGGAGTGTGTACTCATAAACTTCTTTGGTTTGATCACTCGAAATTTCAGTCTTTGAAACCGACTTATAATCTGTAATTTGATAATTTGGGTAAGCCGTTTGTGTCACATTCATTAAATACTTTCCCCATTCACTGCTTTCTTGTTCAGGTGTAATGGGGGTGATCTGTACGTTAATTATTCCAGCATCAAGATTGGCTCCTAATGCTTGAAAGGCTTTGCGGTGCAGGTTGATTTTGTTTGGTGGATAGTTGGGTACCTGATCCACTACGGTCACCGTGATTTCTTTCTGATCATCGGAAGAAAGGTTTTTCACTTTTAATTTTTGACCACACTGGTAAGGTGTATTTTCACCAACAGCAGCGGTCATGTAATTGTTAGTAGACCAAGGTGTGTTACATGCAGTTTCAGCCCCGCCTTCAGTCCAAGATGCTTGGCCTTGAACCGATTGTTGACGGTAATAAAAATTCGGATAATAGCCACGTTGATACGGATTATAAGGTTGAGGTACATAAGCAACAGGGTAAGGACTGTATACATACGGATTTCCATATTGATCATAAGCATACATCATATTCATTCCTCCTTCGGTAGACATTCTCCACTATTGATAACGTATGATGTGCATAGCTTGGCTCATGACTGGCAATATTTAAAAACTAAAATAAAACTGGAGGGATTTACCTTGAATGAAATGTGGAGTAAAGTATTACAAAAACTACAAAAGGACATTCCAAAACCATCTTTTGAAACATGGTTATCCAAAACCACGGGCGAAGTGCAAGGGGAAACAATTGTCGTCCATGCGCCTGATGAATTCGCGAGGGACTGGATTGACGCACGATATAAAGATCTTATCCGAAAAGCTGCCAAAGAAGTGACTGGAAAAGAAGTTAATATTAAGGTGCAGTCAGGTTTGGAGGAAGTTGAACACGTTCAAGTTCAATATGAAGCACCAGCGAAACCTGTGCGATCTCTTGAAGAAAGAGTTACGAGGATTGAAGAGCATTTAAACATGAAGGATGAAAAGCAAGAAGACCCTGTTTTCTACATCACAGGGCAAATCCTTGCTCTAGATCAGGAGGCGCAGAAAAAGCTGATACAAATGCTAAAAAATGAACATGAGCTTCCGATTCAGAAATGGGCGCAAGATAATGAAACATAAATCGATAAATCTATGTTAGGATAGTTTCACGAAGATTTTGGGGGAAGAAGAACAATGACAACCATTAACGATATAGCAAAAATGGCCAACGTATCTCGAACAACCGTATCGAGAGCGTTAAATAATAGTGGATATGTAAGTGAAGATGTTCGAAAAAAAATTATGAACATCGTTGAAGAAACCGGATACATGCCAAGTGTGTCGGCAAAATCTCTGCGTACCAAGCGTTCAGGTGTTATCGGAATCATTTTGCCACGCATTTCAACAGAAACAGCTAGTCGATTAGTTAACGGAATTAACGATGTCCTATCGAAACAAGGATTTCAAATTTTACTAACCGATACAGAACTGCAAAAGGATAAAGAGATCGAATACATTCGCTTGCTGAAAAGTCGTCAGGTTGATGGGATTATTTTATCTGCAACGAATATTAACGATGAGCTTTTACAGACCATTCAAGATGTTGACTTACCCTTTGTCTCACTAGGACAAGACTTCCCTGGGGTCACGTCTGTTGTCTATGATGACTACGCTGCATCTGTTGATGTAACAAACATGTTGATACAGAAAGGATATGACAAAATTGCGTTCATCGGCATAGGGGAAGAGGACCCGTCTGTTGGATATGAACGTAAACAGGCATATCTTCAAACAATGGCGAAGCATAACTTGCCTATTCAGGATCAGTGGGTTGAAATTGGGGATTTCTCAATTGATTCAGGCTACGAAGGTATGAAGCGCATCCTGCAAAATACAAGTGAGCAACCCAATGCTGTTTTTGCCGTTACGGACCGTATGGCGATTGGGGCTATGGAATATTTGAAGGAACAAGGGTACCGAATTCCAGAAGATATTGCAGTGACAGGGATTGGTGCATCTGTCATGTCAAAATATGTATCCCCTTCTCTGACTACAGTAGACTATTTTAACAAAGAAGCTGGTGAAGAAGCCGCTCGTGCTCTAATAGCGCAGTTGCAGGGAAAAAATACAAGCAAAAAAATTAAGAATTCCTATAGACTCATTTTGAGAGATAGTGTATAGTGTGACGTAGAAAAAATCATATATGTAATCGTTCACACATTATTTTTTTAGAGAAAGATATAACCGCTTTCATTTTTATTTTGACAAATATGTAAACGATTCCTTATTTGGGATTAAGCGGCTGGTTAGCAATAATAATTTTTTGAGTGATGTGTAATCGATTACACATATGAACCATGTGAGGAGGAGACAGAAATGGCAAGCAATAAACAAATTGCAGAAAGCGTAATTGAAGCGCTTGGAGGTCATGAAAACATTCAGTCCGTTGCCCATTGTGCAACACGTCTTCGTGTTATGGTGCATGATAAGGACAACGTCGATGTATCAAGCTTAGAGGAAACCGAAAAAGTAAAGGGAGCTTTCTACAACTCCGGACAGTATCAGATCATTTTCGGAACTGGTACGGTAAACAACATCTACAATGAAGTTGTGAATCTAGGGGTTACGGGTACATCAAAGTCAGAATTAAAAGAAGATGCAAAACAACAAGGAAACTGGTTCCAACGTGCGATTCGTACATTTGGTGATGTATTCGTACCGATCATTCCAGCGCTTGTTGCAACTGGTTTATTCATGGGACTTCGTGGTCTGGTTTTACAAGAAGAAATATTAGCATTGTTCGGATTAACACCTGACAGCGTACCAGAAAACTTCATTACGTTAACACAGGTTTTAACAGACACAGCATTTATATTCTTACCAGCATTGGTAGCGTGGTCAACGTTTAAAGTATTTGGGGGAAATCCGACCATAGGACTCGTCCTCGGACTCATGCTCGTCTCCCCATCCTTGCCAAACGCTTGGGCAGTAGCTGGTGGAGATGCAGAACCAATGACATTCTTCGGATTTATTCCGGTATTAGGTTATCAAAGTTCAGTATTACCAGCCTTTATCGCAGGTATTGTCGGGGCCAAGCTTGAAAAAGTCATACGAAAGAAAGTACCAGAAGCGTTAGATCTTGTTGTTACCCCATTTTTAGTATTACTTGTTATGATTACGCTTTCATTATTCGCGATTGGACCAATCTTCCACATCGTTGAACAAGGTATTTTCGAAGCTATGCGCTTCTTACTTGAACTTCCATTTGGTTTAAGTGGACTAATTATTGGTTTTGTGAACCAAATCATTGTTGTTACAGGTGTTCACCACATCTTTAACTTCCTAGAGATTCAGTTATTAAACAATCTTGGATATAATCCATTTAACCCAATCATCACAGGAGCGATTGCAGCTCAAGGTGGTGCAGCACTAGCTGTAGGTATGAAGACAAAAGGGAAGAAGTTACGTGCACTATCCATTTCTTCTGCAACATCTGCATTCTTAGGAATTACAGAGCCGGCAATCTTCGGTGTTAACTTACGCTATGTTCGTCCATTCATTATGGGACTTGTTGGTGGCGGTGTTAGTGGTTTCTTAGCTTCTATCATGGGTCTTAAAGCAACAGGAATGGCCATCACTGTATTACCAGGTGCATTACTATATCTAAATGGACAACTGTTAGGTTATTTCTTCATCAACATTGTTGCCATTGCAGTAGCCTTTGGTCTAACATGGATGTTTGGTTTCAATGACAACATGTTAGATAAAAAAGAATAAAAAATAGAAGAGAAGGCCTTTTCTCGAAAAGGTCTTCTTGCTATTTACATCTGTAAGGAGTTGAACCACATGACAAAAGGGATTATTACACTTGGAGAAGCGTTAATCGACTTTATTCCAACTGACCAAACGAATATGACATATCAAAAAAATCCGGGAGGAGCCCCAGCAAATGTAGCTGTTGGAGCAGCACGACTTGGTGCAAAATCTACTTTTCTTTCAAAAGTTGGACAGGACGTACTTGGCCGATTTTTGAAAGAAACCTTAACGGACTATGGTGTTGAAACGGCAAACATGTCTTTTTCTGAAGAAGCGAATACGAATATCGTGTTTGTTACTTTAGATGAAAACGGGGAACGCAGTTTTGAATTTTATGTCAATCCTTCTGCGGATCAGAAACTTTCAGAATCGGATATTCATGAAGGTCTATTTAAGGAGCATAATGTTTTTCATTTTGGTTCCATCTCATTGATTAAGGAACCTGCTCGAAGCGCTACAATCTATGCGGTAGAACAAGCAAGAAAAGCTGGAGTTTTGGTTTCGTATGATCCAAACCTACGCCTTAGTCTATGGGATAGTGAAGAACAAGCTCGAGAGCAGATGGTATCTGTGTTAGACCAAGTTGATGTTCTTAAAATTTCTGAAGAAGAACTAGAATTCATAACAGGTGAGGCTTCTATTGAAAAAGGAATTGAGAAGCTTAAAGAAAAGTATGACATTCCATTGATCTTTGTCACGTTGGGAGCAGAAGGAAGTCTTGTATATACTGAACAAGGCTCAGCACAAGTAGATGCTCTAAAAGTTAAAGCTGTAGACACGACTGGAGCTGGGGATGCCTTTGTTTCAGGTGTACTTTATCAGTTGAGCGAACGTTCTGGAGATATTCAATCCATTTCAGTAGAGGATGCCGTATATATGGCTAAGTTCGCAAGTGTCTCTGGGGGTTTAGCTGCGTCATCAAAAGGGGCTATGACTGCACTACCTGATCGACAACACGTACAAAACATTTTGGAAAATGGGCAGTAAGGAGATTTTGTTATGAACCGAGATCAACAACTAAGAGAGATGGCTGAGAAAGAAGTCCAACACTATCAATCTATTGTCGAAAAAGATCCCTATCGCCAGAAGTATCATATGATGCCACCTGTAGGATTACTGAATGATCCAAATGGGTTTATTCAGTGGAATGGAACGTATCATATGTTCTTTCAATGGATGCCCTTTGATACGACGCATGGTGCTAAGTTTTGGGGGCACTATTCCTCTACGGATTTAGTGAACTGGGAGTTGGAGCCTGTCGCTCTTGCACCAAGTGATTGGTACGATAAGAATGGCTGTTATTCAGGAAGTGCAGTCGATGATGATGGCAAGCTAAAGGTTTTCTATACTGGGAACGTAAAAGATGAACACGGTAATCGAGAAACCTACCAATGCTTGGCTGAGTCTGTAGATGGGATCGATTTCACAAAAAAAGGTCCATTGATTCGCTTACCAGAAGGATTCACTCCTCATTTTCGTGATCCTAAAGTGTGGAAAGAGGATGGTAAATGGTTCATGGTTGTGGGTGCTCAAACGCTTGATCTAGAAGGAAGCGTTGCTCTATTTGAATCTGAGGATTTAGAGAGCTGGAACTTTAAAGGTGAGCTTTCAAGTTCCAATGGAGAGCTCGGATATATGTGGGAATGTCCGGACCTATTTGCTTTAGGAAATCAGCATGTTCTAGTCTTTTGCCCACAAGGTATGGAATCTGATGGTATGTATTATAACAATGTTTATCAGTCTGGCTATGTCGTTGGAGATTTTGATCCAGAGCAGGCTACTTTTGGACATGGTTCTTTTGTAGAGTTAGATCGCGGCTTTGAGTTTTATGCTCCTCAAACTACAGAGGATGATTATGGACGCAGAATACTTGTCGGATGGATGGGAATCCCTGACCAAAATGAAGAGCATCATCCTACGATCGAGTACCGTTGGATCCACAATTTAACATTACCACGTGAGCTTAAGCTTCATGATGGCAAAGTGTTTCAAAAGCCTGTTGAAGAGTTGAAAAATCTTCGAGGAGAAGAAGTATGTTCTTTTGAATTGGAACAAGGCTATGTAGAAAAAGAGCTTCCAAAATCCTCTGAGATTGTAGTGGATATTGAATCATCAAAGAAATCTGTAGTGTCCATTGACCTTTATGATTTTGCCAAGATAACGTATAACAGAGCTGAAAGGTCCGTGACTTTAGAGCGCAAAAGCTTAGTAGATGGATCTATTGAAGAGAGAACTTGTACGTTAGAAAGTCCGTTAAAAGAACTTCGCTTATTCTTAGATCAATCCACCCTGGAGCTTTTTGTGAATGGGGGAGAAGAAGTGTTTACCTCTCGCATGTTTCCGGATGTAACAGAAGAGAACATTCGATTTGATGTTCAAGGTGATACACATTTAGAAGTGAAAGCATGGGAGTTAGGGTAACATTTAAAATGAAAAAGTTTGGTGAAATAAAGCAGTCCGATTTTAATTAATTGGGCTGCTTTTTTTAGTATCATCTTGAAAATTTTCATTCATAAATGGATAAATGTGTTAAAATGAACAGAACTTTTATTACTAAAAAGATATGTTTCAGAAAAGTTTTGGAGGTTCATAGGGAGGTACATAGTCCAGCAGGCTTTTTGAATAGGTTAGGTGCAAGAATTATAGATATGATTGTTGTAAATATAATAATTGGGGCTATTACAGTATTTTTGTATGGTGAGTTTTTTTATGAAGACTTTCGGCCAATTGATTTGTTAATTGATTTGTTAATTGATTTGTTAGGTTTTCTTTATGGTCTTATCTTCCCAATAGTGGGGTGTAATTGATTAAATAAAAAAGAGGTAATTGTAATTACATAAGGAGTGCGACATAAAAGGGGGAAGATTATAGTGGATACATTAAATCAAAATAGCAAGGCTTGGGATAAGAAAGTAGAAGATGGAGTCGGATATACCTTGCCAGTAAGTAAAAAGATCATTGAAAAAAGTAGAGCAGGCGACTGGAGTATAAAGATGACACCTAATAAAGCTGTGCCGAGAGAATGGTTTCCCGAATCATTAGAGGGTGTGAGCATTCTTTGTTTAGCGTCTGGTGGGGGACAACAAGCGCCAGTATTAGCTGCAGCTGGTGCTGATGTAACGGTTGTAGATTTGTCCGCGAAACAAATAGAGCAAGATCGAGCCGTAGCAGAGCGAGATAGATTGCATATTAAAACCGTGCAAGGAAGTATGACAGATCTCCATTTTTTCAGAGATGCAGAGTTTGATATGATCGTTCACCCTGTTTCCAACTTATTTGTGGAAGATGTGTCGTCTGTTTGGCAGGAAGCTTCAAGAGTGTTAAAAGACGGAGGGACACTCATTGCCGGCTTTACCAATCCAATTCTTTTTATTTTCGATGAAGAAGAGGATATGAAAGGGAAATTAGTCGTCAAGAACACCATTCCTTCGTCCTCATTAGACCATTTGACTGAAGAAGAAGTTAAGAATTATTTCGAGGCTAACCATACAATTGAATTCGGTCATACATTAGAAGACCAAATTCAAGGTCAGATAGATGCTGGGTTTGTTCTTGCAGGCTTATATGAAGATGATTTTGGTGGAAGAAGGCCTTTAGATGAATATATTAAGTGTTTTGTTACTACTAGAGCTATAAAGATGAAAGTGGATTAATATTTTGGAGTTGTTTTCAAGGGGGAGATGTGGGTGAAGGTAAAATATTTAATTCTTATAAGCACATTGTTCATGTTACTAATAGCAGTATTTGCATGTAGTAAAGATGATTCAAGTGATTTTTATACTTCAATAAAAATGGAAGAACTTATAGAAAATAAAAGCTATGAAGAATTTGAAAACATGTTGTCAGATAGAGCTGCTGAGAAGCTGTCGAAAGAAGATTTTGGTCGTTTTCACAAAGTGTTAAGTAAGAAAAAGGAATATTATCCAACCACTACTTTTAGTAAATATGAAATGATTTCGTTTGATAATGAAATCACTTTCTTAATCTCTATAGGAGAAGTAGACGGAGAAACTAAGGTAACCGACGTAAAAATAGTTTCAGAAGAGATGGCAAACAAAATAGGTGAATTGTTCAATATTAAATAGACTTTACTTTACATACAAAATTGTTATTTCTATGGAGGTAGCGAGTGAATATACTAGTTTTTTTGGTCCATTAATAGTGTTTTTAATTGCGCATCCTATAATGTTGATACTGTATAAAGATGTAGCAAAGTTTGTTGATTTAACAAAAAACAAAACACCGACCTTTTTAAAATGGAATCAGTGTTTCTTCATTATTAATTACTTTTTCGCAAAATCTTATCTAGTGCTTTTCCTTTTGCTAACTCATCAATCAGTTTGTCCAAATAGCGAATTTCCTGCATAGTTGGTTCTTCGATATCCTCTACTCGGACCCCGCAGACCACACCTTTGATCAAAGCTCTCGAAGGATTTAGTTGGGGAGCTTCCGCAAAGAAGTCCTCAAAGGTTGTCTGTTTTTCCGGTTGTGCTTCTAACTCTTCCTGGCTATACCCTGTTAACCACCGGATGATTTCATCGACTTCTGTTTTTGTACGTCCTTTTTTCTCTGCCTTCTTAACATAATGGGGGTAGACACTTGCGAAACTCATTGTATAGATCTTATGTTTGGTCATAATTCTTCTCCCTTACATAATTTTCTTTATTATAGTACGAAGAATAGGCGGATTCAACGAAGTAATCGTCCAAAGAAGTAATATTTGGAACCCTTATGGAAAAGAGCGCATGCTATAATGTCGCTCTTTCATTCGATTCTTATTCTAAGCTTTCAGAAGTAACGTCTTGAATAATCCAGTAGCCACCATCGTTTATAGTTAACATGTACGTTGTTTTGATGTGGCCGTATAGTTCGTTATCTGTTTCTTGAACAACTTTGTAATTTCCGTTGCTTCCCTGTTTAAATTCAATTGGTTGGTCACTGTTAAGGAACTTAGGACCGTCCATAGCTTTCACATGAAGTGCATCATCTTTCATGACAAAGTACGTGTTAATCCATTCATCTGCTTGCTCTGCTGACATGAAATGCATAAAGTAATCTTTTAACTTATCTTTGGTCTTGTATTCTTTTAATTCTCCATTGTCTTTTGTATAATTGATAACCTTCTTAAATGCTTCCTCATATTCTTCTAGCTCTGTTTTGGCACGGTCTTTATTCATTGGATACTTAGCTTCTGTATCGCTGCTGTCTTTTTCTGAGTTTTGATTGTTCTCATCAGAATTATCTGATTCGTTACTGTCATTATATTTATCTGAATCTTTCTTGTCTTTACCTTTAGTATTATCTTTATATTCTGTGGAATTGTTATTTTGTTTTTCCTCTTCTTGTTGTGTTTTCTCTTTCTGATCATTGTCTTGAGCTGCTGAAGTGTTGGAACTGTCATCACTTCCGAGAGCGCAACCTCCAAGTGCAAGTAATCCTGCTAGTGATGTCGTTAAGATTTTTTTCATCTTTAACAACTCCTTTCCTAATATTTTAGAAATTAATTGAATTCAATGCATTAAATTCCTTTTTCATCCCATCTGTCGTATCTGATGTTGGATAAGTTACAAGCGATTTCAATGTATGATTTGTGCTATGAAAAAATAAATGAAAAATCTACATAGGTTCATAGGCTGGTGTGGTGAAAATAGGCAAAATATTGTATATTGAAGGTAAATGCTACAAATAAAGGTGTGGAATAATATGGATCGCGAAACGCTTCATGAAAGAATTTATGCTCTTAAATATGTGCTGGAGAGTGGCCAGGTTGATCTCGGCTCTCGACGCTATGAAATTGAAGATGATTTAGACCAAGTAAAAACTGCGAAAGATGGCATGGTTGATCCTGACACAGTGTCGCCAGCTCTTATGGAAATTATTAAAGCTACGTTAGAACAAGAACATTAAGAAAGCGAAAAATCACATTCGGATGATAGTAGAGTCTGAATGTGATTTTAATTTCAGGTAAGATGAGGTGATCGTATTCTTAAAAGAGTGATTGTGTATTTTATTTTAATTGGGCTGATGACAGCATGTAACAGTGGAGCCCAAACGATTCCCACCATAAAAGTAACGAAGCTTAATGAGAATGGGGAATATAATCCCTATAGAGAAATTGAGAATCCGGAAAAGGTAAAAAAAGTTGTAAACATTCTCGACGAGATTCAATTAAATTGGCGAGATAACAAAGTATCATGGAGTGAAGTTCCTCAGTATCAATTCACAATTAATCATATGAAGGAGCAGGAAACGAAAAAGGATGAAAAATATGAAATTCTTTTTAGTATAGATCGCGTAAGCATTTACTTATTTAAACGACCTGATAAATATACCATTATGTCGGATAAAGAAGCCGAGACTTTGGTAGAGATCATAACGGGTGAAACGCTTGCTGAACCAAAGTGAATCAGAAAGGATAAACACCTTATTTCAACTCGGTTTTTTAAAATAGAGGTTTCAGGTGGTATTAGATAAGTACCTTTTATAAGAAACGAGTCGTGTTTTTAAGAATTCAAAAAATAAAAAAAAACCTCTCCTCATCCAGGGCGCCAAGATCATTAGGCGTCTTTTTTCACGTTAAGAAAGGATAAAATTTTAGCGACGGTGCAATTCGGCGTAGTGAAAATTTAAAAAGTATGAAGTATAAGCGCAACTAAGCCTCTTTCTGCGCCTTAAAGGCTTGCCAATCGACAAGTTTTCGTTATGTTCATTAAAAAGGAGGAGAAAACTCCTGTTTTAAAAAATAACAAGGGTCATTTTTCCTCTATTAATAATTTTTTCTCACTTAACCCCCAATTTTACTATAAGCCTTTCGTATCCTTTGAGTAGAATAAGCGGAAAGGGGGTGAAACACGACGTGCGTGTGACAATTTCATATTTGGTTGTGCTTCTTGGGTTGTTGAGTGTTCCTCAATTCGCATCTGCTCAAAGTGGGTTGTTTTCTGAGGTGGGAGATACCGTCGAGGAAACAACAGATACCGTGACAGGTGAAAAAGAATCAGAAGAGTCGTCTTCTACATCTTCATCGAATACAACAGAAGAAGATTCTGAACAAGAGGATACTTCTTCAGAATCTACGAAAACGGATTCTTCATCAGAACAAGAAGAAACATCACTGACTGATGATGTTACTGAAGATGTAGATAAAACGATCAAGGACACAAAGGATACTGCAGATTCAACACTAAACCATGTTGAAGATACAGTGGGCTCTACTACCAAAAATGTAACGGACACAGTAGATGAAACCACAAAAGTAGTTGATCAAGTAACGGAGACGGTGAAGAACCAAGTAGACAATACGGCTGATTCAGTTGAAGATGTTATGACTCCCCCTAATGATACAGTTAATAATATTATCAACGAGGCCGCTGAAAAGGTTCAAGATCCTACTTTGCAAGAAAAAGTAACTGAGCCGGTACTTGATAAGAATCCTAAGAAAGAGCTTCCTGGTACACTTATTCCTACAAAGGAACCAAGAACGGAGGAAGTGAATCAAAAGGGTTCCCAAGATCGAACTACAAGTGAACGTAATCAGTCCTTGAAAGAGACTAAAGAAGAACCTCAGCAACCTGTTACACCAGCACCGATTCCAAACAAAGATGCTGTGGTACCGAACCCATCACCATCTATGCAAAATAGTGAGTCTCAACAAAACGTAAATGGTTCAGTACAAGTCTTTGCTATAGCATCAAAACCAACAGACTTGAACCAGAGTGTCATGAATGTACTGCACGGAAAAGCGTCGTTCTTCTTCACCCAATGGATGAACGCGCCACCTTCCGAACCACCGCAAATCTCTTCCTTCTTACCAAACGTATAATAATCATTTATTACTAAAATTAAGAAGGAGAGATCAATCATGAAAAACGTATTTAAAAGTATGATCATTACAGGTGGAGTTGCAGTAGGATTAACATTTGGAGCGCAGGTTAGTTACGCTGAAGAGGGAGACTCTTTATTAAACTTGAATGGTGAAAGTAAAACGAATGTAGAATCAGATGTTTCAGCCACAGTAGATGGTTTGCTTGGATCTGAAGATGAAGCGGAAGAAGATGCTTCAGCAAATGTAGAGGCAAATGTGGATGCAAAAGCAAATGCTGATACAGAAACAGAGGCTGAAAGCGATGTTGAGACAGACGTGGAGGCTGATGTTGACACAGAATCTAACTCAGATGTGGAAGGGAAAACTTCTATTGACGCTGACGTATCATCTGAAGAAGACACGAAAGCTGAAGTAGATGGTTCTGTTGAAGCGGATACTGATGCTAAGGAAGAAACAAATGTAGATACAAATGTATCTGCTGATGTGGACACAAACGTAGAAGTAGACGAAGAAACAGAAGCAAATGCTGAGGCGAAAAGTGAAACGGATGTTGATACCAATGTATCAACAGAGGTAGAAACTGATTCAGATATTGAAGGGAAAGCTGAAACAGATGCCAATGTCGAAGTATCAACTGAAGGATCCGTATCAGAGAGTACGGAAGCTGATGCAAATACGGCATTAAATGTAGATGTTGCTGCAGAGGCAGATGAAGATGCAACAGAAAAAGCAGATGTTAAAGCTGATATGAAAGCGGCTGAAGAATCTCATTCAATTATTGACCTTGGTAATGAACAGACAGAAGAAGTAAATGCTTCAACAGAAGCTGATGTAAATGCTGAAGTTCAAACAGAAGACTTGGCTGATGAAGATACGAATCTTTCAGCTGAAGGTTCTGTAATGGCAACATTAAACTCTGATGTTCAAAACCAAGAAGAAACTTTTACGAATCAAGAACTAGTAACAGATGCTCAACTAACAGAAGCTTTGCTTATTAAAATGAATAATGACCTTGAATCTAAATTCGATATTCAAGCTGAGGCTAAGGCTGAAAATGATGGAGATGTGAATGCTTCATTAAATGCAGCTCTGAATTCAAATGTAAACCTTATAAATGATCATAACTCTTTCATGATTAACAGTGAGAACATGATCAATGTAAATAGCGAAGAAGAAACATCTCTTTCTGCAATGACAGAAACAGCTGTGAACGCTTCTGCTAATCAATAAATAGGATGAATCCCCGTAGCTTAGCTGCGGGGATTTGTTTTTCAAGAAGAATGAGCTACAGTTTTGATGAAGATACTATAAAAAAGAATTCCTATTTAATCGTTATTCCCCATTATTCCGCTCCATTATTTCCTTAAACTCTTTCATATCCTCATCTGGTTTTAACTCTAACTTTTGTTTCTCTGTATTCCATTCGCGGTTTGCTTCTACTGATAGCCCAATCTGTTTACCACCAGAATCATTGATCTTTCCTTCCATTTGTCCGTCTAGATGTGGACTCGTTTCAGTATGTGTAGTACGGCTATTATCGGTCATTTTTCATCACTCCTTAGTTGTAAGTTGTTGCAACTCTTAGTGATTTATTCAAATACACAAGTTGAAATCCGTTTTAAATTAATTGAAGTAGGTAATATAGGTAAGAAGTGCTCATACATTTCCATTACATAATGAACGTACATACAAAGAGCATGTATCAAACAAAAGGCATATATTTTTTCGGGTGAAGTGCTTAATTCAGTTATTTATATTTATACAAGAGAAACGATGCACTGTGTTATGATAAGAAGAGCTAAATCTAGTCTCATCAAGGTTCTTACATATTTTAACGTGGCGAGATGGAGATAAATGTTCATGGAAGTCAAAGTATTCTTGTTGTACAATTAGAGGGTTAGAATACAATTGAATGAATGGAACATTTCTCAATAAATGAATAATATGAATAGAAAAGATTACTCACCAAACCAGAATGAACATAATCTAATGGAAGCAATCAATATAATACAAGGGGAGTACCAATGTGTTTGTAGATATTAATAACGTAAATGTTCACTACAAAGTGTCTGGAGAAGGGCAAGATGTTGTGCTTCTGCATGGATGGGGCACAAGTATGGATACATTTGAATCCGTTCATAACTTATTAGATGATAACTTTCGGGTGTTTTCGATTGACTTCCCAGGCTTTGGAGAGAGCCAAGAGCCTCCTGAAGCATGGAGTGTTGATGATTACGCTCATTTTCTGTCCCAATTTGTTCAAGAACTTGGGATTGAAAAGCCGATTTTGATCGGGCACTCATTTGGCTGTCGAGTTATAACGCGATACGCTTATGATCATGATGTGCACAAAATTATTTTTACTGGTGGAGCAGGTATTAAGCCAAAACGTAAGCTTGAATACTATATCAAGGTTTACACGTACAAATTTGTGAAAAAGCTTTTAGACCTGCCTATTCTTAATCGCTACAAAGATGATATTTTAACAAAATGGAAAGGGAAAGTTGGGTCTTCTGATTATAAGCAGGCCTCCGCTGTCATGCAGCAAACCTTATCCAAAGTGGTGAATGAAGACCTCCGTGAGTATATGCCGCACATTCATGTTCCAACGCTACTTGTATGGGGAGAAAATGATACAGCCACTCCACTAGAGGACGGTAAGCTCATGGAACAGCTTTTCCCTGATGCAGGTCTTGTCACATTTGAAAATACAGGACACTATGCCTTTTTAGAACAAAATAAACGATTTCTAGTCATTGTCGAAAACTTCTTAGAACAAGATAAAGGAGAATAGTTACATGTTGAATATTTTATGGATTGCCGCAATTATTGCATGGCTTAGTTATGCTGTGTTTAAAACAAAAAAATCTGTTCACATGTTCCAGCTCAACTCCTATCGTAACGAGCGGTTCATGCGTTGGATGAAAGGGAATAAGACGAAACCATTCCCTCCGAAAGAATTTCTAGTTTTAATTGGTTTATTAATCGGTTGGATTGGCGGTCCGTTTATAGGTCTCGTTTTATTTGCCGCGCTCTACTTTTTAATCGCATTCCTTCGAAAGGAAGAACCGCAAAAGAAAAAGCTTGTCTATACACCTCGTGTGAAACGTCTATTAACGACATTAGGCATTATTCATATTTTGATCTTACTCGGAACACTCTTACTTATTGAAAGTTCTTTATTGATCTTAACGGTATTATTCCTAGCTAACATGTTCCTTTATCACTTATTAATGCTTGCTAAAGTGGTTAACCAGCCGATAGAAAAAAGCATTAATCAACGCTATTTTAACGATGCCGAAAATCGCATTCAGTCTATGAACGATTTAAAAGTAGTAGGGATTACAGGTAGTTTTGGAAAAACAAGTACGAAAAACGTGCTGAATCAAGTGCTTTCTTCTAGTGCAAACACACTTATGACACCAGAGAGTTTTAATACAAAGCTTGGTAACACGATTACGATTCGAAAAGATTTAAAACCCTATCATGAGTACTATATCGCTGAAATGGGAGCGAAACAGGAGAATGATATTCAAGAAATTTGTGATCTTGTTCACCAGAAATACGCTATCCTAACAGCCATTGGTGAACAGCACCTTGAAACATTCAAAAGCTTAGACAATATTAAGAAAACGAAATACGAGATTATAGAATCACTACCTGAAGATGGGATCGGCTTTTTAAATATGGATGATGAAAATATCATGTCCTATACGCCGAAAAATCCTGTGCGTAAAGTGTATTATGGTATTGATTCAGAGGATGCAGAGTATCGAGCTTATGATCTTCAGTCTCATAAAAAAGGAACAACATTTAAAGTGCAGCACAAAGACCAAGGCTTCATTGGAGAGTTTGAAACGAAGCTACTTGGTAAGCACAACATCTACAACATTCTGGCATCAATTGCTTTTGCTATGGAGATGGGGATTTCAGTAGACAAGATTAAGCTAGGTGTTAAGCAAATCACACCAGTAGAGCACCGCATGGAAATTAAAAAAGGCGGCGGCAACATTACGATTATTGATGATAGCTTTAACTCTAATCCAACAGGTTCCAAAATGGCGCTAGAAGTCCTTGGTAATATGGAAGGATATCGAGTTCTCGTGACACCAGGAATGATCGAACTGGGTGATAAACAGTACGAATACAACAAACGATTAGGTGGCTATGCTGCTGAAAATTGTGACTATGTCATTCTCGTTGGTAAGAAACAAACAGAGCCGATCCAGGACGGATTGAAAGAAAGTAACTATCCAGATGAGCAAGTTTATGTTGCACAACATTTAAATGACGCGCTTCAACATATGCACCAAATTGCAAAACCAGGCACAATCGCTCTACTAGAGAACGATTTACCTGATACGTTTAACGAGTAGATGGGAGGATTTGACCGTGAAAACAAGAGTCGGAGTCGTTTTTGGTGGGTTATCTGTAGAGCATGAGGTTTCCGTAATCTCAGCTCTCCAAGCTATCAAAGCAATGGATGAGAATAAATATGAGGCGATCCCGCTTTATATTAGTAAGAAGAATGAATGGTACACAGGGGAATCCCTTACTGATATTGAAGAGTATAAAGAATTAAATGACCTCTTACAAAAAAGTGAAAAAGTAATCCTATCCACGAACGATGAAGGAAAAGTCGTCGTTCAAAAGAAAAATGCTGGGTTATTCGGGAAAAAAGCTGTTACAGAAATTGACGTGGTATTCCCAGTTATTCACGGAACAAACGGAGAAGATGGCTCCCTGCAGGGAATGCTTGAAATGCTCCAAATCCCTTACGTTGGCTGCGATGTCTTTTCATCAGCAGTTGGCATGGATAAAGTAATGATGAAACAAATTCTGAATGATTCCGGAATCCCGATTGTTGAGTATAACTGGTTCTACTCAACGTATTGGTTAAACAACCAAGATGAAGTGAAAGCAGAGACCAATAAGATTGGTTACCCTGTTATCGTAAAACCGGCTAACCTCGGCTCTAGTGTCGGTATTAGTAAAGCTTATAATGATGAAGAACTAGAGGAAGCAATCAATGAGGCTATTGAATATAGCCATAAAATCGTAGTTGAGAAAATGATCGGGGATCTAACTGAAGTGAACTGCTCTGTAGTCGGTGATTATGAAGAAGTCGAAAGCTCTGTGCTTGAAGAAGTGCTAAGTAGCGAAGATATCTTAACCTATGAGGATAAATATCAAGGCGGCGGAAAAGGTGGCGATGCTTCCAAAGGTATGGAAAGCACGAATCGTGTCATCCCTGCTGAAATCCCTGAAGACCAAACACAGGAAGTACAAAAACTTGCTGAGCAGACCTTTAAAGTCTTGGGTTGTAATGGGGTTTCTCGAATCGACTTCTTAATTGATAAAGAAAGCCAAACAGCTTATGTGAATGAGATCAACACGATCCCAGGT
Source organism: Pontibacillus sp. HMF3514 (assembly GCF_009858175.1). Taxonomy (GTDB): domain Bacteria; phylum Bacillota; class Bacilli; order Bacillales; family BH030062; genus Pontibacillus. The sequence goes on from NZ_CP047393.1 coordinate 1,394,475, forward strand.
TCCCTCTCTTTCTACTTGTGGGAGCCATCTGGTAAAGACTTCACACAGCTAACAAATCAACTTCTCCAGTTAGCCTTAAAACGCCAGCGTGAACGTGAAAAGCTAAACTTCTCAATAGATTCAAACCTGTTTTCTCTACAGAGTGGCGGATCAAAAGGAAAGCTCAACGGATAACAGCATAGATGCTTAGGAAAGCAAAGGATAAGTGATTATTCTTTGCTTTTTCTATATTAAGTCTTATGAAATGGGGCTAACTAAGAACGGAAATGTGTTTGTTTTTGAAGATCTAGAGGAATGATACTAGTGTCTGCCTCTTCTTGAGGTAGGCACTATTATATTTTTGAAATGGAATGGAAACAGTAGAGAATAAGCGATGGTACAGGAGAGGATTTTATGTCTTTATTTTTAAAACACGAATGCCAGGCAAATAACGGGCAAATAGAAGTGGTATTGTATGTGAATAAAGCACAGTTACCGGAGAAGGATGATGTTACGAAGGATATAAAGCATAAGGCTGTTCACTATATAAAAACAGAGTGTGAGACAATCCCGATACGAGTGGTTCGCATCATGATCGGATCCATGCTTTATTTTTCATTTGCAGTGAATTCAAATAAGGAACTAAGTCCCCTTGTTTGAATTGTATAATTTTCTCGGGTAGGAGCAGTTTTCTCTCGGGGAGTAGTAGCTTTCTTTTCGATGGGAACTACTACGTCTCTCCTTCCCTATAAGAATCCAAGACTACATTAATATTTCTGTTACTCCCAAAATGCCAAAATAAACCCCATATCCAATTAAAATAAGACTGGCTACTACATGAATTAATTTCATATAAATTGGACTCATGAGAATTCGAGCAAAATGTATGGTAAATGCTAGGTTAAGGTTCCATAAACCAATTCCGATAAACACTAATGTACTTAATAAAAAAGCATAGCCAAGGGTGTTCGTATCAAGTGCATGACTAAGGACAGATCCATAAATACTGACCCAAAAAAGAATATTCATGGGGTTCGTTCCAGCAATAGAAAAGCCTTTTAAGTAAGAACGAATTCCCAATCTGGAGATTGAGCGGTTATCAGATTCAGGAGTGTGAAAGGTGCTTTTTGACAATAGAGAGGACCACCCCGAGTAAATCAGGATTATGCAACCAAGCAACATAAGGGTAATGCTGACAATTTTAATCTGTAAGATGCTCGATAAACCAAAGAACATCAGCGCCATTAGGATAATATCTGAAGACATGCCACCGAGACCTACACAAAATGCAGGCCAAAATCCAAACACTAATCCACGTTTCATGATCTCAACATTGATTGGCCCTATTGGAGCTGCAATCGACAACCCCAATACGATATAACTAACCATTAAAGCAATCATAGTGAAGCTCCTTTACTCAAAAGCTTGTCTTCACTATTAGATGACTGCCTATCGTAGATTAGAACAAATAAAAAAAGCCCGAGCAAAGTATTCATTCACTCAAGCTACTAGCTTCATTCAATTGGGACATCATTCTTTTGCTTTTTGTTACGGCCAAATAGTATGTAAAGTCCAATAACAATAAAGATGATCGGCCAAAATTTAAAAATAGCTGCAAACAGCATTTGAGCTAAAAAGAGCCCTGCGATTACAGTTAAAATCCCTATAGGAATAAGTAGTCCTTTTTCACGACCACTGAATAGCCATAATTCAAAAAGCCCAACTGCTGGAGCCAATATGTAAATCGGCCACGTATATTCAGCATATTGAAAATCTGTCATGACTTCAAAATAGAATAACAGACTTAATGTCATCAGGATCCCACCAGGAACAAGCAATCCAGCCATGTTTTTTCTCATACCTGATAAAAAGAATCCAGCATGAAAGCCTAAGGCCGGAATGAAAATAAAGATAGGCCACGAGAACATTCCAACTTGTAAGTCTATGATATTTAGGTTTTCTAAGAAGATGACGGTACCAATGATAATTAAGGACAGTCCTGAAATAATATTGCCTAGTTTTTGTTTAGTCATACATTCACCCCTTAGTTTGTTGAATTGTCACAAAGAGTTCATTTTGAGTCTCTTCGCTGGAAAATCGATTTCCCTTATAATAAGGAGATAGAACTTTTAGTAAAGGTGTTGAACCATGCGAGCGTATTTAGGCGTTTTCTTGATTTTTATCGTGTATGTGATTTCTGGCTTTCTTTTAGGAGCCTCTCCTTTCCAAACCTATTTCCCATTTCTATCCGTTATTCTTGGGGGCATCGCACTGGGCTTAGCTTTCATAAGTGGTCGAAAGATACAAGAGTCGAGAACAACAATGTTTTGGGTCTTTTGGATTTTTTTAACGACTATTCTAGGTATTCTCTTTATTCTATTCATGAAGACTAGCTCAAAATCCTTCTTATTTCCATGGCAGTTAGGAATCTGGGGAATATATGTTCCAGCTATCATCATGATCGTACAAGTTATCTATATGATTGTGTTAAGAGTGCTAGCACCTTTTAAAACTACGAACCAGAGCTCAACCTCTAAGCTATTGTCTTGACTTCCAGTGGACAGGCTATCTACAATGAGGTAGTTACGATAATCGGAAATACTACTTACATAAAGGGTGATCATATGGCAAACACAAAGCAAAAAGGAAGCATTAATTGGATTTTTTGGATGATTGGTATTATCGCAATAGGGGTTATTATCATCGTGGTTCTAGATCAGAATATGTCCTCTTCCGATAAAGAGGTAGCTATAGATTACGAAAATCAACCCTACATTGGGGATGAAGATGCTCCCGTTAAAATGGTAGAGTTCGGTGACTACCGATGCCCACACTGTAAAAACTTTCAGCAAAGTGCTTTTCCTGAAATTAAAAAGCAATTAGTTGATTCAGGTGATGTTAAGTTTTATTTTGTAAACTATGCATTTCTGAACAAAGATTCAGATAGAGGAGCAAAATTCGCAGAAACCGTATTTCAAAAGCTAGGAAATGATGTATTCTGGGATTTTCACGACCATTTATTTGAAAGCATGCCTGATGATATGAAGAAGTCTAATGTGTACACGACTAAGTTTCTTAAAACGACTCTTCAAGATGTAGTCGACGATCAAGAAAAAGTGCAAACCGTTGTCGATGCTTATGAAAATGGAGCAGGAGAAGATGCATTAGAAAAAGACATGGAAATCGCACGTAACCTTGGTGTAACAGGAACTCCAACCGTTGCGGTAGATGGAGAAGTCATCAAACTTGAAAGCTTTCAAGACTTAAAAGATGCAGTGGAAGAAGCGAAAAACAATTAAACATCATACCGAAAATACTCAAGGCTTTTGCTTTGAGTATTTTTTTATATTTCTTATGTAAAATTCATATAAAAAATACATTATAAGGTATTCTGATGTATAGTAATGTGTTAAGAAATGAAACGATTTAAAGTTAAAATCTTATCTAAATAAGAGTAGTTAATTGATTTATTAGAAGAAGGGAGAAGGATTAATGGTTACCTATGTAGTGGGAGGACTGGCAATTGGTCTATTAGCATTGTTACTCAGTATGTACATCCAAGATAAAAAGATCATTATTTCCATTCTGACCGGTATCGTTATAGCAGCATTTTTAATCGTACTATATGATTCATATCAAAAGACGTACCCCTCTTTTTCAAAGCTATCTTCCCTTCAATTTAATGAAGATACAGAATTTGAAGTAGCGAATCTTTCCGTTTACGAAGTATCTGAAGGGGAACCCCCAAATCGTGAGTCAATGCTAAAGATAAAAGAGAAAGCAATTATCAATCGAATCTTGAGTGATTTTGCAAATATGGAATTAAAAAAAGATGAAGAGGCTGATCGTCATTTTAGGGAGTATCATCTCTCGATTACTGTTTCCAAAAAGGTGAAGAAGGACCATTATACATCAGAAACATTCACTTATGATTTCGATCAAGACTATATCTTCAATTATGAAATCCTAAATGAAGCAAATCATATACAAACCATAAAATCCCTTATGGAAAATGAAGATTTAGATTGGACATACTATGATCATGAGTAGAAATTTAAGAGCTAGGAGCTTTCTCCTGGCTCTTATCTATGAAATGAAGTAACTGCTTGTTTTTAATCCAGTAATCAATCAATGATAGCACGATTATTTCGTGTACCTATGTGCATATGAGGATGCAGCGTAAGAATCAGGTTTAATTTTCACTTCAACTCCCATAGCATCTATTCGATTGGTCATGTCCTGAATTAAGTGTTTGGTAAGGCCTTGCTTCCCGATATCTAGGTGAATTTCAAACTGAAGGTTTCCGCCTTCATCTTCATAAGGAAGAATGATCTCAGCTAGCTGTTCAAGGTATAGAGAAATAAATGGGAAAGCAACTTCTTGACTAAGCATCGTTTCAGTAGAAATCTTTTCTTTTAAACTTGTAACTTGGCGTTCTATCGTGTGGTTGCGAATACATCCCCAGGCTCCTTTTCCGACTCGGTGGATGTGTATAGCAGTAATGAAGCGGGTGTAGCGTTGGTGGACGTGTGAATCCGTCCCAATCGAAAGGCGGTACGTAGCAGTGGGGTCTTTCTCAATAAAAGCTTTCATGTGCTCGACAACATCTTCAATCCCCATATGTTGTCTGGATTGATTATAAAACGAGGCATCAATCATCTCATCCGACCTCCATCTTTTTGGTGAGGGTAATGGTTCTACTTCCATTATATTAGACGAACCCCATTTCATGTGTGGGCGAAAATTATTCTCGAAATCTAGGTATTCGTCTAGTCGCTATATAGGGCAAACGCATAGGATAGAAAAAAAGAGGAAGGAGCGTGCCTAAATATGGCTTCAGAAAATGAAAAGCTTAATAAAAATTTAGAAGGTCCAAGACAGTTATTTAATGATCTTTTTCAATTGAATCCTAACAAATCATTGCTAGATACAATGGATCAATTTTTCAATAATGCATTTCAAGGGGGATTCCCTGTTGAAGAGGTGGATTCCAAGTCTCATTACTCCGTGAAAGCGAATTTACCTGGGGTTTCAAAAGAGGATATCGATGTTGAACTGATGGAGAACAGACTACACATTATGGTAGACCGTGGTGACATCGAACAAAATTTTGATGAAGGTGTTTTTGGTAAAAGGCAAACATATATGGAAAGAGTCATCACACTCCCATCAAATTTAATATTTAGAAACATGAAAGCTACTCATCAAGATGGCGTGTTAAATATCTCATTCCCGAAAAAACGAGGGAAAAGAATCGATATTGAGTAAAACTCCATGAGCAAAAATTCTTTGTGAGACGGTACCGACACGACACAAACATTACCTAAAAGGCCTTTTTATGAAAAGCATTCAATATGGGATTTCCATAATTGAGTGCTTTTTTATCTTTACCAGTGAGTTATATTAAGCATTTTTTACTATCTACATGTAAAATCACTCAATAAAAGGGATTAAAACCATAGATAAAACGTATAGTAATATACAGCACATCAATTATTTGAATTTTTAGAAAAAACAAAAATCTTGTGTTAGAATGAATTCATATAAGGTATAGAGAGGGGGTTCATTGGACGCTTGATAGACCAATTTAAATAATGTACTGTGTCATGCTACATAAATGTACATTTATATTGCGCTATTCGATCCTGTAATGTACACGTTATTATTTCTTGCACTTCAAATTAGTTTTTTCTCCATTCTTATGTAAGCTCGATGTCCATCACAAGATTCACGTTGTGAATGAACCAGTAGAATCCAAATTATAATCAAACAATAAGAGATTAAGTGATTAGCTTTTTATACCCCCTGTTCCACTTTGGTTTTTGTGTTGATTGAAAAGCTTTAGGATTTTGTTTACATTCATTTTGGAGGTGGATTGATGAATTTATCGACAAGAAGTGAAGAGATTTTGGAGAACACACGTGTGAACCAACGAAATATGCTAGCTTATGGGCAGTTAACAGCTAAACATGTTCATGAGGTTGATTTGTTACAGGAAGCTGGTATTCAGGCTACCATGAGTCCTTTGAAACTTCCTTTAATGAACGATATTACAGCAGTCAATATAAATGAAGAATTAATGGAAGAAACCATTTTGCGTTTTACAGATATATACTTAGCTAGAAACATTCGTCCTACATGGCGTGTTTGGGATATGGATGCTTCTGATCATGTGAAGGACTATTTAGAAGCATTAAATTATAAAAAATCAGGTTACCAAACCGCTATGAGTATGGATTTAGGGAACTGGTTGGTCGTAAGTACTGAGCCGGCAGAACTTGATATTCGTAAAGTAGATGATGAGACAATTTGCTTACACTATGCAAGCGTGCTAGCACAGTCTCTCAATATTCCAGATCATGAGATGGCTGGCTTTCAAGAGTTTGTAGCTCATGTTGCTTGTGATGAAACTTCACCCATTCATCATTATGTAGCCTATGAAAAATGTGAACCAGTAAGCATCTTATCTTTATTTTACAGTGAAGAAAGTGTTGGGATCTATAACATAGAAACCGTTCAAAAGGGAGGGAATTCTAGATCGCATCTTATTATACATGCTTTAAAAGATGCTCAGCAGAATGGTGCTAAAAAAGCGATTCTTCAAACGGCAGATAAATCTGTACAAATCTACGAGAGACTAGGATTTCATAATGATGGAAACATCCTCGAATATCGAATGACTTGATGAAGAGGATTAGAAAAACGCATGAGCTACAAGAGTGGCTCATGCGTTTTTTATATCCATTCTCATATAATGAAGGGTATGAATAAACTATTCAGCTTTTTTATCGTCATGATCTGTTTCATTGTAATCCACTGGTGACTCTTGTGGTAATGGATCTACTTTGTGTTCGTAGGCATAACCTTTATTAATTGTTGCGATTGTTAATCCTAAAACAGCAACCATAATAATGAGGCAAACCATTAATATCGTGAACATAAGCTCAGTCCCCTTTTACACATAATCAGGCTTGAGAGTATTGTTAAAAGTTAAATGTAAGTTCTTTCTTGAACACTCATTATTTTAACACAGAAAATTGAAGGTGCGGAATAAAATATTAAGCACTAGATCCTTCGATATTGAAAAAATCACAAAAAAGCAGCAGAATATAAGGAGGAAAGGGTGAGCTTAATGAGAATCGAATTGTTAAAATGTCATGGATCAAATAATGACTTTGTATTAATAGATGATCTGCAACATACATATCAGTTCTCTGAAGAGGAACGTGTATCGATCGCTAAGAATCTTTGTGATCGTGAAGGCCTTATTGGAGGAGATGGCATTTTGTTTGTTGAACAAAGTGCAGTGGCTGATGCCAGAATGCGTATGTTTAACCCAGATGGATCTGAAGCAGAGATGTGTGGGAATGGTCTGCGTTGTGTAGCCCGTTATGCAAGTGAGAAGTTTAATAAGACACAACTTGTTATTGAAACGAAAGAGGCAAATCTTACAGTTGAGCAAAAAGGCGATATTTTCGAAAATATCCCATCTTTTGAAGTGGCCATTGAACCCGTTTCATTAAAACCAGCTTCTCTTCCACTTAAAACAGATGAGAAGGAGCATATTGATCAAAAAATACCTGCATTATCAGAGGACTTAAGGTTCAGTGTAGTAAGTGTGCCGAATCCTCACTTAATCGCGATGGTTGATCAAGTAGATGATGAACAATTATCGACCATTGGAAAAGAAGCAAATAGAAACAAAACACTACTTCCAAATGGTGTGAATGTTAGTTTTGTGCAAAACTTAGGCGATCAAAAGGTGTTTGTACGTACGTATGAGCGCGGCGTTGGCTTAACAAACGCCTGTGGTACAGCTATGTCAGCTTCATCACTGAATACCGTTTTACTAAACTACAATCAACCAGACGAAGAGATTTTTGTCTTTAATCGCGGTGGTTTTGTTATTTGTGTTGTACATGTTGAAGATGGTGAATATCGTATTAAATTACGTGGAAACGCAACATATGAGTACAAAACAACAATAAGTCTTACAGGTAACATAGTAGAGGAATTAACAGAGCGCGAAACCTTTGAGACAGAAGCAAAAGCTTATGAAGCCCTTCAAGAATATGCTTCAAAAGAAATAGAGCTTCATCAGTAAAAATGTGATGAGTAAAACCTCCTGTTGGTACACATACTAATTTCAAAAGGAGGGATTCATCATGGCAGAACAAGTTGTTGCCGTCCGCAAAAATGGTGACGGGGATATTGTTGAATTAAAACTTTCTTCTGGCCAGGTGGTTGATTATAAACAAGCTCAACAAATGGCGAAGAACAAAGAGATTGAGCACGTAAATGTTTTTATTGGTAAAGACCATGAGGAGCACCTGCGTAGCGATGCTGATGGGGATCCGACGAACAATCTTGACCAGTTACCTACATTTTAAACATGAAAGGTAACTTTACAGGAATAGGGAAAGTAGAGGACTATATCATAGATAATGATGTAGTCCTCTTTTTTGTTTTCCGTTTACACAATAATCATTTCACTTTGCGGAAAAATATTATAAGCTAGATATACAAATCATTTTAATCGTAACAACAGAAAGGGAGAGGACTTTTGAAAACGGTATTACTTCCTCATTTTTTAATTACTATAATTATGTCAGTAGCTTTAGCAGTTGTCCTTATTAATGTGGAATTACAATTGTGGATGGCGATTGTTCTAACAGCTACTCTTGTGTTGAATGTTGTCTTATTTTTCACTTTACTCATATTGAAAAAAAGAGTCGACCAACAATCTGAATAACTAAAAGATAAAGACAAAATGAACGATTGTTTATTTTGTCTTTTTTAAAAGAATTTTCCTAAAACCCACATTATATATACATTTATTATATTAAAATATTGTAAGTGTTTAAAAAATAAGGTGCAGTATAGAAAGAATTTATCTTATAATAATAATTGGTTGGCAAAGGGGGAGTCAGAATTGGAGGTTCATATAGATAAAAAGCATTTGAACGTAAATGTAAAACGTATTGGAAAGGGTGAAGCTATTATCTTTCTGCAGGGAGTTAGAGGGAGTGAGCTTCGTAAATTCCTTCCTTACGATGAAGCACTTTCTCAAGATTTTGAGTTAATATTCTATGAGCATACAGAACACTTAACCTCACAGAATATAACTGCTAAAGAACCTTCCTTAAAAGATGAGGTGGAAATATTAAATGAACTCTGCATTAAACTTGGTTTAGAAAGAGTTCATCTATTTGGAGAGTCATGGGGAACCATTTTAGCGCTCCTATATGCAATTTACTACCCTCAGCAAGTACATAAGATATTTTTAACAGGTGCCATTGGAGCATCGCATGAAAGTTTTGCTTTATTTGAGTCAGAAATGCAAGAACGGGCGAACCATGATGATATACAAAAGTTTTTGGAATTAGCAGAGCATCTATCCCAGGGAGAGGATACAGTCGATAGCATCTTTCACATGTTAGATCCTTATTACGTTTACTCATCTCAGGTAACAGAACATACAAGCCTGCCAATGAATGAAATCGTCAATAATGAAGTAGGCGCAAGTCTCCGAGAAAAATTCGATATCCGGGATGAACTGAATCAATTAGATGAGATCCCAGTTTTTGTTGCACAGGGTACACACGACATTATTTCGCCGGAGGGAATTCAGTCACATTTACTTGATTATTTGCCTCAAGCAACACTTGTTGAAATCGAAGAAGCTGGCCATTGGACCATTGTGGATCAGCCTAAAAAAATACTCGGCCTCGCAAAGACATTTTTCTCAGAAAATCAAGCTCATTAACCCCTCATTCTTTAAAAAATTGTCTACGTAAAGTAACTTCTTAACTAACCTTTGTTTTATTGGTTAGTTTTTTTGTGTTTATTAAAACTTTTTCGCATTAACGATCGTATAAAACAAGTAATCAAACTTATAAGAGGTGTGTCCATGACAAAGTTTAAAACCTTCCTGGCTTTATACATGTGTATGATTTTTCTTATTGGCTGCAATTCATCTAATGATCATTCAGAAGATTCCTCACCATCTGAGGAAATCAATAAAAAAGAGATAAGCGGAACATGGAGTGGTGCCATTGAAGTGCCGAATCAGACGTTGAACATTCTGGTGGCTTTTCAGAAAGACGATAGTTGGGAAGTAACATTGAGTATCCCTGTTCAAAATGTTCAAAACTACCCTTTTTCCACTGTAAATATCAATGATTCAAAGGTTTATCTCTCTACAACTATTGGCGGACAAGAGATAAGTTTTAATGGTGAAAGGAAAAAGGAGAAGATTGAAGGCACATTCACACAAGCTGGCCAATCTTTTTCTTTCTATTTAACAAAAGGGGGCCAGTCTAATGAAGAAAAAGAAAAAGGCGATTTTCTAACTCTCGAGACTTCTGCTGGTAAGCTTTATGGTGAATTAGAACTTCCAAATGAAAAAGGACAGCATCCAGTTGTTTTAATTATACCTGGATCTGGTCCAACTGATCGTAATGGAAATTCAGCTGGTGCTCCAGGGGAAAATAATTCTCTAAAGATGCTTGCGGAGGAGTTAGCTAAACAAGGAATGGCAAGTGTCCGGTATGATAAAAGAGGTGTAGGAAAAAACACGGAAGCTATAATTTCTGAATCTAAATTGAGGTTTGATCGTTTTGTTATGGATGCTGAAAAGTGGATAGAGAAGTTGAAAACAGATGAACGATTTTCTAATGTTGGTGTGATCGGCCACAGTCAAGGTTCATTAGTTGGTATGATGGCAGCTCAAAATCAAAAGATAGATGCTTTTGTTTCTCTTGCTGGAGCTGGGAACTCAATTGATAAAGTACTTAAAGAACAGTTATCTTCCTTACCAGATAGCTTGAAAAAGGAAGCCCAATCCATTCTAAATCAACTAAAACAAGGTGAAACTGTTAAAGAGGTACCATCTCAACTTCAGAGTTTATTTAGGGAAAGCGTTCAACCTTTTCTGGTCTCATGGATAAAACATGATCCAACTGAAGAAATAAAACAGCTAAATGCACCAACATTAATCGTAAATGGAAAAAACGATATCCAAGTCTCTGTAAAAGAGGCAGAGATGCTTCATAATGCTAAAACAGAGAGCCAACTTTTAATCATTGATGGGATGAATCATGTATTAAAAGATGCGCCTGAAAATCGAGAAGAGAATGCGAAAACATATACCAATCCAGATCTGCCTCTAGCAGATAGTTTGGTTGATGGGATCATGAGCTTTTTTAAAAAGGTTGGTTTTGTTGAAAGTCGGTAATAGACAGATCCCCTGTTCACCTAAAGTTATTAGGAGAATAGGAGATCTGTTTTTTTACATTCCGCCAAAACTTCTTTCTAATTTTATTAAACAATTCAAAGATAAAAGATTGATGAAACCGATCCCAGGGAATAGTAATTGAGGATAAGTAAAATTTGCTGTTAGCTTAAGGGAGGCAGATCAATGGCACTAAATGTTACACAGAAATTGATTCAAGATCATCTTTTATCAGGAGAATTAACACCTGGTGAAGAGATTGGGTTAAAAATTGATCAGACGTTAACCCAAGACGCAACAGGTACTATGGTAATGTTGGAGTTAGAAGCGATGGGACTCGATTATGCCAAAACAGAAGCTTCAGCTCAGTACGTTGACCACAACCTCATTCAGGAAGATAGTAAAAACCCAGACGACCATCTATTTTTGGAAAGCGCTGCACAGCGGTTTGGCTTGTACTTCAGCCGTCCAGGTAATGGGGTAAGTCACCCTGTCCATATGCAACGCTTAGCGAAACCTGGCCAAACCTTGCTTGGTTCTGACAGTCACACGTGTGCAAATGGCTGTATGGGGATGCTTGCAATGGGAGCAGGTGGTATTGACGTTGCAATGGCAATCGCAGGAGAGCCTTTTTATGTCAAAATGCCTGAAGTATGGGGCATCTATGTGAAAGGTGAGCTTCCAGATTGGGTAAGTGCAAAAGACGTTATTTTAGAATTACTACGCCGTCACGATGTAAAAGGAGGCGTTGGCAAAGTACTTGAATATTACGGACCTGGCTTGAAGAACTTATCAGCTATGGACCGTCACGTTATTGCCAACATGGGCGCAGAGCTTGGTGCAACAGGTACCGTTTTCCCATCTGATGAAGAAGTGAAGCGCTACTTAAAGAGTCAAGGCCGTGAAGAAGATTGGAAAGAAATCGTAGCTGATGATGGAGCGAAATATGACCTTCATGAAGAAATCGACCTTTCAGAATTAGAACCTATGATCGCAAAACCATCAAGTCCGGGTAATGTGGTTCCTGTTCGAGAAGTAGCAGGAGAGCCGATTTATCAGTCTTATATCGGATCTTCAGCAAACCCAGGATACCGCGACTTTGCTGTAGCTGCTGAAATTGTAAAAGGAAAGCAAGTTGCACATGGTGTGTCTTTTGACATTAACCCAACTTCTCGTCAAATGCTTACGGACTTAGTGAAAAACAATCATATGGCGAGCCTTTTACCAGCTGGCGCACGCTTGCACCAAGCAGGTTGTAACGGCTGTATTGGAATGGGGCAAGCACCTGCAACTGGCCGAAACAGTTTACGTACTACACCACGTAACTTCCCTGGTCGTTCAGGAACAAAAGAGGACAGTGTATTCTTATGTGGACCAGAAACAGCTGCTGCATCAGCTTTAACAGGGAAAATTACGGACCCGCGTGATTTAGAGATGGAATTTCCGGATATCTCAGCACCTGATAATCCAACGATTGATATGACGTTATTGGATAAACCGAAGCTACCAGAAGAAGCAAAAGAGATAGAGCTTCAAAAAGGACCAAATATTGCGTCCATTCCTGAAATGGATGAATTACCTGATGAAATGGAACTACCAATTCTGCTGAAAATGGGAGATAACATTTCAACTGATGAAATCCTAGCAGGTGGCGCTCGTGTGTTACCTTACCGAAGCAACTTACCAGAGATCAGTAAGTTCACATTCGAAATTGTTGATGACACGTACTATGATCGTGCGATGGAAATCAAAGATCAAGGCGGTCATGCAGTCGTGGGTGGCTATAACTACGGACAAGGTTCAAGTCGTGAACACGCTGCATTAGCTCCTCGATACCTTGGCTTACGTGTTGCGATCGTCCAAGACTTTGCTCGTATTCACTGGCAAAACCTAGTGAACTTTGGCGTACTTCCACTGACATTCAGCACAAGTGAAGAAGCCGAAAAACTAGAACAAGGTGATGTTCTGCAATTTAGTGGTTTACGTGAAGCAATCCAAAATGGCCAAGAAATTAAAGCGAAAGTTAAAGATAAAAATGAAGAAATTAACCTGCGTCATACATTATCTGTTCGCCAAGTGGACATGATGCTAAAAGGAGGACTCATTAACTGGGTCCGCGACCGAGAAAAATAAAAGAGGAGTGAATCCCTTGGCAAAAGACATGCGATGCCGTGCATGTGACGGCTCCGGTTTATTAATGGATGATGAAGAATGGCGCTACACTTGCACGATTTGCGGTGGAAGCGGAGAACTCATCGCCGGAAAACCAATTGAGCAAGACGGTAATTTTGAAGTAGACGAAATGAATCGAACACTGGAATAGTCATTAGAAAAAGGCACTCCATCTGGGGTGTCTTTTTCTTGTGGTATTGAAGAAAAGGGGACACAATTTAAAAAAATTCCCTTTTTAAAATTCCCCCTATTTTATACGATATAATAAAGAAACAAAAAGGGAGAACAAACATGATATTGAATAAAGATTGCGTCCTATGTAACATAAACCAAGACCCAGAACAGCAAATCCTATTAGAAAATGACCATTGTCTTTATATTCAAAAGCTTTCTGAACAAGAAGTTCTTGAAGGAAGCGGTCTCATTATTCCTAAAAATCACGTTGAGACAGCTTTTGATTTATCTTCAAAAGAGTGGTCAGCTACGAAGGAATTAATGGATCAGGCGAAAACTATGCTAGACGAAACATATGCTCCAGATGGGTATAGTGTCGGGTGGAATGTGTACCCCATAGGAGGACAACATATCCCGCATGCACACCTCCATATCATTCCGAGATTTAAAGATGAACCCTATGCAGGACGTGGCATTCGGTATTGGATGAAGCAAAAAGAGAATAAACGAACATAAAAGGAGGAGTATGTGGAGAAAGGGTGCTGGGGGAACTGCACTGTTATTGAATAGAGGCTTTAGGGAAAAGGTGAGCAAAATATGTTCACCTTATTTCTTATTCCTTTTTCTCAACATACCTTTTTAATCCATCTAGTATATCCTTTGCGATTTTGTTGGTCATACCTTGAAAAAGCTTGCCCATAAATTTCGCAAAGCGATTGTGATACTCAACTTCATATCGCTGCTCGACCAAAGTCATTTCACCTTGATCAGTTAAATGGTAGGAGACAGTCATTGTAAAGGCTTTGTTCATGAGTTGATAAGAGAATAAACTTGGTTCTGTAACCTGCAGATTTTTCCCTTCGTATGTATTGGTCATTTTGCCTTCTTTCTGTTTTTGTTGAAAAGTAGTGCCCTCATTTTGTTCACTTGCTGGATCGTTATAAGTAATAGAGATGACATCCCTTGTCCATTGTTCACGTTCAGAAGCAGTTGCTATCGTTTGAAAAACGGTTGAGAGCGGAGCATTGATTGTCACAGAGTATTTCATTGATATTCCTCCCAATATAGTAATGCTATTTCCAGAATTTATGTGTAATTTTATTTTAACATTAATTCGTGTAACTGAGGTGATGTAGGAGGAGGGTGGTGAAATATATACATAGGTTAACATCACGATTTACCAAGGATATTCGTAATAGTAAGAGGCATACCAACCATAAGGAGGTGTGTTTCATGGCTAGACGAAACAAAATATTAGTTCCAGAAGCCCGAGATGGATTGGATCAGTTGAAAGCAAAATTGTCCAATTCACAAGATCCGAATCAGGCTAAATACGAAATAGCTAAAGAGCAAAATGTTCCTTTGAAGGAAGGATATAATGGTGAGCTGAAATCGAAAGATGCTGGTAAAGTAGGAGGCCAAATTGGCGGGAGTATGGTCCGAGAATTGGTTAAGATGGCTCAGCAAAACTTAGGTGAGAAAAGTAATAACTAAAGGCAAACCTACCCGATGGGGTAGGTTTGTTTTCTATCGTGAAGCGACACCTTTTTCAAATTTTCTTATCACTTTATCTTTATTAAATGTAATCGCTGCAAAAGAGTTAGGAGCTTTACCCTCCCATATGTAATGTACAGTGTTGTCAGACTTTTTACTGTCAGCTTTACCTTCTGATCCAACAATTTCAACTACCTCTTCATAGGACATGCCTTTTTCAATTTTATGGTATTCTTTGTTTGTAATGAGTTTCGCATCTTCTTCACTCTCAGCGCTGCACCCAATCAGAAAACATGAGAGAATAAAGGAAATGAATATGAACTTTTTCAATACAATCTCCCCTTATATAAAAGATTAGTTTCTATTTTTACGATTTCAATGAAGAAAGGATTCGTTTTATATGAAAAATTCTGTAAATGTTCAAGAATACGATGCATTAGGACAAAAGAAGTTATTGGATGAGGGCCATATTACGCCATTTGAATTAACTGAGTTTTACATAGATAAAATTAATGAAAAGAATCCAGAGTTGAATGCGATAGTACATACGATGTTTGATGATGCTCTAGACAAAGTGAAGCAAAATGGTTTTCGAGAAGGAGCTCTAGCAGGTTTGCCATTCTTAATAAAAGATTTGAACCCAGTAGCTGGATATAAAGCCACCTCTGGATCACGCTTATTAGAAGATTTTGTACCAGGAATAAGCGATGAAACAGTTGAAAGGTTCCGACGTGCAGGACTTAACTTTTTAGGGAAAACCAACACTTCTGAATTTGGCTTTTTGCCCACAACAGAGCCTGAGTTATTTGGACCTACACGAAACCCATGGGATTCTCGATTGTCTGCAGGTGGTTCAAGTGGAGGGGCTGCAGCCGCTGTTGCCTCTGGGATGATTCCATTCGCTCATGCAAGTGATGGGGGTGGTTCAATTCGCATTCCAGCATCTGCTTGCGGATTGTTTGGATTTAAACCATCTAGAGGACAATTGCCGTATTCCATGTATATGAATCATCTGGCCGTAAATCATGCGTTAACACGATCAGTTAGGGATAGTGCAGCCTTACTTGATGTTTTGCATGGAGAAGCGCCAGGGGAACTCTATCCAACGTTTCAGTCTGATGGCTTTTTAAATGCTACAAAAGAACATCCAGGTAAGCTGCGTATCGCTGTAACACCTGATTTTGGTGGGCACGTATCCATAGATGATGAAACGAAAAAGGCTTTTCAGCAATCTGTGCAACTTTTGAAGGATTTGGGGCATGAAGTAGTTGAAGCTTCACCACAATTTGATTTTAAAGCGGTTGCAGATAATTTTATTAAAGTTTGGGTTGCTGGAGGAGCTGTTGTCATTAAGCATTTAGGAAAGGTGAATGGAGTACAGCCTGGTCCAGATCATTTAGAACCGTTGTCTTACAACGTTTATCAGCAAGGATCAGAATTATCAGCCCTCGAATATGAGGAAGCTCGTGTGTTATTACAGATGGAGTCTAAAAAATTGCTGAATTTCCATGATCAGTATGATATCTTGCTTACGCCTGTTTTAAATAAGCTACCAGCACCTGTGGGATCATTTAAACAAACTTCCCCACAGGCGATGTTTACGAACTTTACGGATTACTGCAGCTTCACACCAATCTCTAATGTAACGGGTCAGCCTTCTATGAGTATGCCACTATATTGGACGGATGAAGGCTTACCAATCGGTGCACATTTTACAGGCCGCCTTGGTGAGGATGAGCTTTTGTTTAAGTTAGCTGCTCAAATTGAAAGGGAGAAACCGTGGCTTACGAAATATAAAGAAGTGTAAGAAAATAAGGTGGGAAACACAATGGCTGTTTTTTTCATTACGGTGAATATCATGGCTTCCATTTTTATTTTTATTGCCGCTTTGGTCAGTGAGCATGTACTAGTAGCAAATAATTTTAAAAATATGGTTCGCCTAATCGTCTGTCTATTTATTAGTTGGTTTGGTCCCTATTTAATCATCGATGTAGTTGGGGGATTTCCTTATGGAGAGAGCTTTCTAAGGAATAAAGTGTTTTACGTATTAGGTGCTTCGGTTATAGCATTTGTGTGTTGGCAATTAGTTTTCTACGATTTATTTGGTGATGTTGATGAAGGATATGAATTAGATTAATCAAAACCACCAAGCTACTGTAGCTTGGTGGTTTCATATATTACAATTAATTTTAATTTTAACCGAGATTCTAGTGAGTCTTCTTCACTCAAAAAGAGAACTTCCTCACTAATTAATTGATCTTCTTCACTTAAAAAGAGAGCTTCCTCACTAATTAGTTGGTCTTCTTCACTTAAAAAGAGAGCTTCCTCACTAATTAATTGATCTTCTTCACTTAAAAGAGAACTTCCTCACTAATTAATTGATCTTCTTCACTTAAAAAGAGAACTTCCTCACTAATTAGTTGGTCTTCTTCACTTAAAAAGAGAACTTCCTCACTAATTAGTTGGTCTTCTTCACTTAATCAGACAACTTCCACACTTCTTTGCTACTTTGTCCTTCCCCATGCCAGCCTTATACCACTATATGTAACAATGCCAAACACATTTAACAAAATCTTCACACCCGTGTAAGTAGGGGAATAAGAACTTATGTAGAAATGTGTTACATAATGAGTTGGAAAGGTACTTGAGCTCACCTGTTTACCCATAGGGGTATATGTGTTATGATAAATCATGTAGTTAAGATATTGATTTCTTAATATAATCAAAATTACACTAAAAACGTGAAAGAGAGGGATTTTGCATGTTACTAAAGTATTTTTATGATGAAAAATTAGCTCAAGCTTCTTATATGGTCGGATGTCAAGCGACAGGAGAAGCATTAGTGGTGGATCCGTCTCGTGATATTCAAGCATATTTAGACACAGCTAAAAAAGAAAACTTAACCATTACAAAAGTAGCCGAAACACACATTCATGCTGACTTTGTATCAGGAGCTCGCGAACTAGCGACGCAAACAGGTGCAACAGCTATGCTATCTGGAGAAGGTGGAGAGGATTGGTCTTATCAATTCTTAGATACCATCAACCATGAGCTTGTTTACGATGGCAGTAAATTTAAAGTTGGTAATGTAACGATTGAAGTTATGCACACTCCTGGTCACACGCCAGAATCTATTTCATTCGTTCTTTATGATCGTGATCAAGATGCACCTATGGGTATCTTTACTGGTGACTTTGTCTTCGTTGGAGATGTGGGTCGACCTGATTTACTTGAAAAAGCAGCAGGTCTTGAAAACACATCAGAAATTGGCGGACGTGAAATGTTCAAATCTCTAGAACGCTTCAAGGCTCTTCCTGACTATATGCAAGTATGGCCTGGGCACGGAGCTGGAAGTGCTTGTGGTAAAGCTCTTGGAGCAATTCCATCTAGCACAGTTGGCTATGAGAAAATTACAAACTGGGCACTTGCGTATGAAGATGAAGATGCATTCGTAAAGGACCTTGTTTCAGAACAACCAGAGCCACCTAAATACTTTGCTGTTATGAAAAAGGTAAATAAAGAAGGACCAGCGCTTTTAAGTGAGCTTGGTGAACCAACTCATAAGAGCTGGAGTGCTGAGGAATTAGGAGAACAACTTCGTAACGATCTACAACTTATCGACACACGTCCAGCGGCTCAATTCGCTGAAGAGCATATTCCTGGAACGATCAACATTCCAAACAACAAGTCCTTTGCAAATTGGGCAGGTTGGCTAGTGGATTATAATAAGCCTGTTTACCTGATTACAGAACAAGATCAAATAGAAGATTTAACAAAAGCACTGCGTTCTATTGGAGCTGACAGTGTAGCTGGATTTATGACACCAGCAGAGCTTACCGAGCTTAAAGTAGAAGGCATGGATATGGAATCTTATAAAGTAACAACTCCAGAGGAAATTGCTGAAAGTATTGAAGCTGGAGATGTTCATTTACTAGATGTGCGTAATCAAAATGAGTGGGATGCAGGACACATTCCACAAGCACAACACATTATGTTAGGTTACTTGCAAGAACGAATTGATGAAGTTCCTACAGATAAACCAGTTGTACTGCAATGTCAATCTGGTGGTCGTTCTGCAATGGCGACAAGTATTCTACAAGCAAATGGCATTAAAGATGTAATCAATATGCAAGGTGGGTTTGGTGCTTGGTCTAAGCGTCAACTTCCACAAACATCATAAAAACTAAAGCTAATCCCCTTGAGTGAAACGCTCAAGGGGATTTTTATGAGAGATAATTATAAATGAAAAAGCCGTATTGCACTAGGATATACCTATGCAATACGGTCTTTTAATTATCTCCAAGGATTTATATTTATTCACTTAATTTGCTACACCTGTTTCGATATAGCTGCGCACGAGCTTCCATTCATTTGTCATAAAAAGAGAAGGTAGATCCCTATATTAGGAATCTACCTTCTTCTTTCCTTTTTGCAAATATAGATAATTGATTTCTGCTCCAACCATAAGAATTAATCCTGTTAAAAAGAACCAAAGCATTAAAATAATGACGCCTCCTAGGCTTCCATAGGTGGCAGAGTAGTTTGCGAAATTACTAATGTAGAAAGAAAATGCTAATGAAATAACCTGCCATAATAATGTTGCAATTAATGCACCAGGTAAAGCGACTTTAAATGGATTTTTAGTGTTTGGTGCAAAGTGATATAGCAACATGAGTACAAATGCCATTACAACAATACTGATGATCCAACGTAAAATTTGGAATAGGATTACTGTCTGTTCAGGTAAGTTTAAGATAGATTGTAAATATTGAATGATGACGTCTCCGAATACTGGAAGAATTAATGCGATAACAATCGCAAAAATCATACCAAAAGTTAAGGCAATGGAAAGGAGACGGACTTTTATAAAAGATCGTTCTTCTTGAATGTTGAACGCAAGATTTGTAGCTGTGATAAATGCATTCATACCGCTTGATGCTGACCAAATTGTACCCAGAATACCTACTGTTAGTAAGCCACCTTTAGGGTTTTGAACGACTTGAATAATGTTTTCTTTAAATGCATCTGCCGTTTCACTCGGGATCATTGATTTTATAAAAGATAATGCTTGTTCTGGATCAATATTTAAGTAAGGTAAAATCGAGAGCAAAAGGATTAACAACGGCACTATAGAGAGTAAGTAATAAAAAGCTTGAGCTGCAGCTAATAATGGTACATTGTCTTTTTGAAATTCATGAATGAAGTTTTTGATCGTTGATATCATAGCGCGCCTCCAAGAAATATAGTTTACAGTCTATATCCCCTTGATGAAGATGATATAATCTGATTCTTTAAAATCAACTGTGTTAAAGGTGATTTTATGAAAATTTGGTATATCCATGAAAAAAGCCCCCAGGTCTTGTTAAAACTTGGGGGCTCTAGCTTTATTCTTGTGCTTTGGTGTTTTTAGGTGTTGTGCTTACTGTTTTAGATTTTACGTTATCTGGATCCAATCCGTATCCGAGTGAACCGTACATTGCACCTTGGTTTGGATCCACGAGCTCGTAATTTTCAAAGTAAACACGAGGTGTGTTCCATAAGGCTTTTAAGGCTTTGCCCATAGGCATCTCATGGTATCGTTCTGGCCACATTTCTTTAATGTGTTTCTTAACTAATGGATAGTATTTCGGACTCATACCTGGGAATAGGTGGTGCTCTGTATGGTATGAGAAGTTAAAGTGAATCACGTCAACCCATTTTGGAACTGTAACGGTTAAGCTATTGGCTAGCGGATCGTTAACAGGTACAAGTGGGTTCAGTCGGTGATTCGTAGAAATATATGCCATGACAATAAAGTTTGCAATGAGTAATGGAATCAAGAAAGCAAATACCCATTTTTCTAGACCCATAACGAAAATGAGGCTTATCCATGTTGCCCAAGGCAAAGCAATTTGAAGCCACACTTTTGGTTGGGTTTTAGGTTTGAATTCTTTAATATACATCGTAAACATTTTCATGGAGTGTGCTGTGAACTGAACCGTTAATGATGCAAAGCTGAAAAAGGCACGAACTGAAAATGGTAAGCGGTAAACCCAACGGAAAGCTTTCATTTTAGAGATTTTTTCTAAGGTTGGCCATGCATCTGGGTCATTTTCTTCATGCTGCGTATGAACATGGTGCTCCATGTTATGCCACTTTCTCCAAAGCTTTGGACCTGTTGTTAAAGGGAAAAAGGCGATGGCGCCAAGTATATCTCTAAGCCAAGGCTTTCGTACAACAGTTCCGTGTAAGATTTCGTGTCCTAGAAATCCCAATCCTGCAAAGCTAAATCCAATTACTACGGAGAATAGCAGGTTAATTAAAGGATGGAAATTCAGTAATCCAATCAATAGAAAAGATGCGACGGTAATAAGCAGGTAGGCTAGTCCACCGAAAAGACGAGCGGGTACAGGTTTAAATGCGTCTTTAGGTAGATGTTTTTTGACATGTTTCGCATACCAACTAAAGGAGTGAAGTTCTTTCATGATAGCTGGCTCCTTCCATAAGTCGTTATATATTCTTATTATGGTACATTTTTGTATGACTTATTAGTGGTAATCGTATCAACGAAAAATGTCAGAAGTCAATGAAAATTATTACCTGGTATTAAAGATTGGTACTATTTCCACGTCTTTGTAAATTACAACATGAAATTTTTATTGCAATCCTTTCTTCGCTCTCATATGATGATAAAGACAGCTAGAAAGGGAGATCTAATAATGGCTTGGGATCTATTAAATATTATTGCCGTTGCAGCATTTGCTTTTAGTGGGGCAATTGTAGCAATGAGTGAGCGTTATGATATATTTGGTGTATTTATTTTAGGATTGGCAACCCCTTTTGCAGGTGGAATTGCACGTAACCTATTTTTACAAGAGCCTGTTGTACATATTTGGGACCAAGGCTTTTTGCTTTATGTTGCAGTTGGTACCATTTTAATCGCCTATTTCTTTCCGAAAAGTTGGGTCATGCTCTGGGATCGATGGAATGTGTACACTGATGCTATAGGTCTGTCCGCTTTTGCCGTTCAAGGTGCACTCTTTGCGGTCCAGCAGGATTACAGTTTAGGACCGATGTTGTTCTGTTCGACGATAACGGGTGTAGGGGGCGGTGTTGCTCGTGACGTCTTAGCACAACGCAGGCCGATGGTGCTGCATCAGGAAATCTATGCGGTTTGGGCTATGTTAACCGGACTTTTTATCGCAATTGGATTTATCGATGCTTCAAGCGTAGTACAATTGTATATTCTGTTCTTTGTTATGATTGCGATGAGGGTGCTCTCCTACCATTTAAATTGGCACTTAAGGTTCCGAGATCTCTATCGGTTATGATGTATGAATATTAGGGGTAAGGTAAAAATTGAAACGTTTAAACTCCTCAATCGTATGGAATAGTGACAACAAAAGGCAGAAAGGGTGCTATACATGAGTGAAAAAGGTTGCGTAAAATGCGGAAGCACGGATGCAGGAACGAAGGATGTATCCATGACAGGAAGCGGATTAGCTAAAATGTTCGATGTTCAAAATAACAAATTTACCGTGGTCTATTGTAAAAACTGCGGTTATTCCGAATTCTATAACCAAAATGCATCACTTGGATCCAACGTATTTGATTTCTTCTTTGGTTAAGAATTAAAAGCTCACTGCGAAAAGTGGGCTTTTTTTATGCACTATAAACTTTCTAGAAAATAGTCTCGAAGTCCTGAATACGAAAAAAATCTGTAACCTACTGGAATTTTGATCGACAAATAGTGTAGAATTCAGCTATTGCATGATGCAACATTGAGGACTTATAGAATGTTTATTTAGCGGTATGATGTGTAAAAGAATTATAAAATGCGTAAGGGGATGAGCAACATGAAAAAGCTACTCACTGTTTCTTTTGCTTGTATGCTTCTTGCTGTTGGATGTTCCAACGGTGATGATCAGCAGGCAAATACAGATCCATCGGTTAATGAGGATCAGGAAAAACAAGAAAATAATGAGAATGAATCAAAAGATGAAACCAATCAGGAAACAAACGAACAAGAAGATAACCAAGCTACCGAAGAGAAAAATCAAGACGAAGAGGATCAAAATGAGGAAGGTAATGACATAGAAACTTCAAATGAAGATGAAAACAAACCTTCTTTAACAAATGAACAAGCCAAAGAAGCTGCTGTTCAAGCGGAAACTTCTTTAAAAAAGATTGTGAATAGTACAGAAGGAGATTCCTTCAAAATGAAGGGATATGAAACAAAAGAAGACATCGTAAAAGAGCTTACCAATGTTATGTCACAAAATCTAGCCCAATCTTTAACTGATGCCTTTTTTGTCATGCGAGACGGAACCTTGTATCTTGAACCAAAAGGTGGACCGCTTTGGTTTGAAAAAGGTGTGGACTTTAAGCTGAAACACCCTAGTGATAAAGAATATGTCATCGTTCAAGAACAAAACAATGAAATGTCTGGTAATGTCGTTATGCATTATACGTTAAAATATAATGGGGAAAACTGGGTTTTAGACCAAATGAAAAGTCAACGAAAGAAACAAAAAGACGTATCAAAAGTAACAGAAGAGCAAGCGGTAGAGTTAGTTCGTAAACAAATTGGCGCGCAGGATGAGAGTGTGAAAATCGAATTCGATCATATGGATGGAAATCGATATGTCATTCACGTATATGAAGTGGTTGAGCAAGAAAACAACACACATACAGCAACAAAAGGCTGGTATTATGTAGATCAAGATACCGGAGAAGTTGCGAATATGATGAACTAAAATAGATTGAGCGCTCTATCAAATAGGGGGCTCTTTTTATATTTAAAGGAATAAATTCAGATCATGTAGAATCCCTTTCTTATAGATACTTTAAAAGATTAGTCCAAAGGAGATAAATATGGAGAGAAAAATTGCAATTATAACTGGCGCCTCAAGCGGTTTCGGTTTTCTTTCGGCAATTTCACTAGCAAAACAAGGGTACACGGTTTATGCCACAATGCGTAATCTCGAAAAAGCAGTGATGTATGAAGAAGATCATATCCCAATCGAAATAAGAGACCTAATTCATATACACCAATTAGATGTGACGGATGAAAGCTCCGTTCAAGAATTGAAGGATTTAGTCTCTTCCATTGGTAGGGCGGATGTTTTGGTTAATAATGCAGGGTTTGCTGGGGGAGGTTTTTGTGAAGAGATTACGATTCAGGAATACCGAACTCAGTTTGAAACTAATGTTTTTGGCGTTATGGCTGTAACCCAAGCAGTTCTTCCAGTAATGAGGGAGCAAGGCTTTGGAAAAATCATAAACATGAGTAGTATAAGTGGCCGTGTCGGTTTTCCAGGGGTGTCGCCATATGTCTCGTCCAAATTTGCACTGGAAGGATATAGCGAAAGTCTTCGCTTGGAAATGAAACCTTACGGCGTTCAAGTCGCGTTAATCGAGCCTGGTTCATTTAAAACGAATATATGGTCCTCTGGAAAACAAGTATCGGAGAAATCTCAACAACCTTCTTCACCATATGCTTCTTATATGGAACGAATCAATAAGCATTTAGATGAAAGCAAGGATGATATGGGAGACCCTCAAGACGTTGCAGACTTAATCGTTCTCCTGGCCCAACAAAATGAATTAAAGAAGCTACGGTACCCAGTAGGAAAAGGGGTAGGGTTTATGTTGAAACTGAAAAAGTGGTTGCCATGGAATAAGTGGGAACGTGAGATTTTGAAGCGGTTGTAATAATCATAATTCCCACGCCTTGGGAAGGGAATCCTACGCTCGAGGAAGAGAATCGCACGCCCAGAGAAGAGAATCGCACACCTGAGAAAGAGAATCTCACCCCCAAGAAGTAGAATGTCCGAAAAATATAAAACCGCTCAGATCCATCTCTGAGCGGTTTTGTCATGAGATTTATTAACAAATGGTATCTTTAGGATCTGGATTTTTCAGTCCAAATAGTGGACGTAGGAATAAGGCTAGATACGTTCCAGCTAGAGCCATGATCATCCATACCCAACCGTGTAGACTCATAGATGCGATGCCGCCGAAGTAAGCACCGATATTACAACCAAATGCTAGGCGTGCACCATATCCCATGAGGATACCACCAATTATCGATGCCATAGCGACGCCTGGCTTGAATGATTTTGGCTTAAATGAACCTTGTGCTGTAGCAGCGATAAAGGAACCTAAAATAATACCAAAGTTCATCACACTAGTAGAATCAAGTAGTACGGAATCTGTTAGCTGTTGTGTGCGGCCAGCCCAGTAACCCCAACTACTTACATCTACCCCTACAGCCATTAACGCTTTAGATCCCCATAGCGCAAATGCTGACGTAATGCCCCATGGATTACCTCGAACTGCAAGTGTAATTCCGTTCAGTACAGCTAATACGACAGCCGCAACGAGTAGTGGCCATGAACCACGAACAAGCTTTTTCCAACCAGATGTTGTTGCTAGAGGCTTCATTTTAGGTGGATTTTTCTTTTTTGCAATCTGTACTGTAATGCCGTAGATCCCTGCGAAAATAATGAGTTGAAGCACTACACCACCTACATAGCCAAAGCCAGTTGATGTAGCAAGTGAAATGGCTCCTAGACTAGGCATTGCGTCACTTGTCCACCAAGGTAAGTGAAGGGCACCAATGGTAGAGCCAACAATAAATCCAATCAACGTGACGAAAAGGGACGCTTTTCCTCCACCCACATTGTATAACGTACCAGAAGCACAACCGTTACCAAGCTGCATTCCGATTCCAAAAAGGAAGGAACCGAAAACAACACTGATCCCTACTGGGAAGACATACCCAGATGGAGAGTTTCCTGTAAAGCTAAAACCTGTAGCAAGAATGATGCCAAATAATATTGTTGTAACAGCAAGCATCAGCATATGTGCTTGCAATCCTTGCACATTTCCGACTGAAGTTAAGCGCCGGAAAGCTGATGTGAATCCAAAACGTGCGTGTAATAATGTTAAGCCAAATCCGATTCCGATGATAAACAATAAACCTTGCGTCCAGGAAGCTACAGCAACTGTTAGTGCAAAAAGAATAACGGAAGCTATTACACCTAAGAATACCAGCGGTTTTTGGACCGGATTTAAAGGCGAAATGACAGTAGTAAAGTTTTTATTTGTATTCGTTGCAGTTTGCATGGAGTAAACACCTCAATCCTTATAGATTTAGTGCGGATTAATGACATACCGTATCATAATACGATTAGGCTATTTTGTAAATGGTTGTGCTTGAATGATAGGAATAAGCATAAAATGGAATGATTATTCCATTTTCCATTGATTAGTAGGTTGCTGTTTTAGTAGGATAAAGATATTGTTCATTAGAGAGGAGTCTAACTATGAGTTATGAAGAAGTAGAAAGACCAGCCGGATTTTGGATTCGTTTCGGAGCTAGTCTTTTGGATGGCATTATTATATTGGCTATCCTTGGCACGATTAGCCTTATATTATTCGGTGATTTTGATTATACGAAGTCCGTATCCTTAAGTTTAGTTGAATTCTTGTATATGTTGTTACTTCCTGTATTCTGGTATGGGTATGTTCTCGGAAAAAAAATCTGTGGCATCCGTATAATAAAAATGGATGGAAGTAATGTAGGAATAGTGGCAATGCTATTACGTCTAGTCGTTGCAGGAATTATTTATGCCTTAACATTGGGCATTGCACTTATCGTAAGTGCATTTATGGTAGGATTACGTGAAGATAAACGCGCAATTCATGATTTCATTGCAGGCACCTATGTAACACATATGCCACCAGAAGCTTAAACCCTTTTAAAAAGGTTCGTTTATAATCGATCATCAGAAGGTACTCTATATAGTGAGGTGATCGATGATGATGGAAATATTTAATGTACGAACAAAACAACACGATGAAATGGTGGATATTACACAGGAGCTAGAAGATTGGATTCGCCAGCAAAATGTCCAAGAAGGGGCACTTATTGTGCAATCCCTACATACAACGGCTGGGATAACGGTTAATGAAAATGCTGATCCTGATGTGAAGTCCGATATGCTTATGCGCCTTGATGAAGTGTACCCTTGGGACCATCCAAAAGATAAGCATGGTGAAGGGAATACTGCTTCTCATCTGAAAACAAGCACAGTTGGATCCAGTGAGACCATTCTCATTCATGAAAGAAAGCTTGTACTTGGAACATGGCAAGGCGTATATTTTTGTGAATTTGATGGACCACGTCAGAGGAAATATGCAGCTCGAATTATAAGTCAATAAGACAAACAGTCCCATGTGAGTGAAAAGAAACTTACATGGGAGTTTTTATTTTTAATAGGTGCCTTACATAAAAGAATGCTAAAATATGTATATAGATGAGGGGGAGGGAGAGAAAGCTGAAACAGATTATTAGTATAGTGCTCTTTTTCTTGTTTTTACGAATCATTTATACCGTAGTCGATGCTTTTGTTGATCACTTTCTTGAGTATCATCTTCTAATGGATCTTTTTATAATTTCATTGGTAGTGTTAGCTTCTTTTATATTAGCTAAACTTGCATATGATATGCTGTTACGCCAGGAAAGAAGGCACCTCCCACCTAAAAGAAGAGCAGTAATTGTATCAGTGCTTGCCGTTCTTTTTGTTGTGAATTTTGCTTATCAATATTGGGATGATCATCGTAAAAAATCCGTTGAAGCGGTTCTTAGTCGTTACAGTGAGCCTGAGGTTGTTACATTAAATCTATTTTCGGATGGTTATATATCACAGTTGGAACAAGAAGAGGGCATTAAAGAATTGTTACATTTCCTTAACCAATATAAAATTCAAAAAGTTAAGAGTGGTGGGTTAGGTAAGGTTTATAGTATTGAATGGAAAAACGATTCGTTCTTTTTGGGACCGGCAGCTGTACTTATAAGCATTAAGGAAAACGAGATTTCTATAAATGAAGACTATTACAAAGTATTAAATGGTCCAGTTGATATGGAATGGTTTCAAGATTTTTATAAAACGTATAAACCTGAAGAACCAAGCTAAGAAACTTGAACTCTGGGCTTGGTTCTTTTCAATTTAATACCTCTAAAAGCCATTAATATAACATCCAAATATCAGTCTCATGCTGGAAGGACAATTGTTGATAGATCCCCTCTAAATGTTGCAAAGCTTCTTCATAAAATAAATAAGGAGTCTTCTCTTGTTGATGTAAATGTTTAACCAAAGCCTTTAGGCAGTGCATACCATATCCTTTTCCTTGATGATCATACTCGGTATAAACTGCTCCAATTAAGGCATATTTGTCGGTTTCTGAGTGAGCAAGTGCAGCTGACACGATCTTGTCCCCATCTCTCCGAACAAATATAGATCCTTTCTCAATTATATGTTCGATACGTTCTGGAACCTCAATCATGATGTCTTTGCCCTCATAAAAAGAAATGAGCTCAGGGATATCTTCTTTTGATGCTCTTTCCACATGTTTCGCTATATCTCCGTTATTATATCGTTTTATTGGAAGAAATCCATATCGATACACATGAACGTCACGCCCTGTAATTTGTCCAAGACGTTGTATATAATCATGTCGCCCGAATATGTACATGGATGACGTTTCTGTAAGCATGTCTTTAAAGTAATCATGAATATATAGAGGGTTTTGAATCGCGAACCCTGTATTAAATGGGCTAAAATACAAAGCTCCCTCTAGATTGTTGTCATTAAACTTTCCATAGAAGCCGAAACGTTCGTCTTCATTTGATAGATAGGGAAGGTATTCATAGAATTGGAGATTGTTAACTTCATCTTCTTGGATGATCTCAAGTAATTGGGATAAGTCTTTTTCTTCTAATTTTCTTAGCAATCTATTCGCCTCCTACTCTATATCATTATACAGAAACCTTCTCTAAGTCCAAGTCAGACGGGTTCATGTCGTTGTTAGTCCTTGTGAATAAAATAACATTATTCACCATCTAATTATGTGCCTTAATTGGTTCGCCCAGGTGTCCAGTTTGTGTTTGGTGATAAAATGCTTAAATTAAGGCTTAATGCCTCCAGAAGTAACTCGTCATTTGGAGGAGGTGTTTTCAGCAACTGGAGAAGCAGGAGTAAATATTCTAGTAACATCAGGTTATCGCTCCTATGATCGTCAGAATTAACTTTTCCAACAAGAAGTAGAAGATAAAAATCCCATACAGCGTACATACTGTATGGGATTTAATTAATACAAGGGAACCTCAAAATAAAAGGAATGCACTGAACCGTCTGATTCTAACCATATACGACCATCATGCTTCTCAACAATCTCTTTTGAAATAGCTAGGCCTAAGCCAGAACCACCTGTAGTCCGGCTGCGGGATGGGTCCGTTCGGTAAAATCTTGAAAAAATCTTCTCTTGCTCAGACTCTGAAATCGTTTGTCCTTGGCCTGTAATAGATATTCGATAGTATTGATCTCTAAATTCGCCTTTAATCCATATGGCATCTTCACCTTGATAGTACTGAATCGCATTATCTAAGAAGTTGCTCAATACCTGCTGAATTCCAGAAACATGATACCAACAATGATGCTGATCATCGTCATCACAATATCACTACGTATGATTAAAGGACCTAATGTCCAAGCAGATGGCATGGGATCACCCTTACGTCAAATAAATTGGTACATGTTAAATGTACATGACTTGTGTGAAAGTTTTATGAAAGACCATAATAAAGAAAATGGTTATTTGAAGGTTAGAGGAGAGGTGTTCGATTGCAAAAAAATAACGAAAATCCAGAAGATACAAGAGAGCGGATGAGACAGGAAGAATTAAAGAAAAATCCTGGTGGAAATTTGAATGACGGTTTTAATAGGGATGACCACATGAATCTAGTGGATTTGGTTGGCGGTTTAGGTTGGAAAAAAGCAAGATTACTCATGTTGGTTATCATTTTGGCTTTTTTTATTTTACTTATAATTGTTTAAAAAACGCCCAGAGTATCTCTGGACGTTTTAAGTGTTCAAGAAGCAGATTCTAACCCACTCTTAAAAGCAGCAAGATGATTTTTGGAGCCATCTCTTAAATTGGTAAAGACACGCTTGGCATCATCAGGTATATCTGCTTCTGCCAGTTTTTCATACATGGCGATATTGTCGATTTCGCCTTCTACACCGGCTTCAAACGCTTGTTTTAAAGTTGTTGGTGTTGGTGTATATTGTTTGGCGAAGTTTTTAGGAATATCAATGTCGTACTTTTGAAACAACCGAACGAGTGCATCAATGTGACGTTGTTCGGCTACTTTTATATTCGTAAATGGAAAGGTAGGTCCGAACTTTTCGATCACAGCTTCATAACGTGCTTGGGCTAAATATTCGTCTTGAATCGCATAGGTTAGAGCTTTTTCCAATGTTATATCATCTTCTTGTAAAGCTCCTTTTGCACCATAGTCTTCTGGAACTTCTGTCTGAGCTGAGATGACAGAAGACATGATAAACGAGAGCAGCATAATACCAATAAAAATCAAACGTATTTTACGTGAAAGAAGCCATTGCATGTTTGTAATCACTCCTATTTAGTTACTTACTATAGGTTTTGTGATTCAAGAAAAAACATGTATTTAAAATAAATTATTTTCTTCTATGAAGTTTAATCTCTCTAAAATGATGGAACACTATTTAGGACAATCTTCAAAAGGGAGTTGAGCAACATGGATACAAATGACATCAAGAATAAAGTAGAAGAAGTTTTAGATCGGCACAAGGTAGGCACACTTGCAACTGTTCAAAATGGTATTCCTCACTCTCGCTACATGACGTTTCACCATGAAAATTTAGTCCTATATACAGCTACTGATAAAGAGACCCATAAAGCAGAAGACCTACGTAAAAATCCAAATGTGCATATTTTAATCGGTTATGACGGAAAAGGGTTTGAGGATCCTTATGTTGAAATCGAAGGGAAAGCGATTATAAGTGATTCAAAAGATCTAAAGCATACATTATGGAATGATTACATGAAACATTGGTTTAATGGTCCAGAAGATCCAAATTATGTCGTCCTTGAAATTCATGCAAACCAGTACCGTTTGATGAATGTTAAAGGAGAAAAAAGCCCACTAATTTTGACGCCGAAAAATTCATAAAAAATGTGATGTGATACCTGGGGGAGCATTTCCCTCGGGATTTTTACGTTTATAGGGTTAAATTATATAAAGGTTCAAGCTCTTTTCATTCCTCTGTATAATTAACATACATGTAATTAATGCAGATCGAGACATTGATCAAGAAGTTCGTGATTTTTGTGAGCATTTCAATTTGGAGAATACATCTTACATTCGAAAAGCACAAGAAACACCAGCTGAATTTTCAGTAGATGGATTAAACTTAATGTTTGGATATTATCAGACGAACCTCCCCAAACTATTAAAGCGCGTAGAAAGTAACACGTTTTTAGCCTATGCCACCTTTAACGAAGTGGATGAGATAGAACAAAGATACACGAAAAAATACATAAAAAGATGGACTAATGGTGGGAAACTTTCACTTCGGCCAGTGAATGGAGGGCATTATGTTCATTGGACGGATGAAAGACTCTTAACAGAAATCCATGACTTTTTAAGGGAAACATGAGAGGTGGGATACCATGTACGCAGTTGTAGGTTACTTTGGACCTCAAACCGAAGAGCAAATTCAAGAAATTTGGAAAGACTTGAGCGAGCAAGGCATTTCAGATTACGCCTATAGAGTAGGAGGCAATCGACCTCATATAACATTTGCGGGTTATGATGAAGTAGATGAGTCCTCGTTTATAACGGATCTTGAGTCTTATTATGATGATAAAGAAGCTGTGGATGTAGAGATGAATGTACTCGGAACATTTATAGGGTCTAGTACGTTATTTATAACTCCAATCATGACCAAAGAACTTCTAGATTTTCACTGTGATCACCACGAAGCCTTCCATTCCTATCAAGATAACCCAGAATCTCTTTACCAACCAGGGAAATGGATTCCTCATTGTACGATTGCGAATTATTTAGAAGGAGACGCTTTACAACAAGCGTTTGATTATTGTTCAAAACAATTAACCCCATTAAAAGCAACCATACAAGAAATTTCGTTGATTAAAGTGGTTAGGGAAGATGGTGAGGTACAAGAAGCAGTGAATTTGTTCTCTGTGGCATTGAAATAGAATAAAGTTGAAAAAGAGCTTGGAAAATCTTCAAGCTCTTTTTCATGTAATCTCTAAATAGAAAGACGAAAAGCTTTTACAATAATACCATCATTTGCTGGCTGAAAGTCGTGTTGAGGTAATCGTTCAAAACCATATCGTTCATATAAAGAGATAGCATCATTCATAAATTCACCCGTGTGTAAACCAATAAAGTTATACCCTTTCGCTTTCGTTCTTTTAATACATTCATCAATCAGAGCTGTAGCAATCCCTCTTCCTCTTGTCTCAGGTGAAACAGAAAGAACTCGAATTTCTGGGTAATCCAATGTATCTACATACCCTTCGTAAGCGTCCGTTTTTGCAGGAAACAGTGCTATACTACCCACGATAGATTCATCGATTTCCGATACAATTAATTCAACACCAGGTTGTTGGTCTGCTTTGGAGGAAATAGCTTTCTTTAATGCTTTCCAGTGTTCTTCTGGTATAGATTGGATATGATCTCGGTAAGCTTCAACTCTTTGTTCTCTTATTGCTGGGATTTCTTCTTCTTTTGCATCGCGTATAATCATCGTTTTTGGACTCCTATTTCTCATTTTGGATCATTTATTATTTGTTTATTATTCTTCCTATACATCCTCTTTACATTTGTTTAAAAAGAGGGGGGGGGAGCATTATTCATTATCGCATTCTATGATTATTAGGAAATAATAGTCAAGGATAATACATTATCAATTTTGCTCTAAGCGTTTGGTCAGTCTTGCATGTTTATTGTAAAATGCATAATATTTTGATATAATTGGAATGTGTATGGTGATAAATTTTAATTAATAAGGAGGAGAATAAAGTTCTATTGGTTGTTGTAGGAACTGGGGCAGATTTAGAATTCGTACATAATGCGACTCTATCCATTACAGCGATTGATTTTCTCCTGAGATGCTCCAAAAAGCAAAAGAGAAGTACCCAAATTCATCGATACAATTTATGGAAATTGACGCTCAGAATATGAGGTTTGATGATCACTAATTCGACATCGTTAATCAGATGTTTCTTGTGCTCAACTAAATGTAAAAGAGGGGGAAGTTGTGTCTATTCTAGATGATAGCTGTTCAGGCTTTACCCTAATTTAAAAAAATGGTGATATTGGTTGGATAAAGAAAGGGATAGTTGAATAGAATTGTTTTATGAATAGAAGAGCCTCATTATAAAGGAGGAAAACCTATTCATTTACTTACCACTATTAATTTAGTAGAATATGTTTAACGAACGATTTTGAAATCGCTTTCTTTCTTCGTCCTCAGTAGAATACTAGGTCTTACATACTGAAAGTGGTGTTGAATGTTTCAGGTTGGCAGTTCAAGGAAACAGTTTTGGGGTTATATAATGTGGGCTTTTAAAAGCTAGCAAAACTTTTATATAAAAGGAGACTGTAAGTATGCGAATTAACTTAAAACATTACATTAATGGTGAATGGGTAGATTCAACAGGTTCAGAAAAAGAAGATGTGATTAACCCAGCTACTGAAGAGGTTATGGGGACAATTAGTATGGGTACAAAAGAAGATCTAGATAGAGCAGTAGCAGCTGCTCGTGCGGCATTCCCATATTTCTCACAGACTTCAAAAGAAGAGCGTATTGAAATGCTTGAGAAAATAGCTGAAGAGTACGCTAAACGAAAAGATGAACTAATTGATGTTATGACAGATGAACTTGGTTCTCCACTTAAAATCTCCGAAAAGGTACATTACAACATGGGATATGCTCACTTTTCACAAGCTGCCAAATCTCTAAAGGATTTCAAATTCGAAGAGGATCGTGGCGGGCATACCGTTATGAAGGATTCTGTAGGGGTTAGTGGACTAATTACACCTTGGAACTTCCCAACAAACCAGACGTCAACAAAGATTGCTAGTGCTCTCGCGGCAGGTAGCCCAGTCGTATTAAAGCCTTCCGAGTTAACACCGTTTGCAGCTATTATTCTAGCAGAGATTATTGACGCAGCAGGTGTTCCAAAAGGCGTATTTAACCTTGTAAATGGTTCAGGTGAAGTGATTGGTGATGGCATTAGTTCTCACCCTGATATTGACCTCGTATCCTTCACAGGTTCTGTTGGTGTAGGTACTAAAATTATGCAAAATGCTTCTCATACAATTAAGAGTGTTTCACTTGAATTAGGTGGTAAATCACCACTTGTTGTATTAGATGATGCAGATGTAGAAGTAGCTGCTAAAACAGCAGTTAATAACATTGCGATGAACTCAGGGCAAGTTTGCTCCGCAGCAACAAGAGTTTTAATCCCTGCATCTATGAAAGAGTCATTTGAAGAAGCGGTTAAAAATGTACTAAATAAATTCCCTGTTGGTAACCCAAGAGAGAAAAGCTTTGTAGGACCACTTGTTGCTCAAAAACAATGGGACCGTGTTCAATCTTATATTGAAAAAGGGATTGAAGAAGGTGCAACACTACTAGCTGGTGGTACAGGGAAACCTGAAGGACTTGAGACAGGATACTATGCAAAACCAACTGTCTTCACGGATGTAAAAAATGATATGACAATTGCTCAAGAAGAGATCTTCGGACCTGTTATGTCAATCATTACGTATGACACAGTAGACGAAGCGATCGAGATCAGTAATGATGTTGTGTATGGCTTGGCTGGATATGTAGTTGGCCAAGACCCAGATACACTTAAGAAAGTAGCTTCTAGCATCCGTGCTGGCCGAATCGTGGTCAATAACGCAGCACCAGACTTTGCAGCACCATTTGGTGGGTACAAACAATCTGGTATCGGACGTGAGTGGGGCGACCATGGTATTGATGAATTCCTAGAAACAAAAGCTATTCTAGGGTTTCCTTCATAATTAGATATGAAACAAAGGCATGAGTGTTTTCACTCATGCCTTTTTAAGTTTTAAAATAGTGCTAATAAATTGATAACCCTATTTAATAAAGTTATAATTTATATAATATTTAGATACTGAGACTTTGAGCGTTGACTATTTTGATCAAGTGGGGGAGTATGCTTTTGCTTAATACTATTGAGGATCACGATGTACAACAGGATTTGTTATTTAAAGCAATGGAAAGTAATTTAGCTATTATTCAATTTGGAACTGATCGCAGAGTATCATATGTAAATTCACTATTTTCAAACACTATGAGATTTCAGAATCAAAACGATATGATTGGATTACATCATAAAGAATTTTGTTTTGAATCATTTGTTCAAAGTTCAAATTATGAAGCATTTTGGAACAGCCTCCTAAAAGGAAATAGTTTTCAGGATAAAATTAATCGTAAAGATGCTTATGGCAATGAAGTCTGGTTAGAAGCTACATATATGCCAATTTATGAAGATAACCAGGTAATAGGTGTTCTTAAGGTAGCAACGAATATAACAGAGCGACAAGGAGACATTCAAGAAGTTGTGGAAAGTCTTCAAGATATGTCCAAAACCTTAAATCAACGCGCCGAAGAAGGATTAAGACATCATGAAAATTTAAATGAACAAGTGGAACAAATCGCGGCTGTCTCAAAAGGGAATACACAAGTGTTGAATGATTTAAAGGCCCAAGCAAATGAAATTCAGGGTGTGGTCAAAACGATACGTGAGATTGCATCTCAAACCAATTTATTATCTTTAAATGCAGCGATTGAAGCAGCTAGAGCTGGTGAGCATGGCAGAGGTTTTGATGTTGTAGCGAAAGAGGTACGTAAATTATCTACCCAGGTAGAGCACTCTATCGGAGAGGTAAAGAGTAGCATTGAAAAATTCACAAGCGAAATTTCAAATATCACATCAGGAACTGAGAAAATTCAAAACGATGTAGAGGAAGCTGTGCAACAAATCCAAGTCGCCTCTAGTGGTTATCAAGAAGTTGTTGCGTCAGGGGAAGCTTTAAAAGAAGAAGCAGACAAATTAACGGACATTATTTAAAAGAAAAAGAAAATGTAAAAGAATTAAGCAACAGGAACTCTTCCTGTTGCTTTTCTTATGTTATGTTTTCATCTTCCTGGTAAATGGGAAGTATCTCAATTACCTGAAAACAAAGACTTTCAAGTGTTTTGGAGAAAGGTACTAGATGATTTTACAAATGGGGACTACAAAGAGAAATTGTAATAATGTCCGATATTTTGAGATTCGGTAATATGTATTATCTAGCACTTTTCAATAAAGAGAAAAGTGCTTTTTATATGAAAAAAGATTGAGTTCATTCCCTACTTTTGGAATAATTGGATTTAATATATTTTAAAAGGGGGGGAGGAACCATGCAATATTTTGTGAGAAATAAAGAGATCATAGGGAATGTACATGTACCAAGTCAGGATAACAACAAACGAATTGGATTAGTATGGCTACCAGGTTTGCCTAATCACCCCATCGTAGAGGATATGGGAACTCCACTAGCTGATTTAGGATTTACAGTTTTAAATGCACGATACCCTGGCAGTTGGCAAAGTTATGGAAGTTTTGGTCCTGAAAGTTCTTTAGAAGGTGCTTTACTTGGGATAGAACTTCTATCTAAGGGTGAAACTCAGGACTTAGCTTCTCAAGAAGATATCTCTTGGGATATCGATCATATTGTTCTAGTTGGGAATAGCTATGGAGGAGCAATTACGATGAGTGCATTAGGTGTTTCTGACTTAGTCGACGCTGCTGTAGCATTTTGTCCTTTACTTGAACCATCAGAACAAAATCAGGATGAAGAATTACCTGAAACAGATTTATCTAGCATCTATCCTTTTTTAAAAAGATGTCATGAGAATGTATTTCGTCATTTAGATGAGGAAGAATGGGCTAACTTTATTAAAGGAAATCATAAGTGCAACCCCAAAAAATACATACATGAAATTAAAGATAAACCTATCTTACTTCTTCATGGCCATGAGGATAAAAGCATTCGATCTTACCATACAGAAAATTTCTATCAAGCTCTAAAAGAAGCTGGAGCCGATAAAGTAAAGGCAGTATTTAAAAAGGGAATCGGTCATGGAAGAGAACTAAGAAGCTCCACCAAAGAGTTATGGGTCGATTGGATTTTAGAAAATGTGAATCAATAAAATAAGCTTTATATATATAGGAGAGATAAACTTGAGTAATGTAGGAGTATTTACGGTAGACATCACACCTCCTTTAGGTATTGACTTCATTGGATACCATAGACCTGAAGGAATTACGGCAATTGATGAGCATTTATATGCAACAGCCTTTGTTTTTGAGCATAAAGAAGAGAAATCAGTATTCATTAGTGTAGATAATGCTGGCATGTTAGTTGAGGACACAGATGAGATTCGAAATGAGATTGCTAGAGAACTAAACCTAAACAAGGAGAAGATCACAGTTTGTTATACTCATACTCATTCTGGACCTGCGACTGCTAGTGAACAATCTTTAGTAAAAGCTTATAAAACTACTTTAATTTCTAATACTCTACATGCTGCAAAAAGCAAACGAACGATTAAAGGATGCGACAGTTGGTTGGGAAGTAACACATGTAGATATAGGTGATAATCGAAGAGAAATGGGCTCAGACGGCAAAGTGAAAATGGGAACGAACTTGGATGGAATTGTAGATCGTCGTCTTGGTGTACTGGCGATAAGAGATGAATCAACCAGTGATATGAAAGGTGTAATGGTCTTTTGTACCGCTCATCCTAATGTCCTGAAAAAAGACAGCAACCGTCTATCTGCTGATTATCCAGGTCTGACAAGAGAGATTCTAAGTAAAGCATTAGGTTGTCCTGTTATTGTCGTTCAAGGTGCTGCAGGAAATGTTAACGCAAAATATCGAGGGTCAATGGAAGCATTGAAGCATATGGCATATAAGGTAAGTGGTCATATTTTAACCATGATTCCACAAATTCAGTTTTCTACGATATCTAAATTACAAACCCGTTCAACCAAAATGTCTATGAATCTTAAAGAAATCCCCGACCCAGAGGGGATTAAACGAATGGCTGAGTTGGCTCAGGAACAGTGGGGAGTCAATACGGACAAGTGGCATGAAGCGATCTTGAAGAAACAATCTAAAGATATCACAAAACTGTCTATTGATTTAGAAATTCAAATGCTTCAAATCAATAAAGGTTCATTTGCTGGCATTCCAATGGAGCCATTTTCTGAGGTGGCGATTGAGTTACAAGAACAGCTGGATGATGACTTAATGTTTTTTGGTGGATATACAAACGGATACCTAGGCTACTTACCAACAAAAGAAGCTTATCCATATGGAGGGTACGAAGTTGAATTAAACCCTGTAGTTTATGGTCCAATGACCGGCTTATGGATGCCTCCAGTTGAGGATGCAGCAGACAATGTTGTTATGGAGGTTATAGGGTTGTATAAAAGGGATTAAGGCTGATTTTGATAAAACTTTCTTGAGCATTTCCAATGAATTTATTATAAGACTACCCTCATAAAAAGCACGGATTGTGTAGTATTCTATTAATAAGCAACATATTATTAAGAAATAGAATATGAAGGGAGTCATCACATGGTAGATGGATGGAGGATGGCAAGTCATGCTCTTTCTCAAATTAATGTGACTTCAAATCCTAACAATGAACCTGTGTCTATAGATGGTGATCATAAAGATATCAGGTGTGTTGGTGTAGGAACAGATGCAGCTGTTTTCCAAACAATTCATGCTCCACTTTATGCCTTTAAACTATATGCGAAAGATAAGGTTTATAAAATTAAAGAAGAAGAGCGGATCTACCGTATGTTAGGGGAATCTCCTTACTTTCCCAAGTGTTTTGAAGCGGATGATCGATGGCTCGTTTTACGTTACGAAGAAGGTGTAACGCTCTATGACTGTATTCTTCAAGGTATTCATATTCCAGAACAGGTCATAAAAGATGTGGAGGATGCAAGAGGATATGTACGGGAGAAAGGATTAAACCCTCGCGATATTCATCTTCGTAATATATTATTACAAGATGGTAGAGCAAAGATTATAGATGTATCAGAATATGCGAAGTCTGGAAATGACTATCGTTGGGAGCACCTTATGCAAGCATATCATGATCATTATCATCTAATTGATCGTAAGGCTATTCCTTTTTGGTTAGTAGAGACTGTACGAAAGTGGTATAACCAATGGTCAAAACATTCTTCCTCATTCGAAGATTTTATGAAAATGATCATGAAGTTTAAAGCGAGAAGAGATTAATATAAAAATGCCCTGGAAACTATATAATTCCAGGGCATTTAGCTTTTATTTATACATAAATCGCATCATCACATGAGCTGCAAGTCTGCTGGTAATATCTCTTACATCTTTTGAAGGATCAATTTCTACAATGTCCATCGCTTTTACCATAGGATGTTGTGCTGCTGTTTTTACACTAGATAGGAGTTCACGGCTAGTGAATCCTCCTGGCCCAATAGCAGGACATCCTGGTGCGAATGCCTGATCGACTGCATCCATATCGACTGAAAGATAGATCATGTCTACTTGATTTTCAAGGCGAGCAAGTTCTTTCTTGATAATAGATACAACTCCTTCTTCCTCTACATCATCCATTGTATAAACGTGAATGCCTTTTTCTTTTGCATAGCGGTCATACTCTTCTGCATTGGAGTAATCTCGAATTCCGACTTGTACGAGATCCTCACCATTTAAGATTTGGCCTTCTAGCAAGCTACGAAAAGGAGTGCCATTTGTGCGTCCGCCATCTTCTAAGTTTCTCACATCATGGTGGGCATCCCATTGAATAACTCCGATACGTCCATACTTTTTCTTGAACGCATGGATTGAAGGGTAGCTCACACCGTGGTCACCACCAAGCATGATGTAGCGGTCACAGACTCCCTTTTGTAGCATCTCCTCAATCGAAATATGAAGTCGATCGAGTGTATCCTCGACACTCGTTGGATGGATGGGAACATCTCCAAAGTCAAGGATCCTCCTATCATCAAAGTCCTTTTGTTGAGTTGCAGAATAAGTTGAAAAAGAACTTAAACCAGCTCTTATGGTAGATGGAGCATTCGCTGCCATCGATAGAGATATAGATGATTTAGAGGAAGGGAGGCCGATGATGCCAATATCACCGGTTTCGCTTCCACTATAGGGTTTGATCGTTTCATCAATTTTGGTTACATAGCGATCTTTAAATTTGGCGGATTTAGTAGGATCGAGATAGGTGAAGCCCATGAGATTCCTTCCTTTCCCAAACCGTTTTACCGTTTTTCATTACAAGGGACGTATGATTCACACCGTAGTGATATGGAATGTACATGTAGTTCGGTGCATCCCAAATGACAAGGTCAGCAGAAGAGCCAACATCTAGCGTACCTGCTTGCTCACCACGTCCAATGGCGTGAGCTGCGTTGACTGTAACGGCATTCCATATTTCTTCTGGTGTCATTTTAAGTTTTAAAGCTGCTAGAGACATAATCAGTTGCAGGTTTTCTGTAACACAGCTACCAGGATTAAAATCTGTAGCAAGGGCAACACTTGCACCGCTATCGATCATTTCACGACCACGTGCATAACTGTCTTTACCAAGGTAGAAGGTCGTTCCTGGTAAAAGAACAGCTACTGTATCTGTTTCAGCAAGTCCTTTAATGCCTTCGTCTGAAGCGGCTACAAGATGATCTGCGCTTGCTGCTCCCATGGATGTAGCTAGTTCAGTTCCTCCTAGAGGATCGATCTCATCTGCATGAATTTTCACGCCAAAACCATGGTCTTTTGAAGCTTCCATGAAACGGCGAGATTGTTCAATCGTAAATACCCCAGTTTCACAAAAGATATCGGTGAATTCTGCAAGATCTTCTTTTTTTACCGTTTCTAGTAAGTCAATCATCTCAGAAAGGAACGCTTCTTCATTGCCTTTATAGGATTTTGGAATAGCGTGTGGTCCTAAAAATGTTGAAACGAGATTGATCGGGTATGCGTTGGCTAGTTTTTTCGCCACACGTAATTGTTTCAATTCCGTTTCAGCATCTAAGCCATAACCACTTTTTGCTTCTACCGTTGTAACACCATAAGACATAATACGCTCTATATGAAAAGCTGCCTTTTCATATAAGTCTTCTTCTGATGTAGAGCGAGTTGCTTCGACAGTGGAAAGAATTCCACCACCTTGTTTTAAGATCTCTAGGTATGGGACGCCTTGTTGTTTTAGGGACATCTCTTTTTCACGTGAACCTCCGTGAACGAGATGGGTATGAGGGTCCACTAAACCGGGGGAAACGAGACGACCCTTAGCATCGATTTTTTCAGTTGCTTGTAGAGATTTTCCTTCGTGATTTGAGCCAACCCAAGCGATCTTTCCATTAGAAATTGCTAGGGCGGCATTATCAATTACGTGAAGGTTTTTCATGTCTTCCCCCTTAAGTGGAAGCGATGATTGTTTGGGTAATACGAGCTGTCCGATATTATGAATGAGCGTTTCATAGGTCATAGTCTCATCTCCTTTTATTTATTTTTCTTCAACATTGGAATATCAACATTTTTTTCGTTAGCTACATCAATAGCTTTTTCATAACCTGCATCAGCATGACGAGCGATGCCCATACCAGGGTCTGAAGTCAATACGCGCTCTAAGCGTTCTGTTGCAAGGTCTGTGCCATCAGCAACTGCGACCATTCCTGCATGTAAGGAATATCCCATGCCAACGCCTCCGCCATGGTGGAAGGAGATCCAGGATCCGCCTGCAGCTGTGTTTACAAGAGCGTTTAGAACCGCCCAGTCAGCTACAGCATCACTGCCATCCTTCATGGATTCCGTTTCTCGGTTTGGAGAGGCAACAGAACCACAGTCAAGATGGTCGCGGCCGATTACAATTGGAGCTTTTAACTCGCCTTTTTTCACAAGTTCATTGATCGCAAGCCCCATTTTGACGCGTTCACCATAGCCTAACCAGCAAATGCGAGAAGGGAGGCCTTGGAAGCTAACCTGATCTTGGGCCATATCGATCCAACGAATGAGTGCTTCGTTTTCTGGGAAAA
Source organism: Pontibacillus sp. HMF3514 (assembly GCF_009858175.1). Lineage (GTDB taxonomy): Bacteria > Bacillota > Bacilli > Bacillales > BH030062 > Pontibacillus. The sequence continues at coordinate 1,436,551 of NZ_CP047393.1, forward strand.
GCTCCTTGATCAGCTGGTCTGTCCGATAAATGTCTTCAGGGTCTCCAGATAATGCAGCCCAACGGAAAGGACCTTTTCCTTCACAAAATAATGGACGAATATAAGCTGGAACAAATCCCGGGAAGTCAAACGCATTTTTTACACCATGGTCTTCGGCTACTTGGCGAATGTTATTCCCGTAATCAAATACAATGGAACCATTCTTTTGGAATTCGAGCATAGCCTCTACGTGTTTTGCCATAGATTTTGAAGAAAGCTCAACGTATTTGGCTTGATCTCGTTTACGTAGCTCATCTGCTTCATCTAGTGTATAACCTGATGGTACGTATCCATTTAGGGGATCGTGTGCAGATGTTTGGTCCGTCACGATATCAATCTCGATATCACGCTTAAGTAGTTCGTGGTGCAAATCCGCTGCGTTTCCACGTAATGCGATCGATAATGGATTTCCTTGCTCTTTTGCTTCTTGCGCCCATTCAATTGCCTCATCAATAGACTCGGTCATCTTGTCGCAGTATTTCGTTTGGATACGTTTTTGTATACGAACAGGATCAACTTCAACGGCAATGACAACGCCACCGTTCATGGTGACAGCTAATGGTTGAGCACCACCCATGCCTCCGAGGCCAGCTGTAAGTGTGATTGTTCCTTTTAGAGACTCGCCAAAATGTTGTTTAGCAACAGAGGCAAACGTTTCGTATGTTCCTTGTAAGATTCCTTGGGTACCAATATAAATCCAGCTTCCTGCGGTCATTTGGCCATACATCATTAAGCCTTTTTGATCTAATTCGTGAAAATGCTCCCAGTTTGCCCATTTTGGCACGAGAACAGAGTTAGATAATAGAACACGTGGTGCTGCTTCATGGGTTTTGAAAACAGCTACAGGTTTACCAGATTGGACAAGCATAGTTTCATTATTTTCTAGTCGGCGAAGAGTGGAAACAATAGAGTCAAAGGCTTCCCAGTTACGTGCAGCTTTCCCGATACCTCCATATACCACTAATTCCTCAGGTTTTTCAGCAACTTCTGGGTCGAGGTTGTTATACAGCATACGAAGAACCGCTTCCTGTTCCCATCCTTTACACTCAAGTTCTAATCCTTTTTTGGCTTTTACATTACGTTGTTCAACCGTCATAACTGATTCCTCCTTATGATTTGATGAGAGACGGATTCCATTGGAAGGATTCCGTTTGTAGCCATTGGGTTACACGTTCAATATCCTCTGAGAAGATGCGGTCTTCGGTGATGGAAGGGCAAATAGTTCTGACTTGTTGCCACAATTTTTTAGTGAGAGGAGCCATTTTTTCAGTTCCTCGGTATTCAGCCGCCTGTAATGCACAGATGAGTTCGATAGCTAGGACACGGCGACTGTTTTGAATAATGTGTGAAGCATGACGTGCTGCAATGGTTCCCATAGAAACATGGTCTTCTTGGTTTGCAGATGATGGAATGGAATCAACACTCGCTGGATGCGCTAATGTTTTATTTTCCGATACTAAGGATGCAGCACTGTATTGCATAATCATCGCGCCAGACTGAAGTCCGGGTTCAGGGCTTAGAAAAGCAGGGAGGTCATTCAACTGGGGATTGACCAGTCGTTCCACTCTGCGTTCTGAAATGTTCGCAAGTTCAGCAACTGCTGTTTTCATGAAGTCCATCGCCAGGGCAATCGGTTGACCATGAAAATTCCCTCCTGATATGACAGTTGCGCCATCATCCAAAATAAGCGGATTATCTGTTGCTGCGTTTGCTTCAATTTCTAGTTTTTCTTTGATGTAGTCAAGAGATTGCCATGTTGCGCCATGAACCTGAGGGATGCACCTTAGTGAGTAGGCATCCTGAACACGTTTTTCACCTTGATGTGTGGTTAATTGACTTCCTTGGAGTAGATTACGCATACGTTTGGCCACATCAATTTGTTGAGAATAGCCTCGGGCTTCATGAATGGCAGGATGGAAGACGTCCGTTATGCCTTCTAATCCTTCCATCGTCATTGCAGCAATCCATTCACTCTGATAGGCGAGCCGTTCAGCTTCTATAAAGTTTATTACTCCCATAGCGGTCATGGCCTGCGTACCGTTAATAAGAGCAAGCCCTTCTTTTGCCTGTAGGGATATAGGATTAATCCCTTTTTGATTGAACACTTCTTCTGTCTTTTTTACTTCTCCTTTATAGGTAACGTTTCCTTCCCCTATTAGCACAAGAGCCAAGTGAGATAGGGGGGCAAGGTCACCAGATGCTCCCAATGATCCCTGTTGGGGAATGACAGGATGAATTTGCTCATTTAACAAAGTTAATAGTTTTTCAGCAACGATTGGACGAATGCCGGAATATCCTTTAATTAATGCATTAAGTCGAAGTAAAATCATCGTTCTAGAAACCACTTCGGGAAATGGGTCTCCAACTCCGCATGCATGGGATCGAATCAGATGGAGTTGTAAGTCATTTACGTCTTGTTCTGGAATGGATACATCGCTAAATTTTCCGAACCCTGTGTTAATGCCATATACGTTTTTTCCACTAGCGACGATCTTTTGTACCGTTTGATGGCTATGCTTTACGTTTTCCATAGAAGTAGGAGCAATTTGAACAGGCTCGTTGTGATAACTGACTCGGATGATATCATCTATACGCAATGAATCTCCTGTAATTTCTAGCAATCTAAAAACCTCCTTTATTTTCTGAAGCAAAAGTGCCGGTTCAAATCTAATAAAAAAGGCGACAATGGCATACGGGTACCATTGTCGCCTCCTATTTGCTATTAACTATAGGCAACTTTTATGATTAAATGTGATTAATTCCTAAACCAATTGTTTCGTGTTCAAGTCCCTTAACAGGAGCCCCAATTGTTCCATAAAAGGAAACGGCAATCCATTCGCCTTCTTGTGGTCGGTCGTATGGGCGTCCTCGAACAACTGTGAAACGAAGTCCTACGGTTCGCATCGTATCTCCTATAGCGAGCTGGCCACGTGTTACACCTTCTAATGCTTCTAATATAGCGTGATATAACGCATGGGTTTCTCGATACACTTCATCTTGAATGATGCCGTTCCGCTTAGCAGCTGTTTCAACGGATGAAATGACTTTTTGCATATTCATAGAGCCAGCTTTTCCGCTGCAGTATGTATAGCCTTTGAGCTGATCCTCGAAATGAATGAGTTCTTCTTCGGATAAAGTTGCTATTAAAACAGCCATCTTGCCAATATTTACAGTCTTTGTCATAAACTATACTCCATTTACTTTAAACTAGTGACTAATATCTTCTTTTATTGTATTCGTTTTCAATAAAATGTGTCAATGGAACTGATTGGGAAATTTAGTCAATTATCAAGCTGATATATTAATAGGGTAAAGGAGGGTGGTTTGAATAGATAAGGAAAAGTTACTATTTTATAAAAATTTTTTAACTTTTTGAGTTTTACATAAAAAACCACAGGGAATCGCTCTGTAACAATAAAAAGGGATGGTGATTCGCTATGACAATTCTGTTCTCCAAAGCACGTGAATTATTCGAAAAGGACTATCAGAACCAACAAGAGCAAGAACAACAAGAGGTGCAACCAACCAATGCAGCAACAGTTGGTGGAGAGGATAGCGAATTCGGCAAATCCGATGCAGCTATTAAGCATCAACCAGAAGAACAATAGTACAATAATGAACCGTCAGAGGATATGCACATAAGGGTCACCGTTCAGTCGTGAGCGGTGATTTTTTTTGTATAAAAAGTTAATTTAAAAAACGCCTGGCCCATGCCAGACGTTTCTTCTTATCTATATTAAATTAACCAAGTACCGTAACGGTCACCTGACGACGTCCGAAATTTAGTGCGTCCTGACGATTAGGGATGAAGACGTCAATGCGGTTCCCTTTAATATCTCCGCCAGTATCTCCCGCTATTGCTGTTCCGTAACCTTCTACATACACTCTTGTTCCTAATGGGATGACGTTTGGATCAACTGCAATCACTTTTTGGTTTGGGTTGGCTTTTAAGTTAATACCTGTTCTTGTAATGCCGCTGCACCCTGTGCAATTCGCTGTATATGCTGTCGCTTCCATAGTGATTTTTTTCTTAGACTTAGAAGCGGCTTTCGTCCTTGTATTTTTTGTTGCTTTTTTAGCTGGCTTTTCAACCTTTTTAAATCTTTTCGTTTTGGCTTCTTTCTTCTCGAGGTTTTTCTTGCTTGTTTCTACATCTTTAGCTGTTGTATCTTTTTTATCTGAAGTATTTTCTTTATGTTCATCTTTTATGGATTCTGCATGAAGTCCTTTTTGATCTACTACAGTATTTCCTACTAAACCTAAAACGATAAGGAGCCCAACAATTGAAGTCATGATTGTCTTTTTCATGATCGTTCCTCCTGTCTTTATTAACCTTAGCTAATTATAGCAGCAGGTCTAGGACATGCATATTAAAGGTAGGTAACATTTACAAGACAAATTGAATACAAAGATTACAATATGTTACAAATGAGGCTTTATGTTACACATGATGTATAAAAAAGCATTTCTAGCAATGTAGGAGGATGAAAGGTTTATAATAACTATTCAAGTTGGAACAGCTTCTATTATTACTACAATAGGGAACTCATCTTTACTTTTCGCAGCAACAAAATTAACGTATGATTATATATAGAAAGTAATCGATTACAAACATAATGTATGAAAACAGTTAAAGGTCAATAAAAGGGGGAGAAATATATGACAAAGCGATTAAAAGAATTATCGAATTGGTTAAAAGAACAAGAAACAGATGTAGCCTTTATAAACTCAACTGAGAATGTATTTTATTTAACAGGCTTCCACACCGATCCACATGAACGCCTAATGGGACTTTTTGTGTTCCAGGATGCTGAGCCATTGTTTGTCGTACCAGGAATGGAAGTGGGACAAGTGAAGGATTCAGGCTGGCCTTATGAAGTGATTGGGTATGCAGATCATGAAAACCCATGGGATCTTATCAAAGAGTCCGTTGATAAACGAGATGTTTCCAATGCAAACTTGATAGCGTTTGAAGAAGAGGTTCTTACATATTTACGTAGTCGGGCTTTGCAAGCATTGTTCCAGACAGCAAAGGTACGTCCGATTGAAGAGAAGTTAAACGAGATGCGCGTTGTAAAAGATGAAGATGAAATTGCGATCATCCGCCGTGCAGCAGAGTTTGCTGATTATGGTGTGAAGGTTGGAGTCGAAGCGCTTCAAGAAGGTATTACGGAAATGGAAGTACTCGCAAAGATTGAGTACGAGCTTAAGAAAAAAGGCATCCGTGAAATGTCCTTCTCTACCATGGTGCTATTCGGTGAGAAATCTGGTCATCCACACGGGAATCCTGGAGATCGTAAGCTTCAAAAAGGTGATCTCGTGTTATTTGATCTAGGTGTTGTCCTTGATGGTTACACATCAGACATTACTCGTACCGTTATTTATAAAGAAGTATCTAATGAGCAAAAAGAAATCTATAATACAGTACTGTCAGCGCAAATAGCTTCACTTGAAGCAAGCAAGCCTGGTAACAGAATTGGTGATTTAGATAAAATTGCTCGCGATATGATTATCAATGCAGGGTATGGCGATTTATTTCCACACCGTATTGGGCATGGATTAGGCATTAATGTACACGAATTCCCATCTATGAGTCATTTAAATAATGATCTCCTTAAAATAGGGATGACGTACACAATTGAACCAGGCATCTATGACCCGAATGTAGGTGGCGTTCGCATTGAAGACGATGTTCTTATCACAAAAGAAGGACATGAGACGCTAACGAAGTATCCGAAAGAATTACAGATCATAGGATGAAAATGGAGAGATCCCTAGCGTAGGCTGGGGGTCTTTTTCTGGACTTATGCTAAAGTGGATTTAGTGCAAAATGGGTACCGTAGTATATAGATCCTACGCACAAAACCGGAAAACAAGCGCTAATACACAACTGAATTGACGTACAAGTTTTGAAAGCTACGCTCAACAACAAAAACCGACGCTCATCTCCAGAGAGCAATCCACCATTAAACCATCCAAAAATTCCAAAATTCCAATTACGTTCTTCACTTTCTTACATATAATACATGTGAGGCATTTTCCCTAAAAGACTGTTCTTCGTTGCTTGTTAAAGCAATTTTATATATCATGTGTTGTATGGACGATTTTGTGATATAGAGTATTGAAGAGTACTTAGACTTCAATACGATTCAATTATATAGAGAACCGTTGTTTGTTACTTCTTATAAAGGAATGATTTATTTTGGTTAAATATCAACATGCATATGAAAAGTTGCTCGACATTACATCGAAAGAAAACATTTTGGTTGATGAACATATTCGAAATCATACCTATACTCGACTAGGAGGTAGGGCTGATCTTTTTGTAACACCAACTAGCTATGATGAAGTTCAAAATATTGTTAAATTAGCAAATAAAGTTGATGTTCCCTTTACCTTACTTGGTAATGGCTCCAACTTAATTGTAAAAGATGGTGGTATTCGTGGGATTGTACTAAGCTTGAAGAAGCTTGATACGATTTCACGTGAAGATAATCGTATTGTGGCTCAAAGTGGAGCGGCAATTATTGATGCTTCTAGAAGAGCGCTTGATGAACATCTTTCAGGACTTGAGTTCGCATGTGGAATCCCAGGTACTGTGGGAGGCGCTTTGTTTATGAATGCGGGAGCCTATGGTGGAGAGATTAAAGATTGCCTTGAGTATGCAAAAGTGGTAGATCCCAATGGCGATTTATTAAAGCTTGCACCTGAGGATTTAGATCTTGAATATCGCTCAAGTAACATTCCGGATAAAGGATATATCGTCTTGGAAGCAGGGTTCAAGCTTGAGCCAGGCGAATATGATGATATTAAAGCTGTTATGGATGACTTAACGTATAAGCGTGAATCAAAACAGCCTTTAGAGTTCCCTTCATGTGGGAGTGTATTCAAACGACCACCTGGATACTTTGCTGGAAAACTTATTCAGGATAGCGAGTTGCAAGGAAAAGGTGTTGGTGGAGCAGAAGTATCTACGAAACACGCTGGCTTTATCGTAAATAAAGAAAATTGCACGGCTACTGATTATATTTCTGTTATTGAGATGGTTCAAAAAACGGTAAAAGAAAAATTCGGTGTAGCTTTAGAACGTGAAGTGAAAATTCTCGGTGAGGATTTAGAGGAGAAGAAATAAGTTGAAAGTAAATCTATAAGATTATAAAAACACTACTGATTTCAGTGGTGTTTTTTATTGTCTATTTTTTTAATGTCTAGCTCCAGCAAAGGAGGCGAGGGAAGTCCATCCGTTGCTAAACGGGCGCTTCCACTTTTCGTATATGTATCCCCGCCACTAATCGAAGTGACGGTTCGTCCAAATCATTTCATTTCTTATGCTTTTGAAAGGATTTTTACGGTAACATTATGGCGACGACCGAAGTCCATTGCTTTTGATTGAGAAGGGATAAACACATCGATACGGTTACCTTGGATTGCGCTACCGGTATCTCCTGCGATTGCTGTGCCATAGCCTTCAACATAGACTTTAGATCCTAATGGAATTACATCTGGGTCAACCGCGATAACTTTTTGATTTGGATTTTTTCTTAAGTTTTGTCCTGTTCTCGTAATGCCGCTGCATCCGTCACAGAATGCTGTATAAGCTGTTGCTTCAACTTGTAGGGTGCGAACAACGTCAGAGGATTGTTTTTCTTTTGTCTGCTTGTCTTTTGTTACCTTTTTATTTGTTTCTTGATCGCGTTCTAGTAGTTTAGCTTCTTTTTTGTCTAATTTCATTTTTTTAATTGGTAGTTCAGCTGAAAGGAATGCTGTAGCTTTTTCTTCTTGTTCATGTTTTTCAACAGTTGTCATGTCATTAGCTGTGCTATCGAAAGCATACACATGATAAGCATTAAATCCAATATATCCGAATAATACAGATGCAGCTGTTACGATTTTCATGATGTTTGTTCTCATGATGAAACCTCCTCAAAATCATTTGAAGGCATTCGAAAACATTCATTTTTCGGAACAAGCTTTTAAGCAAGAATTAGATTGCAATGAAATATTTGGATTACCTTCAATCGTTAAGCTAACATGCATGTATATACATGTAAACATTACGATAATATTTTTTTAAAATAATTATTACATAATTTTGGTTATTAAAGATATTAAGCTTGCGTTCTGAATAAAAAAAAGTTCCTAGCCAAAGATAAGCCTATCAATGAATCAACTATGTAAAGGAGTAACCTTCATGAAAAACCGTTTAATTGATTGGCCTACGTTTATAGGAGCCTTTTTCTTATTATTATTAGTTGTTGTTCCTTTAGTCCTTTTTCCGGATAAGGGAACAGAGTATGTTAATGCAGCGAATACGTTTGTTACGACGAATTTTGGGGTTCTCTACTTATTAGTTGGACTTGGCATTTTCTTTTTTCTTATTTATGTAGCTTTTAGTGAAAATGGAAGAGTCAAGTTAGGTGATGCTGGGGAAAAACCAGAATTCAATAACTTCTCCTGGGCAGGAATGCTTTTCTGTGCAGGGATTGGTTCAAGTATTCTGTATTGGGGAACGATCGAATGGGCGTATTACTATCAAGGACCTCCATTCGGTATTGAAGCGAATACAAAAGATGCTATTGCTTGGGCAAGTACGTATGGAATCTTCCACTGGGGACCGATTGCATGGGCAATATACACATTGCCGGCTCTTCCAATGGCTTATTTCTATTACGTTCGTAAAAAGCCGGTTTTAAAAGTTAGTGAAGCGACACGTCCATTAATTGGACGTTATGCAGATGGTCCTGTTGGTACCATCATTGATGTACTCTTTATGTTTGGTCTGTTAGGGGGAGCAGGAACAACCCTAGCGCTAGGGACTCCAATGATTGCAGAAGGTATTAATGCTCTCACAGGTATTCCGGTAAATATGGTGCTAAAAACATTTATTTTAGCCCTTGTAACAGCCATATTTGCTATCAGTGCTTATACAGGACTGCGAAAAGGGATCAAGGTATTAAGTGATATCAACTTATGGTTGTCCATTTTCTTGCTTGTTTTCGTTTTTATTGTTGGACCAACTCGATTCATTTCCGAGACAACAACAAACAGCATTGGATTATTGTTAGATAACTTTTTCCATATGAGTACATGGACAGAGCCTTACAATGCTTTGGGACCTTATGAAAAAACAGGATTCCCGGAAGCCTGGACCGTTTTCTACTGGGCTTGGTGGCTTGTATATGCACCATTTGTAGGTTTGTTCGTTGCTAAAATTTCCCGAGGACGCTCTATCCGTCAAATGATTTTAGGAACCATTATTTATGGAACAATTGGAAGTTTACTGTTCTTCGGAATCATTGGAAACTTTGGAATGCACATGCAAATGACTGGAGAGTTTGATGTCATTTCTGTTTTAAATGATCAAGGAGCACCGAAAGCGATTATTGAAATCATTGGGCAGCTACCATTAGCAGCGTTTATGATTTTCATCTTCACCATTTTGGCGATTATTTTCTTAGCGACAACGTTTGATTCAAGTTCGTATATTCTTGCATCTGTTGTACAAAAAGAAGTTGAAGATGAGCCTCTTCGTTGGAATCGTCTGTTTTGGGCATTTGCACTATGCTTATTGCCTCTAACACTCATGTTCCTTGGAGGTCTTGGAACCTTACAAACCGCAAGTATTGTAGGTGGCTTCCCGCTCCTCTTCATTATGATTATGCTTGGATGGTCGTTTATGAAGGCTTCAAGTGGAGACATTCGAAATTCAGAGCATTACAAACCGAAAACCATCTCATTAAATTATAAAAAGATATTGGAACGAGTAAGACGTCGTAGAAAGAAAAAGGAAGAAAAGCAAAAAGGGCCTGTTGATGCTCATTTTGAAGAAGAAGAAAAGGATAAAGATCAGAAAGAATAAACATGTGTGGGTCAGCGAATGTGCTGGCCCTTTACTAATGTGCGCACGATAAGTGAAGTTTCTTGCATAAATAAGGAAACGTTTTATATAGTAGGTTTAATCATTTTAAAGGGAAAAAGGGGGAGACAACATGCACAAGCATTCAAAAGAACTTGTATCCACATTTTCAATTGTAGGCTATGATCCAGAAACAGAAGAGTTAGGTGTAGCTGTTCAATCTAAGTTTTTAGGAGTTGGCTCTGTTGTACCTTGGGCAAAGGCAGGTGTTGGAGCGGTGGCGACACAATCCTTAGCAAACCCATCCTATGGACCATATGGCATTGTATTAATGGATCAAGGTATGCCTCCACAAGAAGCAATTGAATTTTTAACAAAAGATGATCCTGAACACTCCATGAGACAAGTGGGTATGGTCAATGCAAAAGGAGAAGCTGCGACATTTACAGGTGAAAACTGCTACAACTGGGCAGGTGGTGTAACAGGTACGAATTATGCTGCACAAGGGAACATTTTAGTAGGTGAAGAAACGGTTCATGCGATGTCAACAACGTTTGAAACATCAGAAGGCTCACTTGCTGATCGTTTGCTAGCAGCTCTTCAAGCAGGGCAGTCAGCTGGTGGAGACAAACGAGGAAAGCAATCCGCTGCGCTTTATGTTGTGAAAGAACATGGTGGATATGGGGGCTACAATGACCGTTACATAGACCTTCGCGTTGATGAGCATGATGAACCTATTAAAGAATTGGATCGTATTTACCGACTGCAGCAACTTTATTTTGGCACTACGAAGTCTGAAAATATTGCTGAGATTGAAGGGGATGTAAAAGAAGAACTACTACAACAGCTTAAACGACTTGAGTACTTACCAACTGTTCACGTAGCGGATAACATTCTTCATAAAGCATTCACTGCTTTTATTCATCAGGAAAATTTTGAAGAACGTGAACTTGAGCAAGGAAAGATTGATTTAGAAGTATTGAATTTCATGAAAAATAAAAGGGTATAGAGGAGGTCACTCAGGTGCAAAGGCACCTGGGTGATTTTTTTAATATGTCTGATAAATCATAAAGTGTATATTTACACTAAGGTGCTGACTCCGATATAATGAGTGAAACACTACAAAATCGGTTAATCTAATACAAAATAGAGCTTAAGGGTGAAAGGCATATGGCACATAATATGGATGAGATCTTAAGAAAGGCAAGCAACTGGGACCAACCCATTGATTTTCGAAATCCAATTGCACCAAGTCATGCGATAAAACAATACTTAACCTACTATGGACTTGATATTCCACATACTAAATTTCATATGGGCGTTTTATATGCGAATGACACAAAAATCATGGTCCAAATGCACTCACCTGAGCAACCCATAGGCACCATTTTACTTTTACATGGATATTTTGACCATGCAGGACTACTCCGAACAATTATTGAATATTTAACGAAGTATCAATATAGAGTGATTGTTTATGACCTTCAAGGACACGGTTTGTCTGGAGGAGAAAAAGCTTCGGTTCAAAAATTCAATCATTATGGCCAAACCTTGCAAAAAGTGATCGATCTCATGACAGATCAGCTTCCACCTCCTTATCATGCAATCGGCCATAGTACTGGTGGTGCAATCATCATCAATTATATTTTGAAGAAAAAGAAACATCCATTTACTACAATTATTACAGCAGCTCCCTTAATTCGATCGAAGCATTGGAAGCTTACAAAAGCCGGATATTATTTGTTAAATCCATTTGTAAATGGGATCTTCCGGAAGTTCAGAGCCAATAGTTCGAATAAGGACTATCTAAAGTTCGTTAAACAAGATCCTTTACAGCACAAACGCGTTCCATTTCAATGGTACGAAGCACTAATACGTTGGAACAAGTCGATTCAAGAGCAAGGGCGTTCCTATGATCCGATTTCTGTCATTCAGGGTGACTTGGATGATACGGTTGATTGGAAATTTAATCTAAAGTTCTTGCGGGAAAAGTTCCCCAAGGCTGATATTCACCATATGCCAAAAGCTCGGCATCATTTATTTAATGAAAGGGAAGAAATTAAGGGTAAGGTTTTTTCCTTAATATTTAAGAAATTAAATGGGGAGGAGATGTTGAATGATACAAATCAATCCAAAGGACAAAACGGGGAAGGATAATTATAAACTTTTAAGCGGTAGTGTGATCCCTAGGCCGATTGCATTTATTACATCAAAAAACGGAGAAGGTATTGTGAATGCCGCACCATTTAGCTTTTTCAATGTAGTGACGGCAACACCACCCCTTATATCTGTTTCTGTGGGTAGAAGAGAAGGCAAGACCGTGAAACATACAGCTCAAAATATTATAGAGAACGAAGAGTTTGTCGTTCATATCGTTGATGAAAGCTATATGGAAGATATGAACCAAACCTCAGGGACATATGATAAAGATGTAAGCGAGATTGATCAAACAAACCTAAGATTAGTAAATAGTGAAATGGTAGATGTACCAGGGATTAAACAAGCGAAAGTAAGAATGGAATGTAAGCTACACCGAAACATCCCTTTAGGCGGAAGTGATGATAATGGTTGTGACTTAATCATTGGAGAAGTTGTGTTGTTCCATTTTGATGAAGCGGTTTATCAGGATGGCAAAATCGACGCTGAGGCTCTTGATGCAATTGGAAGACTGGCTGGAAGTGATTACGCAAAACTAGGGAAGAAAATATCAATACCAAGGCCTGAATAAAAGGAGATCCTGTCACATGGTGGCGGGATTTTTTTTTACATAAAACCTCTTGAAATCAGCACCTTTCTAATATGACTCACTTATAATTCGACATATTTCGTAATATTTACGATTAGTTATTTCTTCTTGTGGTATATAACATATGTCCAACCCAAAATCCCCCAGTCAACATCACTTCTGAAATGATATCCGTACAAAAAGGAAATGAAACTTTGAAAGGAGAGAGGACATGAATCGAAAGATAATAGATTGGCCTACATTTATAGGCGCTCTTGCATTACTTTTGATCGTGACAATCCCCCTTATTATTTTTCCAGATCAGGGGAAAGAGTTTGTTAATCAAGCGAATAGTATGATCACATCCAATGTTGGATCACTTTATTTAGTCGTTGGATTAGGAATATTTTTCTTTTTAATTTATGTTGCTTTTAGTAAAAATGGACATGTTAAGCTAGGTGATGAAGGGGAAAGACCTGAGTTTAGCACATTTTCTTGGGCAGCCATGCTGTTTTGTGCTGGGATAGGATCAAGTATCTTATATTGGGGTACGATTGAATGGGCGTATTATTTTCAAAATCCTCCATTTGGAATGGAAGCAGGTACAAAAGAAGCAATTGCATGGTCCAGTGCTTATGGGATTTTTCACTGGGGTCCAATTGCGTGGGCGATTTATACATTACCAGCCCTTCCGATGGCATACTTTTACTATGTTCGTAAAACACCTGTATTAAAAATAAGCTATGCATGTCGCCCGTTATTTGGAGATAAAGTGGATGGACCTTTAGGGAAAACCATTGATATTCTCTTCATGTTTGGCTTACTGGGAGGAGCAGGAACGACACTTGCGCTAGGCGCACCAATGATTGCACAAGGTGTGAACCAGATTACAGGAATTGAAGTAAGTTTAACATTGAAAACCTTTATTTTGCTCTTGTGTACTGTAATCTTTGCAATTAGTGCGTATTCTGGACTGAAAAAAGGGATTAAAATTTTAAGTGATTTAAATTTATGGTTAGCCATCTTTTTACTAGCCTTTGTGTTTATTTTCGGACCTACTCGATTCCTATCGGAGACAGCAACAAACAGTATAGGTCTGATTTTGGACAATTTCTTTCATATGAGTACCTGGACTGAGCCATTCACTGATATGGGTCCTTTCACAGAAACAAAATTCCCTGAAAGCTGGACGGTTTTCTACTGGGCATGGTGGTTGGTGTATGCCCCATTTGTGGGATTGTTTATCGCACGCATCTCCCGTGGCCGTACCATACGTCAGATGATTTTAGGTACGATTCTTTATGGTACATTAGGTTGTATTTTATTCTTTGGTATTATCGGAAATTACGGTTTGCACATGCAACTTACAGGCTCATATGACGTTATTTCAGTATTGAATGACCAAGGAGCCCCAACTGCGATCATTAATATCATTAATGAATTACCGCTTGGGCCGTTTATGGTATTCATCTTTACGGTTTTAGCGATCATTTTCTTAGCGACAACCTTTGATTCCAGCTCATACATTTTATCATCGGTTGTTCAAAAAGAAGTGAAAGAGGAACCGTTACGATGGAATCGATTATTTTGGGCATTTACGTTATGCTTTTTGCCACTAGTGCTCATGTTCTTAGGTGGTTTAAATACGTTACAGACAGCCAGTATTGTCGGTGGATTTCCTTTACTATTTATCATGATCATCCTCGCATGGTCGTTTATTAAGGCATCAACTGATGATATTAAAGCTTCTGATGAATATACTTCAAAAACCATACACCTAGATTCAGAGAAAATACTGCATCGATTGAAGCGAAAACGTCGACAAAAGCAATCTTCTAATAAGAAAGATGATTTTCAGGCATAGGAAAAAGCAGGCTCTTCATGAGTCTGCTTTTTCTTTACCCTAATGGTGAAACCTCATCATTTTCGATTAACTCATATACACCCATCTCCACAAGAGGTGGGGAATACACATGAAGGGATATACAAGGGTGTTCAGCTTGGTTACTGAGGCGGTGAATATCACCAAAATACGATACAACCGTGTCACTTTCACATCCGTATTCTTTTTCAATAAGTGCTACTTTTCCTTCATCTACTTTTCTGAAATTTTCATTAAGAATGTCCCCTTGAACAACATGAACAACCCCGTAGGATTCTCCATGATCATGAATAGGAGAAGATACGCCTGGGGGCCAATATAACAGAAGGATTTCAACATCATCTGTTCTATGTAAGGTTTTTCTTCCGTATGCATAGCCTTCCGTTTCTTTTTCAATGGATGATTGAACATCTACGTAAGTAATGGGGTGGTCTTCTAGGGTAGACAAGATCTTTTTAGGAGTTAAAGATTTTGATTTTGATAAAAGGGTCGAACAAAATTTCTCTAATCGTTCCATAGTGTATCACCTCTAGACGAATAGGATCTCTTAAGAGATTTCTTTTTTTCTTTCAAAACCCCTTCATTTTTACAAGGAATTTAAGAAGATTCATCTTTAACTACACTTTCTAATATCATCATTCATTGCCATAATACATAGGGGAAGGAGTTTACTATGTTTCAACATATAGATTACTTAAAGAAAGGAAATCACAAGCAACAACAGGCATATAAAACTATTCATGAATTGAACCTCTTAAACGTGTTGAGTGATTACAGTCCAACGCTTTGCGGGACAATTCCGATTGAGTTGGATCTTCCTAACTCAGATCTCGATATCATAATGGAAGTTCATGATTTTGATCAGGTAGCAACCATACTTGATCATCAATATCAATCTAATGAAGGCTATGAACGTAAAATGAAAAAAATACGGGGGAGAGATGTTCTAAAAGTGAATTTCTCTTATAAAGGATTTGTATTTGAGTTATTTGGACAGGATCTTCCTGTTGATAAACAAAATGCTTACTTACATATGGTGATCGAATATAAGTTATTACAAAAGTATGATGGATTAAGAGAAATCATTCGTGGATTGAAGAGGGAAGGTTTCAATACGGAAGCTGCTTTTGCTCATGTATTTGTCTTAGAGGGAGATCCTTATGACGCCTTGTTAGAATATGGACGGGAGCAGGGATACATCGCAAAAACCTAAAAAAGACAAAAAGATAGCCCCGACCTTATCGCAAATCGGAGCTTGGCATTTCATATATATTTATCCTATTGGGAGGAAACAATTTTATTGAGGATTTACTTCTATATAATCCTCATCTAGAATAACTCCATTAACCGTGATGGATCTTTCGATTTGTCCGTCCACGCTACGGTAGTGGTACTCAGAAATAATAAATTTGATAAATGCTTCTTCTTCATTTGCTTTTTGAAGAGAATCTTGTAAATCATCTATATTTTCAAAATCTACAATTAGCATACCTTTTTGATCTTCCATTAAAGGAAGTTTTGATTTGGTAAAATCGCTAACATGAAATTTATAACCAGTATCTTTTTTGACAACAGATCCAGAAAGGACAATGTCACCAGTAAAAGTAGCATGCTTTGGGTTCTGGCTAAGTTTAGAAAGCTTCATTGAATTAAATTGATCACCTTCGATTAAGGTGTTCCAAGTGATTGGACTATCTATTGTATTAGTATTCTCTGAAGCAGGTGCTTGGTCTTTTTCTCCAGAATCACCAGAGCCACCACCAGTAGCAGGTAAGTTGCCTTTCATGTTTGGTCCAGCTTGATTAATAGCATGATCACTAGAAACATTCGGTGAAGCTGTATTTTCAAATCCAATCTGACCAAATGAAAGAATCCCGATTAGTGCGATTACAGCTGCATATGAAACAAGTGCCGCTGGTTTTTGAAAGTATTGGGAAAGCTTTGGTCGCTTTGGATATGTATCTTGGCTAATCGTTTTAAAGATATTTTGTTTATCTTTTTCGGTAAATGATGTCGGGATATCGGAATGATATTCATCCTTAAGATCTCTTAACTTCTGATCCACATTCATCATTGATCACTCCTTTGGTCGTCTGCGTCTTCAATCACTTGAGCTAATTTACTGCGAGATCGATTAAGTCGGGTTTTAATGCTGGATTCTTTTTGGTTAAGAGAATGAGCAATTTCTTTTATAGAGAAATCATTAAAATAATAAAGTATGAGTACTTCACGATATTTGATCGGAAGTTTCATGATATAGTCCATTAATTCACTAGACTCACTCTGGGAAAGCACCTGTCTTTCAGGTGTTTCATGATCCGATGATTCTGTGATATAGGATTTAATTTTTTGAAATAAATTATCATGTCTAGTATGAAAGCTTCTCAAGTAGTCTTTACTCTTATTGACGGCAATTGAAAAAATCCATGTTCTTAATGAGGATTTATGCTGAAAGGTATGAAGCTTTTTATATACGGTAATAAACGTTTCCTGTGTAATATCATCAGTGTCTGCTTGATTTTTTACATATGTATAAACAAAACGTTTAACGTCATCACCATATTCGTCCATGATTTTTTCAAGAGCCTCTGTTGAGTCCATTTCGAGCAAATCGACTGAATCTTGGTGAGAAGGGGGTTCTTCAACCATCACCTGTTCTCCCATTCCTATGTCATCCTTTCGTGTGTTCAATCCTGCATATGAATTCTGTTTAGTTATAAGACGGAGCGAATTTCAACTAGGATTCACTATTTCGTAAATTTTTTTATTTTTTTCTGAAACTCTTCTTTAAAAGCTTATTTTAGCAGTATTTTGAAGGATAAAAAACACCTTTTGCACGAATGGCAAAAGGTGTAGTTCATTATTGTTTCGTTTTAAATCGAGGAAAATTGAATGAGATCGCTATGAGCCCAAAGATTGCAATTAAAATTGGGTAAAAAGCAAATGGAATCAAATCAGTTGGTGCAACTTCTGCAAGACTAGCCGCTGTCAGGATTTGTGCACCATAAGGGATAATGCCCTGGATTGTACAAGAGAAAATATCTAGAATACTTGCTGACTTTCGAGAATCAATACCATATTGATCTGAGATCGTTTTAGCAAGAGGCCCAGTTGTTAAGATGGCAATTGTATTATTGGCTGTAGCCAAGTTAGTGGTACTAACGAGTCCAGCAAGGCTATATTCAGCACCTTTTTGTGTTTGAACCTTGTTTGTAAGCTTATTCAAAATATACTGAATCCCACCATTAAAATTCATTAAGGCAACAATGCCACCTAAAAGAATCGTGAGTAGAATTAAATTGTGCATGCCCCAGGCACCTGTAGCAACAGTATTGAAAAAGGCTGGGAGAGCTATGCTTCCATCCCATATTCCGATAAGTCCTGCAAACAGAATACCTCCACCTAATACTAGAAATACGTGGAGACCAAGTAAAGCTGCTACTAGGACACCTATATAAGGAAGAACTCGAATCCATTGTACTGAATCAACAGGAACCCCGGATGCCTGATCAGGTGTTAAAAAGGCTAAAATAACCATTGTTATAATAGCTGCTGGTAATACAATGAAGAAATTGGTCTTAAACTTGTCCTTCATTTTTGTCATTTGAGTACGAACAGCAGCAATTGTCGTGTCAGAAATAATGGATAGATTATCTCCAAACATTGCCCCAGATACCACAACAGCAACAGTTAATGCAGTAGAAAGCTCTGTTTCAGCACTAATGCCAACTGCAATAGGTGCTAAAGCACTAATGGTACCTACTGAAGTTCCCATAGCAAGGGACACGAAACTTCCTATTAAAAAGATTCCTACTAAAATTAAACTTTGAGGCAAATAGGTTAGAGCAAGGTTAACAGTTTGCTCAACAGCACCTATTTTATTTGCAATAGCAGAAAAGGCACCTGCTAGAAGGAAAATGGTAACCATTGTAATAATATTTCGCTCAAATGCGCCTTTTACAAACTGTTTCGCTTTTTCCATGATGGAAGCGTTACGGTTTATGAGTAGTGATAGCATTGCTGCTATACCAGCTGGGATTAGGATAGATATTTTATAAAAGTCATCATATATGATTCCGGCTCCCACAAATACGAATAAAAATGAGAGCAATGGGAGTAGGGCAAGAGGGTTTTCTCTTGTTTGGTTCATCATGTTGCACCTCTCTTTAAGTGAAGATTTTCAGGTTGTGAGCGTTTTGTACTCTATCACTTTAGGAGTTTTTCGTATGAGTGTCAATGTAAGTCATTGCCATGGAAATTAAAATGACAGAAAATTCGGTCTTTTAAAGGTGGATTTCCTCATATATACTGAAAGAAAGAATGATTATGCTTAGGGGGGAGCAGAATGGAAAGAGACTTTCAAAGTTATGAAGAGTTTTGGCCTTTTTACTTGTCTCAACATAGTAAAAAGTCAACGAGAGCATGGCATTTTGTGGGTACTTCTTTTGTTTTCATTTGTTTGATTACTGCGATCGTTCTTTTAAACGGTTGGTTTATTTTATTGGCACCTGTGATCGCATACGGATTTGCTTGGTTTAGTCACTATGTATTTGAAGGAAATAAGCCAGCAACATTTGGTCATCCTGTATGGTCATTACGTGCAGATTTTCGAATGTATCGGTTAATTCTGTTCGGACAACTAAAGAAGGAATTAAATGAATTACCAGAGGAATATTCAGTAGAAGTATAGCAAGTATAAAGAAAGGAGCGACTTTTTCTTGTCGCTCCTTTCGATTTATTAGATGATATTTTCAATGTCTTGTGTATCTGTCACGATTAAAAGAACTTTTCCTTCGTCTAATCGTTCTTCATACGTTTCAGCCTCAGATGCAGAGAAGCCTAGGTCTTGTAGCTTATTACGAAGCTCATCGCCTTTTTTATTAAACATATTACTAACAGCTTCTCCAACACCAGTTTCTTTCATGCCAACTGTACTAGCGTCTGTATTTCCTGCTAATCGTTCAGTGCGATCATCATCGTGTGTCATAAGGTAGATGTTGTTGCTATCTATACCATGGTTAGATAATTTTTGCACATCTTCTTTAACCGTTTCGTCATTCGTATATTCTCGAACAAATGGTTTCATGAAAATTTCCTCCTTAATGAAAACAATGTGATTTCACAGCAAGTTTTCCCGTGAGTGATTTCAATAAACTTTTCTTTGTGTTAAATCAATAGGAAGAAAATCGTGAAAATTGTAATAAAAACGTAAAATGACGGAAGAGAAAAATTTGATAGAATAGGTACTAACTACAATAAGAGCGTACAAATAGATGGAGAGTGAATGTATTGAAAAGATTTTTGACGGTTGTGTTTGCAGGTATTTTGGTTTTGGGGAATGGACATCTCGTTTCGGCAGCAGTGAATAAGGACCAAGTATTGAACACCGCAAAAGAATACCTTGGCACTCCTTACGCTTTCGGTGGTAACAGTGTAAATGGTTTTGATTGTTCTGGTTACACGCAACATGTTTATAATAAGCTTGGTGTGGAGCTTCCACGAACAACATTACAACAAGCATATGAAGGTGATCCGGTAAGTAAAAGTGAACTTAAAACCGGAGATTTAGTATTTTTTAAGAATACATATAGAAATGGAATATCACACGTTGGTATATATGTAGGAGAAAATCAATTTATTTCTGCTACAAATGATGGAGTGACGATTGCATCTTTAAGCAACCCATATTGGGGACCGAAATATGCTGGAGGTCGTCGAGTAGAAGATTTTGGTGACGTGGATAAAGACCAACTTTTTAGCGATCTGACTGAAGATCACGTAGCATACGATGCAATAAAAACATTGACACAATCTGAAGTTATTAATGGATATACAGATGGTAGCTTTAAGCCAAGCCGATCTATTACACGCGGGCAAGCTGCAGCACTATTAAATAACTATTTAAAAATTGACTCGGAAAACATGTCATTATTTAGTGATGTAAGTGAAAATTATCGTTTTGCTCAGGATATTGCTTCTATGAAAGAAGCTGGCATCATTCACGGGTATCCAGATGGAACTTTCCGACCAAAAGAGACCATCACAAGAGGTCAAATGGCTCTAATTATTCAAAATGCATTTGAAATAGAGAATGATATTGGATATGTATCAAAAACGAAAAGTGGAATGGATAAAGCTATTGTTCTCCTTAGTTCTATAGATACCACAAATGAGTTCGAACCTAAACATTTTAATTCAGATCAGGACGCTACTAGAGCTGATTTTTCCATTGCACTATTTAATGCAGTAGAGAATGAAAAACAATAATATAAGATAGACGTTCAAAAAGCCTCTTCGGTTTCAGAAGAGGCTTTTTATTTTTTAAATCAGAAAAACTTTTTACTAAAATGAGGAAAAATAATTTAAATTATGTTTTAACTTTATGTTTTTTTACTTATCAGGCATCAGTACTTATGTCCTAATTTTTAATAGTCTTAAATATTCTTCAGGGAAAATTATACCATGATAACGAGAGAAAATTTTACATATATGGGAGAATTTCTAGTACTCTTGAATGAAAAATTATCAGAATATTGAGAATTAGTAGGAAATTCAGTACGATATACACAATCCACAAAAAAAGGGAGGGAAACCTAGTTTGAGAAAATAGGTTATATAAACCACCGTTTTATAGGCGTTTTTCGGTTGGGTTTTCCCAAATAAAAATAGCAGGAAATTAGCTTAATTATCCCTAATAGATAATATAGTGGTATTAGTGGATGATGGCCTGTAGAGAGTGAGTTGGTAGCAAGGCATGAACGCTGAGTTAGGTAAAAAAATTAAATTTCACAGGTTAAATCAGAATCGCACACTTGAAGGTACAGCAGAAGGGATTTGTTCTTTATCTTATCTTAGTAAAATTGAAAACGGGAATACAAAGCCAAGTGATGAAATTATGAAGTTATTGTTTGATCGGCTTAATATTCAATTTGATATGGATTCTGATGATATGGATGAAGAGCAATTAGAACAAGACCTTCATGAATGGTACTCGATGATAATCCAGCGTAAAAATGATCAAGCTACAGAACATTATCTACGATTGAAACAAGAGGTACAAAACAATGTGAGTCCTAGTATTTTAGCCTTATTCAAATTGTTTGAGGTTCGTTATCACTTACTAATGAGACATTTAAGTGAAGTGCCCGTTTTATTAGAAAAGCTTGATCGTATGGATGATATGTTTGAAGAGAAGCATCAATATTATCATTTTAAATTTAAAGGGCTTTTTGCAAATCTGAGTTATCGTTATATGGATGCGCATACGAATTATACTAATGCTTTATCTATTTTAAACATTCGTCCAATGAATGACTTTGAGAAATCGGATTTATACTTTTTAATCGCTATTAATGAATTAGCGCTCCAAAACGTCACACTTTGTTTGCATTATACAAGGCTAGCTTTAGATCTTTACTCGATTAACTTCGATTTTAGACGCAGTGCCGATTGCCAAATTTTATTGGGAATATGCTATAAACGAATTAAACAATTTGATCGAGCAGAAGAAGCATTTAACCTCTCTATAAAAGCAGCGAATTACTTGCAAGAACCTTCTTTAAAAGGGGTAGCATACCAGAACCTTGGGAACCTGTATGCTGCAAAGGATGATTACAAGAAGGCTTTTAAACACTTTGAGCAAAGCTTGGTATTTAAAGAGACTCAAAATTTCAAGGGGAAATTAACAACTATAGCTTCTATGGTTGAAGCGCTATTTGAACTTGATGACCAAAGTCAACTGATGGAAATGGTTGATAGAGGCTTATTAATGGTGACAGATAAAGAAGACTATAAATTGTTTGAGTATTACTTCCAAGTATATAAATTAAGAGTTCTTGGTGATCAAATAAGTTTAGAACATTATTTGAAAGAAACGGTTATACCTTATTTCCAAGATAATGAAGATCATCAATATTTAGCAAATTATTGTGAGTTGTTATCAGAATGTTTGCAAGCAAATAAAAAATATAAAGATGCTTGCTATTATCTTTCGTTAGCTAATTATTCATATAAAAAGCTATCCAAAAATTAAGAGGAGGAGATCAATTATGAAGAAATTCGTAATGGCAACACTAGCACTGGGAGTATTAGCAGTAACATCTCTAGGAGCGACAACACATCTAACTATGGATGAGCCACCAGAGCCGACTTCAATTGAACTTACTGACATTTAATCAATAAATAATAAAAGCCTTCCGTTTAGGGAGGCTTTTTTATGTGCAAATTTTGTTTAGGTTATTCAGCAATTTGGCAGGATTGTTGAAGACTTGAAACTGAGAGGAGTCCGTTGCTGTTGGGTAATTTGTTGCGGTCAGTGAAACGGCAAGCCTGTTGTTGCCCCACACGACGTGGGGTAGTTCTACGTTGCCACATGATGTGGCGGTTTTAGTAGAACCTCCATTGTATAGCCTCCTCGTTCCTGCGGGGTCTCGTCTTGCCTTTGCTACCACGACAGTTTGCCGTTTCCTTCCCTCCACGCGATTATGGAAACTAACGGACCATAATTTGGATATCCCACGTCATGTTGGTTGGAAAACATATTCAGAGAAGTTGTTCAGAGCCTTGTCATGATAGGGTTATACTACCTGGAAACAGAACACCTCATCCCAGAACTAAGGCGGTTCCGTTAATCTCCATTCGGCTAAGGCGGGCTGTGGAACGGGTTGACTCCTCCGGTAGAAAGGGCGAGCGAGATCCCGCAGGAACGAAGTGACGAGGAAGCTCGATCGGTCTTCCGGGGAAAGCAACCCGTTCCACAGCCCGCCGATCTGCACAAAAGCAACGGAACCATACGCACATTATCTCGATTCCAAGTCTTCCAGATAAGGGGGCTATAACGGAATTTCAATTATAGAAGAAAAGAATTGATTTGCTGGTTATCTAGAGAAAATGACAAAAGAAAACCCTGGCCAAATGACCAGGGTGAATGAAGGGGAGTGTATTAATTCGCTACTTGATAAGTAGTAGTAGCCGTATTTACAGCTTCCTGAACATTGATGAAACCATTACCGTAGTAGAAAGAATCACCTAATGGAGTAGCTGTGTCGTTAAGTAAGCTGCGTACCTCTGCATTCGTAAGGGAGCCATCATTCGCAAGAATTAATGCTGCAGCGCCCGCTACGTGTGGAGAAGCCATAGAAGTTCCGTTGTAGGAATCGTAGCTATCACCAGGTACAGAGCTATAAATATTTACGCCAGGAGCCATTACTTCAAGCTCACTTCCTACAGAAGAGAAAGAAGCACGGTCTAGGTTAGAGTCAACTGCACCAACAGCCATTACTGAGCTGTATTTTGCAGGATAACCAATTGTATTTTTCTTTCCACGAGTACCATCGTTTCCTGCTGCTGCAACAAGTAAAACGCCACTATTATACGCGTTATCCATTGCTTGCTCAAGACTTGTAGAACCGCGACTACCACCAAGACTCATGTTAACTACATCGATATTGTTATCGACAGCCCACTCAACACCTTTAATGATGCCACTATAAGTACCACTTCCATCGCTATCAAGTACTTTTACAGCGTATAAGCTAACATCAGGAGCTACGCCTAGAACACCAAGTGTATTATCTAGACCAGCAATAGTACCAGCAACGTGAGTACCATGACCATTGCCATCGTTAAATGGATCTGGTTCACTGTCTACGAAGCTAGCTCCCCCTGCAACACTAAGATCTTCATGACTTGCACTAATCCCAGTATCTAATACTGCAACTTTTACTCCATTTCCAGTAGTTCCATTTGCTTGAACATCATCTGCATTAATTTCAGTGATGCCCCAAGGAGTAGTTTGTCCAAATGCTTGAACCTCTGCATCTTTTTCAATGTAAGCTACATTAGGTTTGTTTTGTAAAGATTCTACAGCCTGTTCTGGAAGAGAGACTTGCACCACATTGATGTATTTAAATTGGTGTTTGACTTCACCGCCAGCTTGTGTAAGTTGATCTAGATGCTTTTGCTTAATTTCTTTTTCGAAACCAACTAAGTAATCACTCACAGGAGCTTTGGATTGGGCAGATACTGGTAACTGTCCCGCAACCAACGAAAGAAAAAATACAACACTCATCACCGCAAAAAATAATCTTTTCAAAAAGATCCCTCCTAATATTGTTTTCAGAATAATCATACAATAATTTTTTGGAGAAATCTTTGCAACATAAAGGTGAGTATTATAGCTTTTAAAAGCGTTTTCATTTTCTTTTTCTCTTAATAAGGATAAAAGTACTATAGAACTGGAAGGGAAATTGCGATTTTGGTCAAATCCCCTCGAAAAATCATAGTAGAACGAGCATTTTTTACCGGTGTTTTCACCATCAATTCCCTCCTCATTTGTTTAGAGAGAAAGCATAATACATTTTCTCAAGCAAATACTACAAATGGCTTAAGAAAGCCTAATATAGGAGGTTGAAACATGATAAAAACATTGAAATATATACTTTCAGCATGTGCATTGATGTTTGTTCTTGCAGCTTGTGGTGCAAATGAAGAAGGTATGGACAATGATGTAGCAGATAATAACAACAATGTTGAGGATATAACGTATAATCGCGGAGATAACGGAGGCGGTTATGGGTTAAATATGGGCGACCGAGATCGCGATAACAATCGTTTTGATGTACAAACAGAACTGCGCAAATATGTAGTCCCTTTCGGTGGAAATGGAGACGCGCAATATGAGCGTATGGAACGTTACAACCGAGGTGCAGCACCAGATCAAGGTAATGGAGATGCAAGACAATATGCACAAACTCCAGAACGTAACCAAGGTCAAAAAGGAACTCAACAGCAGCAACAACAGGACACGAATCAAAAAGCAAAAGAGAGCCAACAGTCTGATGGCTTTAAGCAACAGGTTGTTGAACTAACGAACAAAGAGCGTCAAAAGAACGGTCTTCCTAAATTAAAAGCATACGATGAGTTAGCTCAAGTGGCTCAAAAGAAATCCCAAGACATGGTAAACAAAGGATACTTCTCACACAACTCTCCAACGTACGGAAGTCCTTTTGAAATGATGCAAAACTTTGGAATTGATTATAAAACTGCAGCTGAGAACATTGCTGCTGGTCAAGATTCACCTGAAGAAGTTGTGCGTAAATGGATGCAAAGTGCCGGTCACCGTAAAAATATTTTAAACAAAAGCGTAACACACATTGGAGTCGGAGTGGCAGAAGGCGGAGAGATGGGCATCTACTGGACACAAATGTTTATTCAAAAATAAGTGGATTGGCCGCATACTTTTGGTATGCGGCTTTATTTATAGGCAGTAACTAACAGTCTCTACCATTTGAATGTTTCAGCACATATCTTTTATAATAGACGTATCGAAAAAAGCAGATGTAAGAAAGACCACAAGGGGAGCCGGAATGGCTGAGATTGAACATTTGTTCTAACCCTTTGAACCTGTTAGTTAATTCTAGCGTAGGGATGTGGCTTTATTGATGGCGCAATGCAAAAGGACTTCCATCTTAAAGCTCTCCCTTGCATTGCTTTTTTTGTGGAAAAATTTAATTGGGGAGGCGTTTTTATTATGAAAAGAAGTCCTATTTTATTTTTAGTTGAAGTAGCATTGTTTTCGGCTTTAGGAGCAGTTTTAAGCTTACCGTATTTATCAATTCCGCTATGGCTTCAGGGAGGATCGATCTCATTTGCCATGGTACCTATTCTGTTTATGGCATTTCGTTGGGGATTAAAAGGTGGATTGCTTTCGGGGTTATTAATCGGATTGTTTAATTCCATTTTAGATCCCTTTATTGTTCACCCCGCTCAATATGTATTAGATTATCCTGTAGCCTTTTTTGTAGTTGGTTTTGCAGGTATCTTTTCATCAGCTGTGAAAAATGCTGTATCGCAAGGAAATATTAAACGATTCACGTTGTATCTCACCCTAGGAGCATTTGTTGGGTGCACACTCAGATTTTTAAGTCATTTTGCTTCAGGAATCATCTTTATTGATTACTTTATGCCAGATGGTGTTCCTGGATCCGTTTGGATGTACTCATTGACGTATAATATTGGTTATATGCTTCCATCCTTTATCATTAGTGCAATTGTGCTAAGCATCTTACTATATAAACAACCAAGATTCCTGCATGTGAATTCTAAACACGCTAACAGACCCGTTCATTCTAATTAAATACGGGTCTGTGTCTAAGATTGTCATAAATTGATTTACGGAATTTTGTTTTATCACTAGGAATTAGGGAACTTGAACAGTGTTAGCCTAATTCAGAAAGTGGTGAATCATCTATGAGTACACCGAATCCAAATCATTTAAATGGACAAGTTTTCTTAGCGAAGCTTTTAACCCAATATGCATTAATTCATGAAAAGACAATCGGTTCTGCAGCTGAAGAATATATCCGTCAATTAGGTTTAAGAACAGGCGAATGGTTAGAAGGTTATTATAGTGAGAAGAATGAACAATGGACAGTAGAGAAGTACGTAAACGTTATTATTGATTTAAAGAATAAAATCGATGGTCATTTTGAGATTGATACAATTGAATCCGATCATATTGTGGTAAAAGCGCATAAGTGTCCTTTTGGAGAATTAGTAAAAGATTCACCTCATTTATGTGCTATGACATCAAGTGTTTTTGGTGGAATAGCCGCACGACGATTTGGTTATGGTAAAGTTGATCTTCGCCAAAGGATTGCAGATGGGGATCCAATTTGTGAAGTAGCCGTTTATTTTAATGAAGACGATGAGCTTCCGGGTGATGAATATAAAGATATTCCAGTGACACCTGAAAACGGCGATCCTTTCCATTGGGAAGAAGAGACCATTAAAATGCTGGGTGAGGAATTACGTAGAAGTGATGAAATGATCGAATCCTTAGTTTCCGAATTGGAAGATTTACGTGCACAAGTGAAGAATCAATCATAAAATATAAATGCAAAAGGGCTGTTCTAATTAAGGGAACAGCCCTTTTGCTATCAATTGTCCTTATCGTTACCTTCAAGACGCCCTATCGCTTCTTTTGCAAGCATGGTTAAGACCATATCATCCATAGGCGGGTTATGAAGACCTGCTCTTACATCGCGGTAATACTTTTCAAACGGATAGCTTTTCGAAAGTCCTCTGCCGCCAGCAATTCTCATAGCAAGATCAACCACTTCATTCGCTGTGTTCGTTGCAGTTGTTTTGACTGCTCCCAGAGAACTGGAAAGGCTAGGGCGTTTTTCAGGTTGTTCATCCCATTGCCTCGCTATTGAGTACATAAAGTGTCGAGCTTGTGTAAGCTTTAATTCCATCTCTCCGATTTTTTGTTGAATGTGAGCCACTTCAGAAATCGGTGTGTCTAAACTGTTAGGCTGAAAGTTTTTGGCAAACTCAATAGCATCTTGACTAGCAGCCAGGGCAATGCCTAAATAACAAGCAGGTATATGAAGTAACCAACCTTTTGGACCTTTAGGTTGTTCATCCTTTCGCTCAACGAAATAATCTTCAGGGACTTTAACATCTTCTAATACTAAATCATGACTGCCCGTTCCACGCATACCAAGAGTATCCCAGGTTTTATCTACTTTAACGCCTTTTAGATCAAGAGGGGTAAAGAACCAACCAACTTCATCTAATTCCGGAATGAAGGCGTTGATAATTGCATAATCCAATACACTGGCCATCGTCGTGAAAGTTTTTCGTCCAGAAATGATGTAATGACCATTTTCATAGTGAGCTGTGGTTTCAGGTACACCACCACGTGTTGGGCTCCCTGTAGCAGGTTCTGATGCAGCACGATTCACAAGTACTTGAGAAGTTGCAACCTCTTCGGCTAGCTTTTTATAGATTGGCCGCTCTAATAAGGATTCATCTCGAAGTTCCATTAGAATACCAAGATGCCATCCTACTGACAGAGCTGCTGGACCATCCCCCATCGCTAATCGTTCTTGCATGAGTAAAAATTCATATAAGGAAAGACCTTCACCGCCATAGTTCTCAGGAATCGTCAATGAAAGGTAGTGTTCATTTTGAAAAATCTTTACATTATCTTGAGAAAAATCTGCATTCAGGTCATTGATGGTAGATTGTTTACGTACTTTGTTGGCAATTTCTCCAGCTTTTTGGACGAGGCCTTCCTGCCGTTTATTGTGAACAAACGTTTTATATAATTCCTTCATATCAATCACTCCTTAAATCGAGGTACCTTCTAAAATCATATTAAACTTATCGGGATTATGCTAATGAAATGTTTCACAATAGGAGCTTCATTTTTGTTAAAATAGGAGAGTATCAATAAATGTTCTAAGAAGTTCAATTTTACGTTTGAAAAGAGGATATGTTTGACTTAAATCCACCTTTTTTTGTCTGTTTTTTTCGATCCTACTACATTTACGAATGAAGTTATTCTACAATAAATTATATCTTGAACATATGAAGGTGATGAAAATGGATTTAGATATTCACAAAGCCAAGATATTTATTGTAGATGACCACGGACCTAATGTCTTACTTTTAAACAAATTACTTAAGGTTAATGGATTTCATAATATTGTCGAAACCGTTGATGTTCGTGAGATGTTTTCCCTTTATCACCGAGAACAACCTGACTTAATATTATTAGATCTCAAAATGCCTTATATAGATGGATTTGATATATTAGAACAATTCTCTCGCTATGAGAAAAAACCCTATACACCCATTATTGTAATTACAAGTCATGATGAAATGATCAACAGGGAAAAGGCGTATAAGTTGGGTGTTCAAGATTTTATAGCCAAACCATTTGATGTAAAAGATGTCATACATCGAATTCAGTGTGCTTTGAAAACAAGCAACCAAACCTAATGAGGTGCCTTAAACATGCAAGAAAATCAAAGAATGTCTCTAATGAAGTGGATATGGCGATCTTTTTTAAGAATCGCTCTAATCCCTCTTTTTGTAGTTGAATTAGCGTTTATAAGTATATATTTCTTTTCAAATGACTGGGCGAATGACGTCATGATGAAATTGTTCAAAGATGAAGCCCAAGAAGATCTATTACATACGGTAAGTCGGGAATCAAAAGTGATTACCATGCAACTAGAGTCGATTTCTAAAACTACAAACTTATATCGTCAAGAAGTTGAGGAGTCATTAAAGAATCGATCTCTTTTTACAGAAGAGGATCAAGCACGACTTCAATATTCCAGTGAGGGTGTGTATCATACCTTTCGTAATTTAAAAGAAGGTGGAGCAGCTGTTTTTTATAGTGGTGCAACTACACCTGACCACAATTTACAAAAAGTTGCTCGGCTCCTTACGACACAAGATCTGATGAAGCATATATACAAAACAGAACCACTAGCAGAAGCCGTTTATTTTAACACTTATGATTCACTGAATGTTATGTATCCTTATTATGATGTTATGGATCAAATAAATCCAAAAACGCTCATTCCTCAATTTAATTTTTATTATGAGGCTGATCAAGACCATAACCCTTCTCGGGAAACGAAGTGGACAGATGTATATTTAGACCCAGCCGGGAATGGATGGATGGCGTCATCGATTGCCCCCGTATATAAAGATGATTTCTTAGAAGGTGTGGTAGGGGTTGATGTTACGATTGATACGATTAGAGATCGTATATTGGATTTAGATATTCCATGGGAAGGTTTCGGAATGCTAGTTGGAAAAGATGGGACAATTTTGGCTCTTCCTCAAAAAGGTGAAGTTGTTTTTGGGTTAAATGAGCTGAATGAATATGCTTATGATCAACAAATTCATACCAATACATTTAAACCAGAAAAATTCAATCTGTATAACCAAGATGAAACGAAGCATTTTGCGAAGATATTACCTGAAGCCAAAAAAGGGCTAACCATGGCCAATTTCAATGGTGAAGACCATTTTTTAGCTTGGTCTACCGTTGAAGGGACTGGATGGAAGTTTATTTCTGTAGTGGATAAAGAACAAATCTTTAATGATCTTTTCTTATTAGACCGTAAGTTGATGAAAATTGGGGCATTAATGATATTTGGTCTTATTCTTTTTTATTTAATATTTTTCATGTTTCTATATAAACGAGCTCAAAAGTTATCTCATTCTATATCTGATCCCCTTTATGATATTAATAAGCTGGTTCGTGAGATTGGAGCAGGTCGTTATTATCAAAAGGATGAATCATTTCGTATAGAGGAGTTAGATGAAACAGCTACAAGCATCACAAGTATGGGACAAACGCTTGGTACGGCAAATGAGGAGTTATATAAAGCTCAGGAAGAACTGAAGGAAAAGGAATCCGATCTAAGAGCATTAGTTTCCTCAATTGATGATGTCATTATGAGAGTAGATGAGAATGGAACGTACCTAAATATATGGACGAATGATGAAAAGAAATTACCAAAGACCAAAGATAAATTAATAGGTACAAGAATCAATGACGTATTTTCTGAGAAGGATGCTTTATTCTTCATGGTCACGATACGCGAGGTACAGGAATTAGGTCAGCCTAAAACAGTTGAATATCAAATTGACACATTAGCTGGTAAACGGTGGTTTCAAGGGAGACTTGCTCCTATTGTAGACGAATCAGGTGAATTTCGTCATTTTGTATTAACAGCTAGAGATATTACGGATTTAAAAGAACTGCAAGAATCGTTAAGAAAAGCAAAAGAAGAAGCAGAGCAAGCAAGTAAGGCGAAATCGGATTTTCTATCCAGTATGAGTCATGAACTGAGAACACCAATGAATGCCATTTTAGGGTTCACACAGTTGTTAGAGTATGAAAAAGACTCGTTAACGACTTCTCAAAACGAGAGTGTTGAAGAGATTTTAAGGGCAGGAAATCATTTATTGACGCTTATAAACGAAATTCTTGACCTTGCTCGAGTAGAAGCTGGAAAATTAACTGTATCTCTAGAACCTGTAGAAGTTCAACCTGTGATAGAAGAAGTACTCGGAATAATTTCTCCTCTTGTTACTAATAAGAGGATTACGATCGATCATAATCTTAATGCGTGTAATGAAATATATGTCTATGCTGACCGTACAAGGCTGAAGCAAGTCTTACTGAATCTGTTGTCTAATGCTGTTAAGTACAATCAAGATGAAGGTTGTATTCGTGTGGAATGTTCCGTTAAGGAAGGAAAAGCGAATTTTCTAGTAGAAGATACTGGTGTTGGAATTGATGATCAGGAAATTGACCAAATCTTTGAACCGTTCACCAGAATTCTTGATGAGAAGATTATTGAAGGAACGGGAATTGGCTTAACGCTATCAAAACAGTTAATGGCTTTAATGAATGGAACTATCTCTGTAAAAAGTGAGTTAGGTGAAGGCAGTATGTTTTGGATAGATCTACCTGTAGTCGAAACCATTACGACTGACCCAATTCAAGAGGTTTCACAAGAGTCACCTGCCCTAACAGGGAGCGATGAAAAGAAAAAACTTCTTTATATAGAAGATAACCCAGCAAATTTGCATTTGGTACAAAAAATGCTTGCACATAAGTCCAACATTGAGTTTATGTCTGCCATGAATGGTGAAATTGGCCTGGAATTAGCACAAACTCACAGACCGGATTTAATTTTATTAGACTTAAATTTACCAGGGTTAGATGGATATGATGTCCTTTCTAAAGTTAATGATCACCCATCTACAAAAAGAATTCCTGTAATTGCAATTAGTGCAAATGCAATGCCAAGGGAGATTGAAAAAGGTATTGCAGCAGGGTTTCAGGATTATCTAACAAAACCACTCGAAGTAACAACTTTCCTTAATGTACTTGAAAAGCATCTATAGTTAAGCATTCAAAAACACGTCTTCATTCCTCTGTTGTGAAGACGTGTTTTTCCAATATCATGTATTGACCCCGAAATACTCCACAAAGAAAGTGTTTTCATTTATACTTAAGTTGAATATATAAGCTATATATAATGATTAATATTTTTGTGAAAACCGTGCTTTTCTAAGGATGATAAACATGACATATCGTATTTTAATTGCTGATGACCAAGAAGCGTCACGAAAAGTATTAAAACAAATGATTGATAAGGTTGCTTCTGACTCTTTTTCCATAATTGATGAAGCTGTGGATGGAGTGGAGTTAGTTGAAAAAGTAATACAGCATCAACCAGATTTAGTAATGTGTGATATTGAAATGCCACGTAAACGAGGTATTGATGCGATAAGAGAGTGCGTGCAAACGATGCCATCATTGGCATACATATTTACAACAGCACATGATAGGTTTGCCGTAGAAGCATTTGATCTTAATGCCTTAGATTATGTTATGAAACCTATTCAGATTAGTAGACTACACTTGGCTTTAAATCGAGCTAAAAAGAGACTCGAACAAAAACAAACAGAAGAAGCAGAGACACAAAAAGCGAATAATCGTATTCCGATCCGATTTAATCGCTCTCTGTATTATGTGCAAGTTGAAGATATCTTGTTCATCGAAAAGCGTGATCGTAAATCTGTGATTCATACACCTTATCAAAGCTATTCATCAACTGAAACGTTAGAGTATTTCTTAGATTTCTTGGATGATTCTTTCGTACAATCCCATCGATCTTTTATTATACATTTAACTCACATTTCTCATATTCAAACGTCTGGAAAAAGTTATCTTGTCTATTTTCATGGTTATGATACTCCGGCTCAAATCTCAAAGCAAAATATTCAACGTATCCATGAATTGATGAGCTACTTTCAGTCATGAAGAAATCTCATTTAAGGTACTTTTGTAGGGGGAATGTTATTAAAAGGGTTGTTTCCTGTTTCAATAGGTGCAAAAGATGTCTTTTAGGTGCATGTTCTTGTGTGAAATGACGTTAGAAATTTTGACCATTCTTGTTTGAAACTGCTATGGTAAGTATACGAGATGGAACAAGGATATTCTCCTTCATCTCACATAGTAGAGACAGAATTCCTTTTTATAAAGGAAAAGAGACGACTCCATAAATAGAGACTTAGAAAGCTATGCAGGATTCCCTGCGTAGCTTTTTTACGTTGTCAGAAACTTTTATTTTGACACGCTCGATTTTATCCTTGCATAGGCTATGGCACACACAGGGTGTGAGCCTAAAAGGATGGTGAGCCAGTTTGGAGTTAACCGTTACACATTGGTTGTATGCGATTATTACGCTTTTAATTATTGTTACAATGGTGTTCCGCAAAGGGGTTGTGCTCCCTACATTACTCGGTACGTTTATCATTGCATGGGTTTATAAGGGAGATCTTGTCGGTGGATTTACCGCTGTATTTAATGCAAACCTTGTAGCCGCTAAAGAGCTCTTCAACATTTTCTTGATCATTACGTTTATGGTGGCTTTATTACAAGCATTAAAAGATTTAGGTGCAGACCGCAGAATGATTCAACCCATTCAGCCGGTTATGAAAAATGGACATATCGCTTATTTCGTACTTGTCGGCGTCACATATGTCATATCTTTATTTTTCTGGCCGACACCAGCTGTTCCGTTGATTTGTGCGCTTTTAGTGCCTGCTGCTGTGAGAGCCGGATTACCAGCCATGATGGCAGCGATAGCAGTTGCTTTAGCAGGGCAAGGGATGGCTTTATCATCAGACTATATCATGCAAGTTGCTCCTGGGTTATCAGCAACTGCAGGGGGAATTGACAAGGAAATGATTGTAGATAAAGCCCTTGTTTTATCCCTTGTAACAGGATTTGTAGCGATTGGTTTAGCTTATCTCATGAATAAAAAGACGATTCGTAAAAAGGGAGACCCTAGAATCGAGCCAGAGTTGCAGTCACTTCAAGGATTAGGAAATGAAGAGACAACTCGTGAGCCCCAGAACAATGGCATTGGATTTTGGAGTAAGCTGTTTGCTGTATTAGTTCCGTTATCTATGCTATCGGTTATGGTATTTATGATTTCAACGAAACTTGGAACAGGTCGCATGGGTGGTTTTGAAGGAGGAGATGGAGCCGCATTTATTGGTGGGGTAGCTGTCATTTTGTTATTATTAGCTACCGTTGCTTTCGGCCGTCACAATGCACTTGATTATATTAGTGAACACATAACAGATGGGTTCGTGTTTGCTTTTAAAGCAATGGGTCCTGTAATCCCGATTGCTGGATTCTTCTTTTTAGGTAGTTCTGATTTTGCAGGTTCTATCTTATCATTAGGAGATGAAACGGCCCCTGCATTCTTGTTCGATCTGGTTCAAGCATCACAAGAAATTCTGCCACAAAGTACAGTATTGGCTGCCTTTAGTGTGTTGATTATAGGGATTATCACTGGGCTTGATGGTTCAGGGTTCTCAGGGTTACCTCTAACAGGTGCTTTATCAGGTGCACTTGCGAGTGGAGGAATGGATCCAGCGACACTAGCAGCAATTGGACAGATGGGATCGATCTGGACGGGTGGAGGTACTATCATCGCATGGTCATCCATGATTGCCATCGCAGGATTCTGTGGGGTACCTGTCATGGACCTCGTACGGAAAAACTTCATTCCGGTAATGTTGGGGTTATTAGCAGCAACGTTATTTGCGGTATTGATATGGTAAAAGATAAATAAGGACACATGTAAGGAAGTGTATGTAACCACATAGGATTATTCAATAGAATCCTATGTGGTTTTTATTGTGGGGACTAATACTTATTCAGTTATATGGCAGGATTGTTGAAGACTTGAAACTGAGAGGAGTCCGTTGCTATTGGGTAATTTGTTGCGGTCAGTGAAACGGCAAGCCTGTTGTTGCCCCACACGACGTGGGGTAGTTCTACGTTGCCACATGATGTGGCGGTTTTAGTAGAACCTCCATTGTATAGCCTAGCCTCCTCGTTCCTGCGGGGTCTCGTCTTGCCTTTGCTACCACGACAGTTTGCCGTTTCCTTCCCTCCACGCGATTATGGAAACTAACGGACCATAATTTTGCTATCCCACCTCATGTTGGTTGGAAATCATATTCAGAGAAGTTGTTCAGAGCCTTGTCATGATAGGGTTATACTACCTGGAAACAGAACACCTCATCCCAGAACTAAGGCGGTTCCGTTAATCTCCATTCGGCTAAGGCGGGCTGTGGAACGGGTTGACTCCTCCGGTAGAAAGGGCGAGCGAGATCCCGCAGGAACGAAGTGACGAGGAAGCTCGATCGGTCTTCCGGGGAAAGCAACCCGTTCCACAGCCCGCCGATCTGCACAAAAGCAACGGAACCATACGCACATTATCTCGAAACCAAGTCTTCCACATAAGGGGGCTTTAATGGAAGATCTAATTAAGATCCCAATATGTTTTTCTATGAAAATCATGAAACATTATCGTATCATAAGACGTAGAAAGTATTGTGAATATGAGCAAGAGAGGATGAAGTGAGTTATGTTTAAAAAAATGATGGCTAGTTTAGGAATCGGAGCAGCTAAAGTAGATACACAATTAGAAAAAGAACGCTATACAGCAGGTGAGGAAGTTCGCGGGAAGGTTGTTATGCAAGGTGGCAGTGTTGAACAACAAATTGATCGCATCAACCTATTCTTGATGACAGAAGTTGTAAAAGAGGTTGATGATCGCAAGGTACGTGAGGATGAAGTGGTTCACCGATTCAATATCACAGATTCATTCACTTTAGGTGAAGGGGAAGAAAAGGAAATTGATTTTTCTTTCACCCTACCACTCGATACGCCAGCAAGCTTTGGACGTCTTCCAATCTGGTTTCAAACAGGTTTAGATATTCCGAATGCACTAGACCCACAAGATCGAGACTACATTCATGTTGACCCTTCAGAAAATGTTCAAACAGTCCTTACAGCTGTGCAGCATGAATTAGGATTCAAGCTACGAAAAGTTGAAATGGAATATGCGCGCAACTATCAAATCGTACAGGAATTTGAATTCCAACCTGGAGGGAAGTTCCGTAGTGATTTAGATGAATTAGAAATTCTATTCTTCCCTAAGTCGGAAGGATTGGAGCTTTTCATTCAAGTGGATCGCCGTGCTAAAGGATTAGGTGGATTATTATCTGAAGCCTTAGACACTGATGAAAGCCATGTAAGAACGCACCTTTCTAATCAAGAACTTGCAGAAGGTGAAGAGGCAATCGCAAGTAAACTTGAACAATTAATTGAACGTTTTTCAAACTAAGCCCCACACAAAATAAAGCTAGAGCAGATTTAAATAATCTGCTCTAGCTTTTTCAATTATCTAGGAAATTATAAAATTGGTGGCTTGTGTATAACTCATTTATGAGAGCGTGGCCACGTCCAGCTCCAGCGCCCAGCAACGAATGGACTTGGGTCCACACGACGTGGGTCAGATAGACGTTGTCACAAGACGTGACGAACTTGGGCCTACAGGAAGTAGGTCAGATCGGTGTTGTCACAAGATGTGACGAAATTAACCGATCTTCCTTATTCCTTTCTCCGTTCGATAAGTCAACATCAAATTGCTTCACAAATTGTGTTTCTTTTACACATTTGATGACATGAAATTTTAGCGAAGGAGTGTTTCGACGTAGTTAAAATTTCTAGGTTAAAGTACCTCGGCAACTAAGCTTCAGTCTGCGCCTATTGGCTTGCCAATCAGCAAGTTTAGTTAATCTCACTACGAGCTCAGTCCAGTCCCTTCGTTGCTAAACGTGCGCTTGCGCTTTTATTCTTATACTGGTATTCGTTCTTTCTTCCCCATAACCTCTAAAAATACTTCAGCAAAATATGGGTCCCACTGTGTACCTTTACCTTCTTCAATGATCTGCAATGCTTTTTCAGAAGACATTCCTGTTCGGTAAGGACGGTCTGAAGTCATTGCATCATAGGCATCAGCTACAGCCATGATACGTCCGAATAAAGGGATGTTATCTCCGCTTAAGCCTTCCGGATATCCTTTTCCATCATACCGTTCGTGGTGGTATTTTACCCCAGGTAACAAAGGTTGCAAGTCTTGAGGTAAGTTCACCTGTTCCAGAATATTTGCCCCTATGACAGGGTGTTGTTTAATTTGTTCAAATTCATATTCATCTAGTTTGCCATCTTTGAGTAACACGTCATCCCGTATGCCGATTTTACCAATGTCATGCAAGAGAGCAGATTTTCTTAAGAGGTCTACCATTTCCGATGAAAAATCTGCCTTTTGAGCAATCATAACACTGTAGTCTGCAACACGTTGAGAGTGTCCTGCTGTGTATGGATCTCGTGCATCAAGTGTAGCGGCAAAAACAGTAAAGAAGCTTTCAAGAAGTTGTTCATTACGTTGGTCACGGTCTTGTATACCAGAGACCATGTGGTTAAATCCTTGTACAAGTTGTGAAAACTCATCTGAATATGTATTCTCCATATGCTCAAAGTCTCCATTTCGAACCTGATTTAACCCATCACGCAAAGCATTGATAGGTTCTTCGATATTCTTGTAAACGAGCAAGGCTCCGCTAAGAGAGATTGCTAGAATCACGATTAGAATCATGGATGCCCAATTCCAATAATTCTGAAGAATATCTGTCTGGTTTTCAGCTAATCGTATTTGGGAAGCAAGAATGAACAAAACTATTGGAAATACTGCCGTAAATACAGATGTAACAAGAAGCTTTTTACGGATGCTCAAAAAGTAAGACTCATCAATGGAAAAATGACTCCCATATAGCTTCTTTGTACGAGCTGTAATATGTGATATTAGGGGCTTAACCGTTTGATAGGTTAGAAAAAATTCGATTAAAGCATGCATGACAGCTATTAAAGCAGCTCCAGCCCAAGCTAACAAGATATAATAATAAGGTAATTGAACAATATTAAAATAAATTAAAAAGGTTGTTAAGGACGAAGCAGGCACAGAAAGTCCAAAAAGGTGAGGGAGCAAAATGCGCTTAACGGTTAAAATCGGAAATCGGTGAGCTCTAATATACCCTTTTTCTAACTCTGTTATGGTTGGTGAAGATGTTTGGACAATCGTTTTGATAGGTCTAATATGTTTTTGGAATACGATAAATTCACAAGTAAGCATACAAAAAACAGATAGAGCCATAACAATTAATAAAGCAGTAATTTCTTGAGTACTTAACGTTAGTGTGTGAAAGATAAAAATACTCCCAACACCAAACACGGCAATAAAAGATCCGAGTATATAGTTGAGGAGCATTCTTCGTTGGAACGTGTTGAGAATAGGCATATAAAACACCTCTTTGTAGTTTAAAAGTACTAGTCCTTCCATTATAGCAAATTTAAAGCTAGATTGGTTGAAAATGTATTGACGTAGCCACTTAATTTTATTAGTATCAAATTAGATGAACATCGAATTAGGAGGTGTGGGGAATGCAATTAGATAAACTTGTTCATTTTCATAAGGCTTTAGGTGATCCAACAAGGATTCGAATTATTTCATTATTAAAGCAAGGTCCACTTCATGGTCAGGCTATAGCGAATAAACTTGGGTTAAAACCTCCTACGATCACACATCATGTTGCGAAATTACGAGATACCGGACTGGTTTACCAACGTCGAGATCGA
This sequence comes from Pontibacillus sp. HMF3514, assembly GCF_009858175.1. Classification (GTDB taxonomy): domain Bacteria; phylum Bacillota; class Bacilli; order Bacillales; family BH030062; genus Pontibacillus. The sequence goes on from NZ_CP047393.1 coordinate 1,475,441, forward strand.
AACACAATTTATTTTTATTTGGACCATAAGAAACTCGAAGTTAATGCAAATGCGATATTAAAAATAGGGGAGGAAACAAGAGTGACTCAAGAAATGCAAGTTGAGGAAAAAGATAAACTATCCATTATTAAAAATTTTTTCGATGCAGATGGAACTTTAAAGCAAATTCCAAGCCAGCAAAAGAAGAAACTTGTAGCCCTTGCATACATGATTCGTCAATTACAACCTGGTAAAACCTATAATGAAAAAGAAATAAATGAATACATCAAACAATATCATGAAGACTTTGCTACGATTCGACGCGAATGGGTTATGCATCACTTTATGTATAGGGAAAATGGTCAGTATGAGCTTAACCCAAAAGAAATGTGGCCTGTGGTATTTTAAGACGCATACAATCGACCTCCGTTTTTTTACTCATTCTAATTTGATGCTTATCTAAATTCCTGAGACCAACCTATCATTTTGTCGAATTATGTATTGAAAATTCTGAATTTTTATATGATAATAGATAAAAGGGATAAAGAGAGACCCCAGAGGAGGCGACATGTATTGACCTTCAAAGTGATTGCATACTACAACCGGGCCACAAAGATAAGTTTTGAGAAGCCAAGTCCTACAAGGGAAGAACTTGTGTTTTATGATTATGATGCCGCCAAACGTTTTGTGAGTCGCTTAAAGGATGATTGGGTCTACAGTCGTTATCGTTTCCAGATTGTTAATGTACATGGGGAGTTGGTCCCTCCGACAACTAGAGTTGAACCTTCAAGATCGTTAGTTTGTCAGTAAACATAAGATTTTAAGACGGAAGAGCATATGCTTTCCGTCTTTTTTATCGTCAAAGAAATTATAAAATATATAGCTTTTATGGCTAAGCTTTAATTAGAATTGGGCCCCAACCAGCTCCAACGTCCAATAAATAGTATCCTTTTTGCCGCTATTGTTCTTTACTTTAATACATTTTGTAATACATCAACGTGTTGACGGTCCTCATCTAGAATAGATTCTACGATTCTTTTGCTTTCCGGATCTAAGTCTCCTTTTACAATTTCCTCAGAAACCTCTACTCCATAATATCCTTCTCCTTTAAGAGCGGATTGTAATATACCTTGAGTGTCATTTGGAGCAGTTACACGGCTGATAATTCCTTGGATAGAACCAACGAACCCTTCATCATCAACAGGGGTACCACCTAAATCCTGAATGCGTTCAGCAATCTTTAAAGCATGTTGTTTATGGTCCTGTTGAATTTGTTGCAACAGCCCTTTAACTTCAGGATCTCCTGCTCGTTGAATAAGATGCTCATAAGCATGAATACCCATATATTGTCCTTTCAAAAACGCATTTAATTCTTTTACAACGTCTTGATTCATGATTCATCACCTCACTCGATAGTTTGGCATGAACATTCAAATTTATTCCTAGCGAAAAGGTATTTCAATGCAAACATAGAAGTATTAACAAGATCAAACATTAATGAAAGCAGGGAATTTTAATGACGAGTCAACTATCCCCCATGTTCAATTCGAACAAAAAGCTTCATCCTTCTTTTGAATCGTTATATCAATACGTAGACGAACATGGAGAAATAAATGGCGCTACAGCATCAGCGGTTTATGTTTTGAAGGGAAATACTATTGTTGGTGAATGGTATAAAGGGTATCATGACCAAACTCATACAAGAGAGGTCCAACCGAATTCACGGTTTAATGTTTTCTCAGTACGAAAAAGTTACATAGGCTTAGCTTTATCCATTTGCATACATAGAGGATTTATTAACGATTTAGATGATGAAGTATTTGATTATGTACCAATGGAAGCTGCAAAAGGCATTAGATTTCGGCACATCGTAACGCATACTCATGGATTAGATTTTGAGGAGGGGGGTTATAAAAAGCTTTTTGAACCAGGGACTGACTGGGTTTATAACGGAGCAGGTTTAGAGCTATTGTATCAAGCTATCTTCAATGCAACAGGACAAACTGTAGCAGAGGTTTTAAGAGAAAATGTTTTCAACCAATTATCTATGAAGGAGACCGGGTGGTTGTCGGAACCAAATCCTGAACTAGTTCGTGACATTTTGGATGATAATAAAGAAAGTTTACGACTAGGCGACTTATCAGGTAATGAGAAAAATTTATATGTGAGTGCTAGAGATTTAGCTTTTTGGGGCTACCTTCAATTAAATAAAGGTTGTATAGGAGACGAACAACGATTACCTGAAGAATGGTTTGATCTAATCCGAAAGAGTCAAAATCCTGATCCATCAGTACCTATTCCGCATCATAGCCTTTTTTGGTGGATTCAAAAAGATCGATATCCCTATTCTGAAATCGGAGAAAACGTACCAGATGAATCCCTGCAAATCTTGGGGAAGTCAGGATGTGTTTGTTTAGCTATTCCAGAATATAATGCTGTAGTCGTTCGGATGTATAACAAAAGAGGAAATCCCCCTGGGTACGACTACTTACAAGATATAAATGGTTTAGGCGATTTAGCTATTTCTATTTTTGAAAAAGGGGGGTTCACAGATGATCGGAAGTCCAAATAAATTCGGTTATCAAATTGAACAGTTTTATAATAGTAGAAATTATTCAATAGATGACTTTATCCTTTCAGGTTCATTTGTAATTGCTCGAAAAGACGGTAGAACATTATTGTGTCATAACCATAAGCGTGAACAATGGGAGTTACCAGCCGGAAAAAGAGAACCTGGCGAAACACCTTGGGAATGTGCGGAGCGTGAATTGAAAGAAGAAACAGGTCAAGTGGTTAGTGGTTTATCATGGATTGGTGTAATGAAGCTTGTTAACAAAGAGAATGGAAAAGAAAAGTATAACCCTGTTTTTACTGGAGTGGTTGAAAAGTTACAACCATTTCATGAGAATGAAGAAACCGATGCAATTGTGTTTTGGGATGGAGAAGAACGTATAGGAGAAGTTGATGAAGTAGATGTAGCATTATTACATAAAATTTTTTAAATATTTTTGAAACATACAACTTTATTTACCCGTAAATATTTAAAAGTTATGGAAAACATGGAATATTAAGAGTGGTATTCCTCGGTGTGAACTTGTGAGAGTTGCCCAGATACACAATCTATGTCCGAGTCATTAATAAGAATTCTTAAGGAAAGTGATGTAGGAGAGGTTGTGGGTCAGTCAACTAAAGGAGATCTTGGTGGAGTAATAGAATTTCAGCTTCCTAACTATATCACTTCCACAGACTTATCAGGTTAACTCTGATACCTATAGTATTCAACCTGACTACCTTGTTGAACCAAGCTTGAAAGCAATTCATGAAGGTAGAGATGAATATATCGAAAAAGCTATACAAGTCATTAAGGATAAGCAATAAATTACATGATAAATCATATAAAATTAGTATAGTTAATAGGCGACAATCCCCAGTCTAAATATCGGGAAGAAAAGCTCAGAATTTATTTATTCTGGGTTTTTTTATCTCATCATTAAGTACCATGTTCACTAAATTTCCTCTTTAATAAAATCCTGTTTTCGATTTTATATATATTGAATGTTTAAAGCCATAACACTAGTGGTAAAGAATTCATACTAAGTTTTTTTATGACAATTTATATTACATACAGCTATGAAATTCAACGATTTTAAATTAGTCTAAGGGGGAACGGACGTGCAGGAGCATACGATCGTAAATGTTGATGGTAAAGAATTGCTAGCCAAGCCGGGACAATCTTTGATTCAATTACTGAATGAGGCTGAAGTTGAGGTACCTCAGATTTGTTACCATGAAGCGCTTGGTGCAATAGAAACCTGTGACACTTGTGTAGTAGAAGTAAACGGAGAGTTGAAACGGGCTTGCGGAACAAAAGTTGAGGCAGGTATGGAGGTTTTTACACAAAAAGAGCTTGTGCAATCTTCTCAAAAAGAAGCGTTAGATCGGATTATGCAAAAACACGAACTCTATTGTACAGTTTGTGATTATAACAACGGTTCATGTGAAATTCATAATGCAATGGCTGATTTCGGAATCGAACACCAATCGAAGCCATTTGAGCCAAAACCATATGAGGTTGATCGTACTGGCTCCTTTTACAGATATGATCCAGATCAATGTATTTTGTGTGGTCGATGTGTAGAGGTATGTCAGGATATTCAGGTCAATGAAACATTAACGATTGATTGGGAGCGACAACAACCACGCGTAATCTGGGACAATGATGTTCCAATTGATCAGTCCTCTTGTGTAAACTGTGGTCAATGTGTAACAGTTTGTCCATGTAATGCTCTAATCGAAACCAATATGGAAGGGGAAGCAGGTTTCATGACAGACCATGAGCCAGGCTTGCTTCGTTCCATGATTGAACTTACCAAAAAAGTTGAGCCTGGATATGGACCACTTTTCGCTGTGTCTGATACGGAAGCGAATATGCGTGAGGATCGAATTGAAAAGACCAAAACCGTTTGTACATATTGTGGGGTTGGTTGCTCATTCGATGTATGGACAAAAGGTCGCGAAGTCTTGAAAGTAGAACCTCAAATTGATTCACCAGCAAACTCTATTTCAACATGTGTAAAAGGGAAGTTCGGCTGGGATTACGTAAATAGTGATGATCGTTTAACGAAACCGTTAGTGCGAGATGGAGACCATTTTAAAGAAGTCGAATGGGATGAAGCCATTAACGTTATCGCTGAAAACTTCAATCGACTAAAAGTAGAGCATGGTGCAGATTCCATGGGCTTTATCTCTTCTTCTAAAGCAACCAATGAAGAATCTTATGTAATGCAAAAGCTTGCCCGCCAAGTGATTGGAACCAATAATGTTGATAATTGCTCAAGATATTGTCAGTCCCCAGCTACTAAAGGACTTTTCCGTACAGTTGGTCATGGAGGAGATGCTGGGTCAATTGAGGATATTGCTAAAGCTGAGCTTGTTATGACTATTGGGTCCAATACAGCTGAATCTCACCCTGTGTTGGCATCTCGAATCAAACGTTCCCAGAAGCTTTTTGGTCAGAAACTATATGTATTTGATTTACGTAAGCATGAAATGGGAAAACGTGCAGATGAATTTATTCAGCCAGCTCCAGGGACAGACCTTGTATGGTTATCCGCTGTAACCAAATATATAATCGACCAAGGCTGGCATGATAAAGAATTTATTGATACCTGGGTGAATGACTTTGAAGAGTACTATGAGAGCTTAAAGCCATTCACGTTGGAGTATGCAGAAAAAACAACAGGCATTACTCAAGAAATGTTAAAGCAAGTTGCGAAAGAGGTTTATGAAGCTGAAACGACTTCGATATGTTGGGCGATGGGCGTAACACAGCACCAACTTGGAAGTGACACAAGTACAGCCATTTCCAACTTGTTATTAGCTACAGGAAACTATAAAAAGCCAGGTGCAGGTGCTTATCCATTACGTGGTCATAATAACGTTCAGGGTTGCAGTGACTTTGGTAGTATGCCGAACTTTTTCCCTGGTTATGAAAAAACAACAGATGATGACGCTAGACAACGTTATGAAAACCTATGGCAGGTTGATTTACCAATAGACCCTGGTATGGATAACCACCAAATGATTGAAAACATACACGAGGGTAACTTAAAGAGTATGTTTATCCTTGGTGAAGATACAGGAATAGTTGATGCCAATATTAATTATGTAACAGCAGGTTTTGAGAAATTGGATTTCATGGTTGTCCAAGATCTATTCTTAACGAAAACAGCTGAATATGCTGATGTTGTTCTACCTGCTTGTAGTTCACTTGAAAAAGATGGTACGTTCACGAATACAGAACGCCGTTTCCAACGTATTTATAAAGCCATGGAACCACTCGAAGGCACAAAACCAGATTGGGAAATCATTCAGCTTATTGCAAAGGAATTAGGATATGATTGGGGTTATGATCACCCTGAAAAAATTATGGAAGAAGCGGCCTTTTTAACTCCATTGTTCGCAGGTGTAACATATGACCGTCTTGAAGGTTACAATAGCTTGCAATGGCCTGTAGCACCAGATGGAACGGATACACCATTATTGTATGAAGACGAATTCCCATTTGCAGATGGAAAGGCACGATTCTATTCCTTAAGCTATGAGAATCTTTATGAGACAAATGAAGAATTTGATCTCCATGTCAATAACGGAAGGTTACTTGAACACTTCCATGAAGGAAACATGACTTATAAAACACCTGGTATTGTTCGTAAAACACCAAATGCCTTTCTTGAAGTTTCACCAGAATTAGCTGAGGAACGGGGTATTGAAGAAGGAGCATTAGTTCGTTTAACATCACATGCTGGTTCTGCAACAGGAGAAGTACATGTTACCGATCGCGTGGCTGGAAAAGAACTTTACCTACCACTCAATGATAACGGTAAGTCGGCAGTAAACTTCTTAACGGATAATCGAGTTGATAAGGATACTAATACACCAGCCTATAAAGAGATTGCCGTTAAAATGGATGTCATTCGTAAGAAAGGGAAGTCACCCGTTCCAGATAACAATCACCGAAGAGGTAATCCACAACCTCAAATCAGTGTTGGAGTTGAACGAAAATGGGAGAGAGATGATTATACCTTCCCAGGAAATCAGGTGAGTCGAGATGGCTAAAGCAATATCGCGAATTAAACGAATGGAAATGACCCAAGAGCAAATACGCGCAAAAAAGGTCTCAAATCTTGAGGCGAAGATGGCAGACAATGCTGAATCGATTGAGAAAGCCATTGATTTAATTCGTACTCTAGATGAGGCTGGAACATTGGATACACTTAATGCGTTCGTAAAGCATAAAGAGGATGCGTTAGGTCACTTTGTCACTGAAGCAAACAAGCCGCGTTACTCAAAGACTTTTGAGAATTTGTTTGAGTTTGTATTTCTTATGGGAGATTTAGATGTTCAGAAGGTACGTGAGCTATCCCAACGTCTAAATCAAGGGTTAGAAGGCATGGAAGAAGGCAGTGAACTAGATGAAAAAACTTCTATGATGGATCTGATGAAGGCTTTAAAAGACCCGGAAATTAATCAGGGTATTACGATGATGCTGCACTTTATAAGAGGATTAGGGAAAAGAAATTAAAGGATTGTAGTTGGAAGCGAGTGAATTTGTAAAAAAATCACTCGCTTTTTCTTATGTCTTTTCCATTCTCTGTTAAAATAGGGGTGTAATGTAAAATAGAGGTGGTTTTGTGAGTCAGCTTTCTGAAGACCTTGCTTCCGTTCCAATAAAGAAAATCTTAATTTTTTTTACTGGTTTTGCCGTGCTTATATTATTGTTGACGGAAGAAATGCCGGTAGATTGGGCTGTGCCACCCTTTACAAGTTTGTTATGGGGATATGGGTTATACACCCTTTTCAAAAACGGATCCATTAAAAAAGGATTGCTATCACTGGGATTAGGTTCTATTCTAATTTTTTCATTTTGGATTTTATCGTCTACTGTGGAGTTGGGATTATTATTAGGGATAATCCTAATAAGTAGCATTATGTGGAATTACGAATGGTATAAGAAACGATTTGGAATCCAAATGCATGTATTTGATCAGATACTATTGAATGTTCGTACATTTTGGATTTATCTTGCTATCCTTCAAATTAGTAATCATATGTGGGGGATGGTAAATTTTTTAGCTATTATATTTATTTTATCTAGTATTACTCAAGTTTTTGTTGATATTCGATTGAATAAAAAGTTCAATTGGTTGAACAGTATTGTAGGTATAATTGTCGTCCTACTGGTTGTCATTAATTTTTTATCAAAAGGAGTCTAATCATGTTTTCTAATATCATGGCAGTTATCTTTTTAGGGTTGGTCGTTTACTTAATTGCTTCTGAGAAGAGTGAAGTTAACTCTAAAATAATTAAAGAGAGTAGAAAAGAAGCAAGAGCTAAAAAAGATATGCGTATGTAAAAAATTGTGAAAGGGGATTGCTTTGTTAGCCATTTTAGCGAACATCGGATTTACCTTACTTGTGGTTTATATCATTTACTTGGTCATCAAAAAGAATAAGCGAGACAAATTGATGCTTCATAAAGACAAAACCTCTGAAGAAATTGAAGCGGAACAAAATGTAACAAGAGAGAAGGCAAAAAGCTGGCGTGTTCCTCCTAATGGTGGTGGCGGTGGAGGAATGTAATTCTCTAAATAAAATGACTGCAACTTCCACATGCTATACCTTGAGGAGGGATACATGTGACCAAGAAGAAAAAGCGACAAAATCATAATGGCAGTCAAAAGGGGAAACCGACCAGTGATGCGAAAGATGCTGGTAATAACGTGATGTCAGCAGAAGAACTTGAAAAAGCCATTCACCCAACCCACACATCCATGAACGATGGATAAATGGATGTAGTAAAATGTACCGTACTCAACGTGTGAGCACGGTACATTTGTTTTAACTTTGGTTGTCACAGTAAATAATCATAGCTTTACGCAAGTATTGGGAGAATCCCTCTCCATGTTTATCAATGTATTTGGTGAATCGTGGGTCGTCGACATATAGGGCAGCTAAGCCACGATATATCTCCAAGCTACAATCGTAAAAGTAATCAGTGATAAATTGTTTCCAATTGCCAACAAGATCATCGTAGACTATTACGTAACGTGAGAGTCAACTTCCATTTTGCTTTTTTAATGCTTTTTTCAAAAGTCGTATTTGTCCTCTGTGATTTAGTTCATCCTCCATAACGTGGTACCACATGAAATGATAATTATAAGATACACCGTGAGGCCACTTGTACTCTTCCCAAAGCCATTGATCAGGCTTTTGTTGAAGCTCATGTTGTGTTTTTTCACGAATGAATGTTAAAAGTTCTATGTAATAGTCAACCGTGTTTCCTTGTATTTCTTTTCCTTTTTCCCCGAGTACAAGCGTTGGCTCCCACACTTCCCACTCTTCTTTAGTAAAATCTCTTCCTTCAAATGTTATAAGTTGATGAGCTTTTTCTATTCCAGCTATGTGCTGTAATAAGGAACCGATTGAGTTCTGAAATGAGGAGGGGCGTTGGTCGAGTTCTTGTGGTGTTAAATCTCTAATCTCCGATAAGGTTACATCCCGAGTGTGGTCTAGCATAGATACAAGGACTCCGATCTGAGGTGCATAATCCTTAATTGGTTGAATTCGATAATCAATAGACATATATTCTCTCCTTTCAAGTATAGTTCAGTGTACAGGAGGGATTTTATAAATTATAGTCTCTTATTTTAATGAAAATAATGGTAGAATAAAGGTGTACATATAATGCATAACATTTGCTGAATGCCATAATTCTAGATATGATTTTGATAAGAAAAGAGCTAAAGGTTATCCTTTGGCTCTTTTTTTACCGCATTATTTATATTGAATGCAATCAAATTGGGAATACAATCTAAAGAAATGAAATGAAAGGAGTATTATTAAAATGGCTGAACAAAATGAACAAATTGTATTAGCAAAACGTCCTGAAGGAATGCCTTCTGAAGAAAACTTTACTTATGAACAAATAGAGGTGAAAGCACCTCAAAAGGGCGAGGTTGTCGTTCGCAGTCTTTATATTTCCGTAGACCCTTATATGCGTGGTCGCATGAATGATCAAAAATCTTATATAGAACCTTTTAAAGTAGATGAGGTCATTTCCGGTGGCGTTGTGGGCGAAGTCGTGGAATCTGAAGATGATGAACTGCAAGTCGGGGACAAAGTCTTCGGCATGATTGGATGGCGTCGTTTTAATACTGTACCAGCAAGTCAGCTTAGAAAAGTTGATGGGGAACGTGCTCCATTGAGTGCTTATCTAGGTGCACTTGGTTTAACAGGATTAACAGCTTATTTTGGATTAATGGAGATTGGTAAGCCAAAAGAAGGGGAAACGGTTGTTGTTTCTGGTGCAGCTGGAGCTGTCGGAATGATCGTGGGGCAAATCGCTAAAAATCAGGGAGCCCATGTGGTTGGTATTGCAGGATCAGATGAAAAAGTAGACTATATCGTGAGTGAACTTGGCTTTGATGCGGGAGTTAACTATAAAACGGTAGAGAACATTCAAGATGCATTGTTTGGTTTATGTCCAAATGGTGTAGATGTGTATTTTGATAATGTAGGTGGAGAGATATCAGATGCAGTGTTAAACCTTCTGAACTCCTTTGCGCGTATCCCACTTTGTGGCGCTATTTCTTCCTATAATAGAACAGATGGAGATTTAGGTCCACGTGTTCAAACGAAGTTGTTGAAGAGTCGTGCTTTAATGCAAGCCTTTATCGTCGGTGATTTTGCAGAGCGTTTCCCTGAAGGGATTAAACAACTTGGAACATGGTTAGCTGAAGGAAAACTAAAATACGAAGAGACGATCACAGAAGGATTTGACCAGATTCCAGAAGCATTTCTTGGTTTATTTGAAGGAAATAACTTAGGAAAACAGCTTGTAAAGGTTGCAGATCCGAAATATTAAGTAAAGACAAGCCAGGCGAATAATTGCCTGGCTTGTTTTATGAGGTCTTCTCTTTATCTAACCATTTTGAATATTGAGCTGTTATCATTATGGCTGTTAACAGCACTAAGAGCAGTAATACTACCCAAATGGCTAGTAAGCCTGGTGTGAATGTTTCCATGTCTTTAGCATGTAAAACAACCCAGGTGCCAAATCCGAAGAATAGCGCGTAAAGTAAAACGGCTGGAACCAACAAGACAATTTTCTTGATGAGACGATTATAGGATGACTTCTTTGTCATATGTCATTCTCCTTTTCCTTACGGTAATGTCTCGCACACAACTCCATCTTGATCTCGGTCAAGGCGATGAGGATCATCACTTGGACCACCTGCAGCTTCAAAGAAAGCTTGAGCTACAATTTGTTTTTGGAAATCACCACAATCCCGATCAGGGCCATCTGGTGCATAAGGGAGGGAGATGTTTGATTGACTTGAATCAGGTTGTTTCTTTTTATCCTTGATAGCCTCATCATGAAAGCCATCTTCCTGTACATAATCAGGGTTGCTCCAGATTCCCCTAGAGCTTTTCTTTGCATCTTGTTCTGCTTTTCTTAATTCTTCGACATACTTATCATTTGGTGGATAGACGTATGCAACACGTGCTAAACCATTTTGAACCACTAGCTTATTGTACATTTCTCCGTTTACATAAACATAGGCAAGAATACGATCGTACTTATCTCGCTTCGTTGTACCAATTTCTAACTTGATTTGTTTTCCTGATAGCTTTTCTTTAGCGAATTGACTCGCCTCAGGTCCATAAGGTTGAACGGGTTTGTCAGGGTGTTTCGTTTCAGGTGTATCGATTAGTAACATGCGTACGGTTTCTTCGCTGCCATCCATTTGGACTGAAATTGTGTCACCATCAACAACTTTTTCAACTTTTGCCTTGATAAGGCTTTGTTGTTCGGTTGTTTTTTTTGATTGTGATTGTTTACTTTCTTGTTTCACTTCTGTACATCCCGCAAGGATTAATATAGAGGAAAATAAGATAAGTGCAATGTTCTTAAAAGCGTGCATATGTAAGCTCCTTAATTCTTTGGTGTTATGTACCACTTTAATAGATTTCGAAGCGGGATGCTAGTCTTATAGGTAATTACCTTAAATGACGAAATTTTAGAGTTTTCATACTTTTTGATTTATTCCGGTTAATGAAATAGTTTACACTTATCTTAATGGATGTAGAAAGGGGAATGTAAAGTGTACGCAATTGTAAATGCGAGTGGGTTTAATGGTAAAGGAGATAAATTTGAACAACAAACGATTTTGATAAAAGAAGGTAAGCTTGAGCGAGTAGATAGCTCAAAAGAATTTCCGGAAGGTTATGAAGTAATAGATGCAACTGGAAAAGTGATAACACCTGGGTTAATAGATGTACATACACATATTGGTGTTTTTGAACAAGGAATCGGAAATGAAGGTCATGATTTTAATGAAACGAGCAGCGCAACAACCGCTCAAATACGTGCACTAGATGGAATAAATCCTTTTGATCAGGGATTTGAAGATGCAAGACAAGGGGGAGTAACCACGGTTCAAATCCTTCCAGGGAGTGCTAATGTAATTGGTGGAGAGATGGCGATCGTGAAAACAGCTGGCACTGTAGTGGATGAGATGGTTGTTCAAGCCCCGTCAGGACTGAAAGCAGCTACTGGTGAAAACCCAAAGCGTGTTCATGGAGGTAAAGGTAATCTACCTACAACAAGAATGGGGGTAGCAGCTTTACTCCGTCAAAAACTTATAGAAGCTCAAAACTATTTAGAGAATAAAGAAGATAAAGACCGAAACCTAGAGCTTGAACAGATTGCTAAAGTCCTTGAAAAGAAGATTCCATTACGTGTTCATGCTCATAGAGCGGAAGATATCGCAACAGTCTTACGGGTGAAAAACGAATTTAATATTGATGTGACAATAGAACATGGTACAGAAGGCCATTTAATGACTGACTTCATTGCTAAGCATAATGTTAGTATAGCTGTCGGCCCGACCATGACATCACGCTCAAAAGTAGAACTTGTTAACCGTGGCTGGCACACCCTTCCTGCTTTTGCAGAAGCAAATATTCCTTTTGCCATTACAACTGACCACCCTGTAGTAACGATTGAACATCTTATGACAAGTGCCATTATGTCCGTTAAACACGGATTAGATGAATCGATTGCCATGAAGGCATTAACATTAAATGCAGCGAAGCACTTAGGTATAGACAATCGAGTAGGGTCTCTAGAAGAAGGGAAAGATGCTGACATCGTCTTTTGGAGTGGAGATCCTTTTGACTTACGAAACTCTGTTGAACGTACCATGATAGATGGGCGTTGGGTATTTTAATAAATCATTTCCCAGGCAATGAGTGAGGAGGAAACGGTTGTGAAGAATCGAAGAAAAGCTAGGGATCTAGGGATACAAATCGGATCTTTATCAGTTGGAGAACGTAATCAAATTACTGATGTGCCTGGTGTTAAAGTGGGGCATGTTACTTTATCTCGAGAATTAGAAGATCAAGAAGTTATACAAACAGGCGTAACAGCCGTTTTACCACACGAAGGGCATCTTTTTTATGAAAAGGTGCCTGCTGCATGTTATGTGTTAAATGGCTTTGGAAAAACGGCTGGGCTCGTTCAAGTTGAAGAACTTGGTAATTTAGAAGCACCCATAATGCTTACGAACACATTTGCGATTGGGGCTGTATTGGATGGAACACTTGATTATATGTTGAAACAAACACCTGAAGTGGGTGATACAACAGGGACGATTAATCTTGTCGTAGGCGAATGCAATGATAGTTATTTAAATTCTATCCGGAAGCGATCCGTGAAACCAGAGCATGCAAATTTAGCCATTGAGAATGCTAGCGCTTCTTTTGAAGAAGGTGCTATTGGAGCTGGTACCGGTATGATGTGCTTTCAGTACAAAGGTGGTATTGGGAGTTCTTCAAGAAAAGTAGAGGATTGGCATGTTGGGGTTCTCGTGAACAGTAACTTTGGTCGTAGGGAAGAGTTTCGATACGCAAATTACATTACTTCGAGTGTTGATCAAGACGTTCCAGATGGATCCATTATGATTATCATTGCTACGGATGCTCCATTAGATAGTCGTCAGTTAAAACGTTTATCTAAAAGGGCATCGGTGGGTCTTGGACGAATTGGATCTCATATCCATCACGGAAGTGGCGATATTATCATAGCTTTTTCGAATTCGAATCGAGTAGATCAATTTTCAGAAGATCAAGTTAGAAAGTTTACAAGTATTCAAGACAGTCATCCTATTATGAATACCTTGTTTCAGGCTGTTGCTGAAGCGACAGAAGAAGCCGTTTTGAATTCTTTAACCAGTGCTCACACCACTGAAGGTCGGAAGGGACATAGAGGTGAGGCTCTTCCTTATGAATTATTGAAAAAATAATAAAAATTTTGATCATTTGTGAAACCATTAGTAGGTTATATCGTACATATTGCGTGAGGTGAGGAAAATGGGAATACAAGGACCGGGGCCGGGATTTGGTTTATTTAGTATAGTACCTTATTTTATTGGTGCAGTTTTTATTATTATCGTTGTTATTTTTATTGTGACAGCTGTTAAAGGGATTAGGCAATGGAGCAATAACAACAAACAGCCCGTATTAACCGTGAATGCAAAAGTCATTTCAAAACGTACTCAAGTAAGAGGGCGAAACAATAATAATATGAATTCCACACGTACATACTATTTCGTTACCTTTGAAGTAGAAAGCGGTGACCGAATGGAGCTTCAAGTGGACGGTCAAGAGTATGGCATGCTAGCAGAAGGCGATGTCGGTTCATTAACGTTTCAAGGTACTCGTTATAAAAATTTTGAAAGAATGTAATGATAATAATAAATCCTCCAGTGTTTCTGGAGGATTTTTATTATGGCTTATAAATCTTGTTTAGAAGGTGGGGCCATAAATTCAGGTCCTACTGGATTTTCGATGTTGCGAACAAGAATTTCATCAATAGCTTTTTGAGTATCTTGATCTATCTTAAAATCCATAACCTCATCAATTGGATTCATTTGCTCTGGTCGTCTTCCGCCCCATAGAGCAGTACCTGTTCCTGGTTGGTCTAAGATGAAACGTAGAGCTAAATGAATGATGCGTTTATTAAATCGTTCTTGAGCCAATTTATCTAGCTCTTGAACGGCATTAAGATATTGATCAAATCGTGGTTGTTGAAATTTAGGATCGTTATTACGAAGGTCATCCCCTTCAAATGTTGAGTTATGATCCATTTTTCCAGTGAGCAACCCTCTACATAAACTCCCATATAGAAGCGTATGCAAATTATGCTCTTGTACATAAGGAAGGATATCTTCCTCTATCCCTCTTTCAAACATATTATAAGGAGGCTGAACCGTGTGTAATGGTGCTGCCTCACGGAAGGTATCCATTTGTTCTGGTGAAAAGTTACTTACACCAATTGCACGTATTTTTCCTTGTTTGTATAAATAGTATAATGCTTCAGCTGTTTCGTGAATGGGGACAGTAGGGTCAGGCCAGTGAACCTGATAGATATCGATGTAGTCTGTTTGCAGACGTTTAAGAGAAGCATCAATTTCTTTGTGAATTCGATCAACAGACGCATCGCGATAAACCTGTTCATCTTGCCAGTTTAGAGCTACCTTTGTAGCAAGCGTGATGTTTTCTCTTCCTCCGTATTGCTGAATGGCTCTTCCAACGATTTCTTCAGAACGTCCAAACCCATATACAGGAGCCGTATCGATAAGCGATACACCTTTATCTAAAGCTGAGTGAATAGTTTTGATGGATTGATTTTCATCCGTTCCACCCCACATCCATCCTCCGATAGCCCAAGTACCAAGTCCAATTCTAGATGTTTCAATGTCAGTATTACTTACACGATTGTTTTCCATGGATGTTCCTCCTCCATTGGTAAGTCTAATATTACCTCGTAATAAGTGTACCCGCTGTGAATACATGATAACCATATGAATAGGTGTGCTTGATATTTGTCATCTTTTTTTGCATGAAAACTAAATGAAAAGAATAGATTGATAGTAGCTTGTCTAGGAGGAATAAAAATGATTAGAATTCCGCAACGTTTACTATTCGGAGTGGCATTGATTCTTTTTACAACGATTAGTATCGGATTATTAATACGGTCACAAGAGGCAGTTATGCCTAAAGAGCTAGCGGTTTCCGTGAGCGAACCACTAAAACTCCCACACAAAATAACGATGGTTGAAACGGTAGATGAATTGGAGCAGAAGGTCGGGTTTGATGTTAAAACATTAAAAGAACCACCCATGACATATATCAGAACATATATTGGATACCAACAATTAGATGAAGGGTTATTAGTAAGACAAACCTTTTTAAACAGAAATGAAGAAATACTTACACTTAAGCAATCAAATGATAAAGAATTGCTTGATCGTGCTAATACTTTTGACAAAAAAGAAGATTTGGTTGTAAATGGAAGGAGTTACACGATATTTATGAACGGAAGTGATATCTTTCAAGTAATATGGGAAGAGCCTCCGTTTTCTTACTCTCTAACCTCACAACAAACCTTTTCCCTTGAAGAATGGAAATATCTATTATCTGTATTAAAATAATGATGTGTAGACGAATCCTATGAAATGTAGGATTCGTCTTATTTAATATAAACAAAAAGCGAGGAGAGCGTCACATGAAACGAGGAGCCCTGCATCATATTGAATTATATGTATCAAATTTAGAGAAGTCTTTATCCTTTTGGGGATGGTTATTAGAAGAACTAGGCTATGAAGCTTACCAAGAATGGGATCAAGGGAAGAGTTTTAAGTTAGATCATACCTATCTAGTGTTTGTGCAAACAGAAGATAAGTATATACATATTCCCTATCACCGAAAAGGAACTGGACTGAATCACCTTGCTTTTCATGGAGAGTCAAAAGAACACATTGATTGGATTACTAAACAATTAAAAGAAAGAGAGATCACAGTATTATACGAGGACCAGCATCCTTATGCAGGTGGAGAAGGTTACTACGCTGTTTTTTTCGAAGATCCTGATCGAATAAAAGTAGAGGTTGTAGCACCGTAGGTTAAAGCAAGGGAGTAATTCCCCTACAACAACTGGGCAGTCTTATTATGGACTGTCCAATTTCTATAGGTTTTATTATCAGAAAATTCATAATATAATAGAGTGGTAGTTACAATGGAGGGGGAAAATATATGGAGGTTGTTCGTCAGCCTAGGAGAGAGCGGAAGTTAAAAAGATGGCATATTATAACGCTTTCTATTATTGGTGTATCGTTATTAGCGAGTGTTAGTATCCTCATATTTGTAAACGCATACATAAACAAAAGTTTAGCTCAAATAGAAGGAGAGTTAACAATTGGGGGACTACGAGCTCCAGTAGAAGTGGTAAGGGATGCAGATGGAGTTCCCCATATCAAGGCTGAAAATGAACATGATTTGTTTTTGGCACAAGGGTATGTTCAAGCGCAAGATCGAATGTTTCAAATGGACTTGGCTAGAAGACAAGCATCAGGAAGATTGAGTGAAGTTGCAGGAGAAGCTGCATTGGAGCAAGATAAATATTTTCGAACATTAGGTTTAAGGCGTGCTGCTGAAAAATCTTATAAAACATATTCTGAGGAAGCGAAACAAATTATGGAGTGGTATGCAGATGGTGTGAATGCATATATGCAACATGCTGAAGAAACGAACAGCACTCGTCCTGAGTTTATCTTAATGGGCGGGAAGCCGGAGCCGTGGACGCCGATTGATTCGTTAACGATTGGTAAGTATATGGCTTTTGACTTAGGGGGTCATTGGGAAAGACAGGCCTTTAACTATCACTTGTTGCAATCCTTCCCTAAGGAAAAGGCACTTGAACTATTTCATTCCTACCCTAGTGATGCACCCACTGTTTTAACTAAAAATGAAATGGATATAGAGAATAGCTTTAGTGGTGCTGTGATTCCTCATCCCTTTAACGGGAGTAACAACTGGGTTGTATCAGGTAAAAAAACAAAGTCAGGTGAACCTTTATTAGCAGATGATCCTCACTTAGGTTTAGCGACTCCATCAATCTGGTATCAGATGCACTTAGAGTCACCTGAATACAATGTGAGCGGTGTGATATTTGCAGGTATCCCAGGAATTATTTTAGGTCACAACAATCAAATTGCATGGGGTGTAACGAACACCGGACCGGACGTACAACAGCTTTATCTTGAAAAGCGAAACCCTGATAATCCGGATAAATATTTGTTTGAAGGGGAATGGGAACAAGCTAAAGTGATTCAAGAACCTATAAAAGTAAAAGATGGCGAAACTGTTCCATATGAAGTCATTGAAACAAGACATGGTCCGATCATATCTGATTTTGCAGGGAGATCAGGGAAAGATAACGCTATGTCTTTAAGGTGGACAGCTTTAGATGCCTCTACCGAATTAGAAGCCATATTGGAGATCAATCGAGCTTCGAATTGGGAAGAGTTTGAGAAAGGTTTAGAGAAGTTTCTCGTGCCAGCACAAAATTTTGTTTTTGCTGCAAAAGATGGAACAATCGCATACAAAGCGAATGGGAAAATTCCAATATACGAGGAAGGCGATCAGGCATTACTCCCTCTTGAAGGTTGGATAAAAGAAAATGAGTGGAAAGGTTTTATCCCGTTTGATGAACTACCCACTACTGTAAATCCTGATGAGGGATTTATTGCAACTGCCAATAATAAAGTTGTAAGTGAATCGTATCCTTATCACATATCAAATAATTGGGCACAGCCGTATAGATATATGAGAATCGCAGAACAGTTAAAGGATCGAGACAACTTAACTGCTCAAGATATGAAAGAACTACAAATGGATCAAATGAACTTGCGAGCTCGTGAGTTTGTTCCAATCTTTTTAGAACACCTTCCAAAGGAAAATCTTACAGATAAACAAAAAAGGGCTGTAGCGCTTTTAAAACGTTGGAATTATGAAGACAACGTAGATGGTGCTGCTCCGCTTGTGTATCACAAATGGATCCAAACGTTTACAGAACGATTATATGAAGAAGCGTTTTCTGAAGAAATGTTAGCGATGTTTAAGGGACAAGGACAGACTACAGATGAGTTGATACGAAAAGCAGATCAAGGAGAAACTCCAATTTGGATTAAGGAACAAGGAGGTTTTAACCAACTTTTAGAAGCCTCACTTGCTCAATCTGTCTCAGACTTATCGGATCGATTTGGCGAACAAGTAGAGGAGTGGAAATGGGGAGCCTATCACAGGGTAACATTTGATCACCCACTTTCAAGTATTAGCTTTTTAGAGCGTTTCTTTAATGGAGAAGATCCAATACCTGTTGGTGGAAGTCGTGTTACTGTAATGGCTGCTAGTTATAATAATGAGAGCGGCCTAGTGCGACACGGTGCATCATGGCGGTTCGTGGTAGATGCAAAAGACTTCTCAAAAGCTAGCCACATCGTAGGTCCGGGTCAAGCTGGCCATTTTCGAAGTGACTGGTATCATGACCAACGTGATGATTGGGTAGAGGGGGGGTATCATACTACGGTTACAGAGGGCTATGAAGGGGCTAAGCTTGTATTAAAACCAGAATAACTTATTGAAAGTGGGGACTAATGGTTAGTCTCCACTTATTTATGGTGATAGGAAATGATTCTAAACGTGCGCTCTTGTTCTTAATATGCTAATACTGGAAATTACTATGATAAAATGAGAATCAGATTAGTACATAGCGGGAATAGTAAAAAGGACTTCATTTTTTACATTAGGAAGGGGAGCCTCATGCACGGTTTTCATGATGTATTTATTCAAATATTAGTTTTACTTGCCATATCCGTAACAGTTATTGGCATTGCCAAATTGATTAAAGAACCCTATTCAATTGCTCTGGTACTTGTTGGTGTTTTACTTGGCATGACTCAGATACCGATGGTTGAGGAAGCTGAACAATTCATCACACAATCAGAGGTCTTTCATGCCATTATTATTTCATTATTCTTACCCATTTTGCTTGGTGATGCAACATTAAAAATGCCATTTCATCATTTATATGATTTAAAGAAAACGGTGATCTCACTTGCTTTTCTAGGTACGTTTCTAACTTTTATTGTAATCGGATTTAGTACTTACTTTATATTGGGTCTACCTATTGTTGTGTCCTTTACATTTGCTGCTTTAATGAGTGCAACAGATCCAATCAGTGTACTTTCAATTTTTAAAGACCTTGGTGTTCCTCAGAAGTATTCTACCATAATGGAAGGGGAATCCCTTTTCAATGATGGAATTGCTGTTGTTCTCTTCAAAATTTCTAGCATCTACTTGTTAGGATATATGGAAATGGGGTTAGCTGGAGTAGGAGAAGGGGCATTCTTGTTTCTTAAATTTGCTGTTGGTGGTGCACTAGTTGGAATTATTTTTGGATATGTGTTTTCACAAATCATTCGTATTTTTGATGACTATCCGTTAGAAATCGCATTTTCCATGTTACTATTTTTTGGTAGTTACTTTATTGCTGAGCATTTTAAAGTTTCAGGTGTTATTGCCGTCGTTGTTGCGGGATTATTATTTGGAAGTTATGGAAAGAAAATTGGAATGTCTGAAGAAACAAGGGTCAATATTAATTCATTTTGGGATGCAGTTACGTTGTTAGCTAATTCTCTAATATTCCTTATGGTCGGTATAGAGATTCGTGAAATTGATTTTAGTGGCAAATGGGGAATGATTCTTATGGCTATCGTCATTTTCTTAGTTGGCAGGACGATAGCACTGTTTATAAGTACAAGTTATGTAAAAGACTTATCTAATAAAGATCGAATACTTCTTAATTGGGGTGGACTAAGAGGGAGCTTATCGATTGCCTTGGCACTTAGCTTACCAGATGATTTTGATGGACGAGAAGAAGTCTTGCTACTAACTTTCTCAATTGTGCTATTTTCTCTGGTAGTTCAAGGTCTGTCTTTAAAGCCACTTATTAAGAAATTAGGAATTGTAGGTCCCGGTTCAAAAGAGTCATAAAAAGAAACCTGACAAATAGTCAGGTTTCTTTTAGTTCTTCAATTACTTCTGTCAAATCTCCATTGATTACATAATCAAACATATAATCCTTTGAAGTAGGCTCACGGTTTATTATAGCAGTTGGGATATTTCGACTGTACTTAGCGTAATCAGGTAAAAAGTTAAACGGCATTACAAACAAGGATGTGCCAAGAACTAGGAGTAAGTCAGCTTGGTCAATAACGGCTTCAGCTCTATCATGTTCTGTGATAGGATCACCAAATAATACTATATCGGGCTTTAAAACATCTCCACAAGGAGTGCTGCCAAACAGTGTTTCGCAACGAGGCGTTTCATGCGCCATCATATACTCATGATCATACGTTGTGTTACACGTAGGACATGTAGCGGTTTTAAGTGTACCATGGTACTCAATAATCCACTGATTACCTGCTTCTAAATGCAGACCGTCTACATTTTGTGTAATCACAGATACTTCTTTTCCTTCATCTTCAAGGTCTTTAAGAAAATAGTGGACAGCATTCGGTTGATAATCGCCAAGAAGTTTCATTTGGAAAATGGATTTATATTTTGCCCAGAAATCAATCGGGTTGTGACGGAAATACTCATTTGACATATAATCTTCTCTAGATCGATCCTGCTCCCATATCCCGTCTGCTGAACGGAAATCAGGGATTCCACTAGCTGTACTCACACCGGCACCGGTCAGCACAGCAATGTGATTGGCCTTTTTTATTTGTTCGGACAATTGTTGAATGGACATGGTATCACCTCAGTCCTTCCATTATACAAAATGAAGATTCACAGACAAAAGGGGGACATAAAAAAATCCTCCCCATGCTTTGGAGAGGATCATATACGTATTAGCGTTTGTTTAGACCTTTGTTATGAACATGGGTTGTCACATCCATGCGCATTGGATTACTGAAACGGCGTATCATTTGCTCAGTCCAAGTATCTTTTCTTGTGTTGTTACTTCTGTTTTCGTAGTAAGCCCTGATCATGTCATCAAATTGATCTAAGGTATGGTATTGTTCTTTATTATATTCATTCTCAAAATAAATACCTTTTCTTGGGATGCGGGGTTTTTGCTCAGGTTTACTTTTCGGGTATCCAACAACCATCCCAAACAACGGGATAACGTGTTGAGGTAGCTTTAATAATTCGTCGACACGTTGAATATTATTGCGGATGCTTCCGATGTAACACATGCCTAGTCCCATAGATTCTGCTGCAATAGCACCATTTTGAGCGGCTAAAGTTGCATCAATAGCTGAAACAAGCAAGTGCTCTGTATTCTCGATGTTCTGGATCATATCTTGTTTTTGTAGATCTGTTGCCTTAACTTGATGACGATACATGTCTGCACAAAAGATAAATAAATGGCCGTTATTTTGTACATAATCTTGTCCTGTAATCTCCGCTAATTCTGCTTTTTTCTTTTCATCTGTTACACCCATTATGGTATAAGCTTGCATATAACTTGAGGTGGAGGCCATCTGAGCTGCATCTACAATGGTATGGATCTGCTCTTGTGTTAAACGCTCTTCTGTAAATGAGCGAATAGAGCGGTGTTGAAGTAATGTTTCAATGGTTTGATTCACAACTTACATCTCCTTAGTTTTCGATAGTTAGAGTTATGGTTTTCTTTTCTTGATTTTCTGGGTTTAATCGATACCAGGTCTTAATGGCTTCTAATGAAGAAGTTTCAAGCTTTGGAATAGAGACTTCTACGGAATCGTCTGTTTTCCAAATTGCGTCTAATATAGGCCATACAAAATTTAAATCAACCTGATCATTATCTTGTAAGAGCGATAAAGGCTCAAGATCATCGAGATCGATCACGTTCACATTTCCTCTAGTAATGGTATCTCCTTTATTAACGAAGAATGTCAGTAATAGTTTTTCTTGATTAGGGGAGAAGGACGCTGTTTTGAATAGAGATAGGTCTGACACCAATCTTGTTTGAACGTCATTTTTGGTTTCTTTTATTAATATAGTAGAACACAGTTTTGCTCTACAAGCATAACGCAATGTATAAAGAAATGTTTCCTCTAAAGGTGTTTCAATTTCGTTTATTCTCATTCTTGCTAATGCTAAATCAGGGTCTGGTGATGTCTGAACATACTTTTGAATTAGAGGGAGATCTTTTAAGTAAAAACGCTTCTCATTACCTTCTAAAAATAAGGATATTTCCTTTGGTTTCGGAGGTTCTTTTTCAGTGATTGTAACGTCTTTTGATTCAGCTGCGTCTGCTGTTTGATTTATAGATGAACTACTTTTTTCTGAAGAACATCCTATAAGGGCTATACATAAAAAACAACTAAATATCAATCGTTTCACTCTTTACTCACTCCTACTTTGTCCATGAAAGATTTTTCTTAATTCATCACGTTGAGGGACAGCGAAGTCATCATAGTCTTGTAATAAAGGGGCTCGATTATATGGAATCTCCTTGTGTACGATGGAATATTGCCCATCATTAGAGATAGCTAATATTGCATATCTCGCAAGTGCCTTGTCATTACACCCGAGAGCACCAGGGTTTATGTAATGTTTTCCTTCTATCTGAAAATCGTGCTTTTGGTGGTGATGACCAAATGCAATAATATCCTGATCATGTTGCGAAAATAAAATTTCCATATTTTGAGGCGTTGGTTCCATAATTCTTTTATAAGGATCTTTTTCAATGGGTGAGGATTCCATTCCTTGTTTATAAGCATAGTGTGTACATAATAAACGTATGTCATTTATGTCCTCAGTAATTTGACGGGGCTTCTTTTTTAAAAACTGAGCTTGATCTTCTGATAACTGTTGAGCTACCCATTCATGGTGTGGTTTAGCGTGTTTATGACTGTCTGGATAAGGTTCATTAAAGTAGAGAGATAAAACGGCTTCATCATGGTTACCGGTTATTATGGAGGTGTTAGGCAAATACATAATCGTATGTAAAACCTCATTGCTATGTGGACCGATAGCAATGAGGTCACCTAAACAAATAATTTTATTGATTTTTTGAAAATGAAGGTCTTCTAGAACAGCTTTTAAAGCATGTTTATTTCCATGTATATCTGCTAACAAAGCATATTTCATTACGAATTTGATTCTCCTTCATCTTGGTTCTTATTGGCGTATCTATGAAAATGAATACGGTGAATAATGCGAATTAATGGTCGGATTAGTAACTGTGCGCTTCCTAAAACAAATAACCAAATACCAGCTGTTTTGGTAGATTCCCAGAAGAAACATATACTTCCAATTAGAAACCATAGTCCGATTAACACATCATTTAAGTTATAGAGGATGGTGTACCTTTGTTTAAAAAAGACTTCATATCTTCCTAGATGAATATCAATTTCACGATCTTTATTATTTTTCTTCATTTTATGTCACTCCTATCATAACATGTTTTCCCAAATCACCTATTTTTTAAATCCAAAATTTTAATAAAAATTTGTCAGGTGGGTGAACAGAAATTTTTACAACAATTGACAAAACCGGGGTTTAAAAACAACTTTTTAGATGATATAGTTGTGAAAAGTAACTCTCATTATGTTATTATTATATAAAATCCCCGACATTAACTCTCAATTGCATTATTTCATGAAAATGCCTTCCATTCTTTGGGTAATGCCACGCCTGAAACTCAATCATGAACTGCAAATTCCCGTTAACTATGACGCTAAATGCTTTTGTAATATAATAAAACTCAGAAATTTTATCAATTGTATTAGCCTAAACCATTGAAGGAGTTGTTATGTTCTAGAAACGCTTGTCCATGTACATGAACGAATTGCTTAGCTTGTTAAGAAAAGGTGGATATTCAATGGGGGAATTGATCGATTTTGAAAAACGACGAGCGAAAAAAGAGTTAAAAGACAGTGCGGGAAACAAAGGCATTGTTTATGAGATATACTTGGCGGTAGTAAAATATGTGAATGAACATTTACAAGAAGAATATGAAAAACCAATTGAAAACTTGAATACAAAGACACATTTACGCTTGGTTTATCAAGGCGATTATGAACGATTTCAATCAACACTCAATGAGTTACTAGAATATTGGGAAATTCCTAAGAGTTATGTAACTCATATACCTGATGGAGAAGAGTTTGAAGTCTTTGAAACGGTAGGGGACCTTTGCACCTTTATAGACAAATGTGTTAGAAAACAGGGGATATAGGATTAATTGGGGGAAGAAAGGGGATCTTCTTCCCATATAATGAGCGATATCTTAGATATGAAAAAAGGGTTGTCACTTATGTTGTGACAACCCTTTTTATTTAGCTGTTTTTTAATGTTATATGCTTATTATATTGAAAAAGTACTTAATCTAAAGGAATAGCGATCTATTGTATTATCCGTAAAGATTTCCTGATAAACCTTATTTTACAAATGTTTCTTTCCAGCTGAATATCCTTCAAAGAAAAGGCCACCATGAGGTTCTAATACATTTTCTACAATTGTTTCAATTTCATCTTTTTCTCCCGTTCGATAATACTGGTCAAAAGCTCGTGTATATTTCTTGGCAAACTCTTCATCATAGCTTCTTAAGGCACGAATTACCCATTTGCCATGACCAATCCATTGCTTATTTGTGCGTAAATAAAATTCATGTATTTGATCTGCTAACAGATTAACTGTGAAGATGGCTTCTGCACGATTAGTCGCTCCTTTAAGGTCTTCTAAGGCATCCGTAATCCCATATCGCATAAGGTCAATTTGATTTTGATCCCATGGTTCTGGACCTTTTGATATTAGCTCCGCTGCTTCTTCTTTTAACGGGTGGATATATTCTGAGCCTTTAATCGGGATCCCTTCTGTCATCATACGTGGAAGAGAAGGTCTTGCTCTTTTTAAGTCTTTCTCAACAAAATGGTTGTAAGAGTTTTTATTATGAACGAAAGCTTCTACAGGCCAATTTAAAGAATAGAAGGATTCTCTATATCCGTTTTCAATGGAAAAATCAAAAACCACAAGATCTAAATCAGATGTTTCCGTGCCTTCGCCTCTGACAATGCTTCCAGCAAGAAGAGCAGCATCACAATCCGGATAGTTTTCATCTACAATTTTTTTAGCATCCAAAAAGGCTTGATCTCTCATTCCATATTCCTCCTATGTACGTGATTCTTTTCATACTAAACAATTTAGCCAAAACTATAAAGAAAAAACCTCTATTTCTCTCAAAAAAGAGAAATAGAGGTGATAACACACTGTTTACATGTGAGCTTGTTGCCTGTTCGTTTTAATCATAGGAGCCGGCCGAATAGGTAAAAGTGTACCTATCAATGCAATAAGAGCACAACCAAATAACATAGGTGATAAACCGTATATAGCTATGCTACTCATACTAGTGAAAATAACAATATCAGCTATTGAATCTAATATAGATAATAGAGAAATCGTCGTTGCTCGAACATTTGATGGAATAAGCTCATTTGATAACTGTGAATAAACAGGATAACGAACAGCCTTCACAAAGTTTAGAAGTAGTATAACCCCAAGAACCATCCATAGAACCTTGTCGAATGAAGCTGCGAGCGTAAGGCCAAGAACACCTAGGAATCCTGTTCCGTATAATAACTTGGTACGGGATATCCATTTAGTCATTCTACCTATTGATCGTGAAGCAAGAAAACCAATAAAAGCAGAAACGGCATATACAACACCAATTAACGCAACTGGTAAACTAGCATCCACCATTAACTTTTGGTCAAATTTACTGAATACAGCAGCTGTAGGAATAAAAACCAAGGTCACATTCATGAACATGATCAGTACTTGTGGAGCTTTTCTTATAGCTCTTACCCCTTCAAGTACTTGTTGGATAGGTCGTTCTTGATAAAAACCTTGTGTTTCAGGATTTTTTATAAATAATAGTAAGAAAAATTGAACAGACATAAAAGCAACGCCAAGACCAATTAGAAGTTTGAATTGCTGTTCAGATAAATCATTTGCTAGGAATGCTCCTACTGTAACCACAAAAATAGTAGTAATGAAGTTTGCTGATTGGATTTGGCCCATTGCGTGATCCATTCGCTTTTCCTCATCTGATTTCTTTAAGGATTCATAAACTAACGCTTCATCTGCTCCGCTAAAAAAAGTCGCTGCGAATCCGTTTATAAAGCTACTAATAAAGAAAATCCAAGGTTCAAATGCAATGAATAACATGGCATGACTCCCTATATTTAATAGAGAACCAATTAAAAAAGTACGCTTTGCTCCAAATCGATCAGCAAACATACCTGTAGGAATTTCGCCCACTAAAACACCTGTACTCCAGAAAGTTAAAACAATGAGGATTAACGATTCATCTAAACCTCTAGAGAAATAGAATAGGGTTAGTACTGGGAGTATAAAGCGCATGCTCCCAAATATTTCTGACCAAAATAATATTCGGATATTATGTGATGCTAATGTGTTCTTTTTCATTTGTAATGTTCCTCCTGCATGATTCGTTATATGGGTAGCAGGAGTGTGAACAGTACAAGGTCGTATTCAATTATGGTAAGACTTTATTCGAATCGAGCTTTTACTGTGCAACCACCCCTGCGGCTTGGTTGGAATTTTTGTTTAGAATTTTTAACATATGTATATTTCCTCCTTAAGGTTACTTGCGACTAGAAAAATTTGTTAACACAATTGTATTATAATGGTTTTGGGTCAGATTTAAAAGATATAACCTAATGATGGACTTCTTTTGAAGGAAAGGAAGATTTCTAATCGAATATATATTAGGGATAGAAGTAAAAGGGAGGCAACAATGGTTAAAGGAATAATTGAAGTAGAGCATTTATCTAAAACATTTAAAAAAGGTAATGTGCAAGCCGTAAAAGATGTTAGCTTTTCTGTGAAGGAAGGTGAATTCTTTGCTTTCCTTGGGCCAAATGGAGCTGGAAAGTCCACTACAGTTCAAATATTAACTACATTGATTAACGCATCTTCAGGAAAGGCGCTCGTAGCGGAAAATGATGTTATTAAAAATCCGAAAGAAGTAAGGAAACATATAGGTGTTGCACTACAGGAAACTGGGATTGACCCTGGATTAACAGGAAGAGAGATGGTTCACTTACAATGTCGGATTTTTGGTTATAAACCAAAGGAAGCGATAGAGAGAACAAATGAGTTACTTGAGGTTGTTCAATTAACTGAGGCAGCGGATCGAATATGTGGGAATTACTCAGGCGGAATGCGTCGCAGACTAGATCTAGCCCTTACACTAGTTAATAAACCTAAGGTGTTATTTCTGGATGAGCCAACTACAGGACTTGATCCTTCTAATCGCAAAAGTATTTGGGAATATCTTGAACGCTTAAATAAAGAAGAAGGCACAACCATTTTTCTCACTACGCAATATTTAGAAGAAGCGGATTTTCTGGCTGATCGTATCTCGATTATCGATGGTGGAGAAATCGTGGCCACAGGAACACCGGAAGAGTTAAAGGTTCAAATAGGAAATGACCTCATAACATTATCGTTTACAACTCAAGAAGAAGCTAAGCAAGCAAAAGAAAAGCTTCATGATCATTTAGGAAAAATGGAGATTGTTGAGCGTGGTTCAGATTTAATTTTATATGTACAAAATGGAACGAAACGATTAATGGAACTTGTAAGAGTATTAGACCAGGAACAAGTTGAAGTACAAAGTGTCAATGTTGATTCCCCTACACTTGATGATATCTTCTTGAAAATTACTGGAGTAGGTACAAAAGAAGAAGAGAAAGAGGGGATACAACATGGGTAATGGACTTTTAAAAGATACATGGATCTTATCGAAACGAAGTGTATTAACTACACTAAGAAGCCCTTTTACGTTTATTCCAAACCTTCTTATATCCATGTTTTTCTTATTAGTGTATGAAAGTGGATTGAGTGGCATCTCTAAACTAGAAGCATTTGGTGGAGCCAATTACTTAGCATTTATCCTACCTGTATCTGTTGTATCTGCTGCTATTGGCGGTGCTGGTGGAGCAGGACAAGGGATTATAAAAGATATTGAAAATGGATTTTTCTCGAGATTATTATTAACTCCAGCGTCAAGATTGTCTATTGTGCTTGGGCCTATAATTGCAGGAATGCTTCAACTTCTTGTACAAACGTCCCTAATTTTAATTGTAGCGTTTTTAATGGGATTGAAAGTTGAAACAGGATTCTTAGGTGTTGTGGTTGTATTGCTAATTGCGATCGGATGGGGACTAGCATTTGCTGGATATTCTGCAGGAGTAGCGCTTAAAACGAAGAATGCCCAAGCTGCTCAGGCAGGTACACTGATCTTCTTCCCGTTAATCTTTTTGAGTACGACATTCGTTCCGTACGAATTAATCGAAGCGCAGTGGTTAAAGGTAGCCGCAACGATCAATCCAACAACCTATATATTTAATAGTATGCGAACGCTATTAATAGACGGTTGGGTCTGGTCGGAAATAGGAAAAGGGTTTTTGGCCATTGTTATTGTCTGTGCGATCACCATTACATTTGCTGCAGTCTCGGCTAAAAAAGCTGTTAGTAGAGGATGATCGATAACATCATATTAATATAAGTAGCTTAGTTTTGTAGGACACTGTGTGTACTTCTTAATTAGGCTATTTTTTTGTGGGTTTTAACTAAAGAATAAGACAAAAAAGATTTTTAATGAATAAGAAAACCATAAATTTCCTTGTTGATGATACAATAAAATGTAAACATTAGCCCCTTTTTTATCATAGGATATTGAAAAGGAAAATGGGGTGAAGGCATGAGATGGACAGATTTATTGGATGTAATGGTGCTGTTATGTTTACTTGGTGCTGTTATACTTCATGCCCAACATTATATAGGTGATTTTTTAATTACAATCATTGCTGCACCTTGCATGTTTTATATTATGATCCTCAGTGACATCTTACGAAGGCGGTCTCGGTGAAATATTGGATAGGGGGAAGGGTTACATTGAAACGTATAACACACGTAATTCCTTGGCTAACACCAATTCGAATTCTGCAAAAGAGAATAACAAGACACATTAAAGCTCTGCTTAGTCTTAAGAAATACGCAGAAAAAAAGAAGTCCTCCGAAGACTATCCTTACACAAATAAAAAACATCAATCTTTACTACGTCGAAAGCTTGGTGACTCAGATCCAAAGCTACAGGAAAATAAAATTACAAATTTAAAAATTGCTTCTCGTGCAATCGATGAGACTGTCATTCAACCAGGGCAGACCTTTTCTTTTTGGAAGCTTGTCGGCAAGACTTCCAAAAAGAAAGGGTACATAGAAGGTATGCTTTTATCAAATGGACAGGTTATCGAAGGAGTTGGGGGAGGGATTTGTCAGTTAGCCAATCTCTTATATTGGATGGCGCTTCACACCCCTCTTCAAGTAGTGGAACGACATCACCATAGTTTCGATCCATTTCCTGATTAAGGACGTGTTTTGCCTTTTGGAAGTGGGGCTGGCGTTTTCTATAACTATGTAGATCTACAATTTTATAATCCTACTGATCACTCCTTTCAAATACAAGTCTGGCTTACAGACAAACACTTAAAAGGGAGTATATCAAGTGATCAATATTGGCCCTACTCCTATCATGTTGTAGAAGAGAACCACTATTTTTTTGAGAGAAAAAGTATGATTTACAGAACGAATGATATTTATCGAGAGGTCGTCGATAAATGTACTGGTAACATCAAAGAAAAAGAGTTTATTATGCACAATGTTTCGGAAGTGAAATATCAAGTTGATGAGTCGAATGTATTCAAAATAGACTCGTGAAGATTTGAAAATTTGCTATACTTTACACAATAACGAAAGGAGCGTGGTGTTTATGAGTAATGTAGAGAGCCGAAAAACCTCATTATATAACCAGACGATTCAGGAGGGATTGATCCTGTAAATCAATGACCCTCCTACCCATTCAAGGAGGAAATGATTTGAACAATTTAAATCAATTAGGTTACGACTCATATTTTCAAGATCAAAATCAAAATGAACCCCATCTTACTGGTCGGATTTCAACGTTAGCAAATGGCATTTATAAAGTACTGTCAACTGAAGGTGAATATCCTTGTCAAGTATCCGGTAGATTTTATCATCGGGCCAATGATACTAGGGACTTTCCTTGTGTAGGTGACTGGGTGTTATTTGAACGAATGCCCGGCGAGGATAAAGGTATTATTCATGAAGTGCTTGAGCGAAAAAGCTTACTTTCCCGGCGTGCTCCAGGAAAAAAACAAGAGGAACAATTAATGGCAGCGAATATCGATATCATTTTTCTCGTAAATGCATTAAATCAAGATTTTAATGTTCGTCGAATGGAAAGGTATCTGATGCAGGTTTATGAAAGTGGTGCCTCGCCTGTATTTATTTTAACTAAAAAAGATTTATGTGATGACGTTGAAGAAAAAATAAAAGCAGTTAAAGACATCGCTTTTGGCGTTCCGATCCATGCGGTTGATGCCCTTCACCGAGAAGGGATCGATGCTTTGCGAACTTATATGCAAACAGGGCGGACCATTTCTCTTATTGGTTCATCAGGAGTTGGGAAATCAACTTTAATGAATCAATTGATAGGGGAAGGGGTACAAAAAACACAAGATATACGGTCAGGGGATGACAAAGGTCGTCATACGACTACACACCGAGAACTCTTTCTTGTACCCGATGGGGGAGTTATTATTGATACACCTGGTATGAGAGAACTTCAGTTGTGGTCAAGGGATGACGCTGTTGATCAAACTTTTCAGGATGTAGAGGCTTTAGCTTCTCAATGTAAATTTCGTAATTGTGCGCATGAACAAGAACCTGGATGTGCGATTAAACAAGCTATTAAAAATGGAGATTTAACGGAAGAACGCTATAAAAGTTATCTAAAACTGCAACGCGAAATCAAGTTCCTAGATTTAAAAGAAAAGTATGGATCTAACCGTGCTGCTCGGATACAAGTAAAAGAGATCCATAAAGGAACATGGTGATTTTGTAAGGGGGAGTATAGGCAATGGGGATAATTGCTTTTTTGGGAGTTCTTTATCAAATAGCACTGCTTGTATTAATTATTGTTGTGATCTTTACGTTTTTTAAAATGGCGAGAAACATAGAAGATTTAGTATCTGAAGTGAATCAATCCAATAAACATCTGTATGAAATACGGAAACGACTCAAATCCGAAAAAGGTTAATCAATAGGTGTCAAAAGATCTTGTCTCCCAAAGAGGCAGGGTCTTTTTTTATGATTCTTATATATTCGGCAATATTAAGTGATATTGGTTTAAAGCCTTAAATAAAAGGGTAGATTCAAAAATGTTTGACATACTTACGGGGGTATATTATTATACGTACCAGGGTACTAAAAAGAGCTTTTAAAAAATGAAGGAGGACATAAACATGAAAGTAGCTATTATCGCATCAAACGGAGGCGCATTTGACGCTTATAAAGTACTAAACATTGCAACAGCTGCAGCAGCAACTGATGCAGAAGTAGAGGTCTTCTTCACATTTGAAGGACTAAACATGATCCATAAGGAAGCGCACAAAAATTTACCGCTTCCTGAAGGGAAAGAACATTATCAAGAAGGTTTTGACCAAGCGAATGTTCCATCCATTCCAGAGCTTGTAGAAACTGCAAATGACCTTGGAGTTAAATTCATTGCTTGCCAAATGACGATGGATGTCATGAACCTTAAAAAAGAAGACTTTGTTGATGGAACGGAAGTAGGCGGAGCTGCTACTTACCTTGGATTTGCGAAAGACGCTGATGTTTCTCTCACATTCTAATGTTTAATCATAACCGATCCTTGGTAAAAGGGTTATAGGTAATCCTCTTAAAGAGGTTCCTTTTAGAAAGGAGATCATTTATGTCTGAAGATAAAGTATTCAATTATGAAAAAGCAGAAAAACTTTTAGATCCAAAACGACAAGAAACCGTTCCAGTTGATAAGGTATTTGAATTGCTACAATTGGAAGGGAAAGAAAAAGTAGCCGACTTAGGTGCAGGTAATGGTTATCTAACTATACCAATTGCTAAAGAAACTACAGACCGTGTTACAGCGATTGATCTACAATTTGAAATGCTCGAACTTTTAGAAGCCAGAGCAGTTGATGAAAAACTAACGAACATTGATCGTATGAAAAGTAGTTTAGAGTCATTAAACTTACCTGATGGAGCTTATGAGCGAACAGTCGCTGCCTTTGTACTTCATGAGGTTCCTGATTTGCACCAATCATTAGTAGAAGCACACCGAATCCTAACTGAAGACGGTACGTTACTCATTCTTGATTGGGAAAGAGTTGAAGCTGATCAAGGTCCACCAATAAACCATCGCATTTCAGCTAACCATATGGCTGAGCATGTTGCTAAAGCAGGATTCGATGTAGAGGTAGGGCACTTGAACGAAGAGGTTTACTATATACGTGCAACGAAATAATAAGTGGGGGTTAAAGTCCCCCCCATACCCCTTGACGAATTAAATTTTTTTGTTAATATATACCCGTAGGGGTTAAGGTAAAAGGATGAAAAAACAAATTTTCAAGGGAATGTTGCAAATGGAAAGCCTCATTACAATTGTATTAATTTTAGTAGCTGTTTTTCTATTCATTCGAACTATTCGCCCTCCAAAGGGTGTTAATCAAATGACTACAGAACAGCTAGATCAAGACCTAAAACAAAATAAAAACAAAAAGCAATGGATTGATGTAAGAACTCCTGGTGAGTTTCAATCTCGCAATATTAAAGGGTTTAAAAATTATCCATTACAAAAACTAAAGCAAGATTTAAATGAATTGGATCAAAATAAGGAAGTAGTCGTGATTTGCCAGAGTGGTGCAAGAAGCCTTGCAGCAGCTCGCACATTAAAAAAGAACGGTTTTGAACAAGTTACAAATGTGCAAGGTGGCATGAATGCTTGGAAAAAATAGAAGGAGGAATTTTTCATGAAAACTATGACAGCAGAAGAAGTTCGCAAAAAGTTAGAAGAAGAAGGTAAAGACCTAAACTTAGTTGATGTACGAGAAGATGAAGAAGTAGCAGAAGGAAAAATTCCTGGAGCTAAGCACATTCCTCTAGGATCTATTGAAGATCGTAAAGATGAACTTGATCAAGATAAAGAATATATTATGGTTTGCCGTTCTGGTGGACGTAGTGGAAAAGCAACGCAATTCCTAGAAGAGCATGGATACAATGTGATCAACATGGAAGGCGGCATGCTTAGCTGGGAAGGTAAAAAAGAGTAACCGACTGATAGGGAGGAATAACGATGAAAGCAAATGAAACACTTGATGCAAAAGGGCTAGCTTGTCCTATGCCGATTGTTAAAACGAAAAAAGCAATTACAGGATTAGAAGCAGGAAATGTTTTAGAGGTTCTTGCAACTGACCAGGGATCCAAAGCGGATATTCAAGCTTGGGCTGAGAATGCAGGTCATCAGTATCTAGGAACTGTAGAAGACGGAGAAGTCCTAAAGCATTACCTTCGTAAGGGTAAAGATGATGAGGATCAAGAAGAAAAGAAACATGATCAAACGATTTCAAATGAAGAATTACAAAATAAACTGTCTGAAGATGTAACGGTTCTAGACGTAAGAGAACCAGCAGAATATTCATTTGGTCATATCCCAGGTGCTATCAATATTCCACTTGGTGAGCTTGATGAGCGTTTATCAGAATTGAATTCAGACCAGGACGTATATGTCGTTTGCCGTACGGGTAGCAGAAGTGATCTAGCTTCTCTAAAGCTAGCTAAGCAGGGGCACAATGCTTATAACGTCATTCCTGGAATGAAAGAGTGGAGCGGAGAGACAAAACAAGAACAATAAATAGGGGGTAATTGGATTATGATTAAACCAATGACAGCAGCCGAAGTTGCAAAAAAAGTTATGAACCAAGAAGAACTATTTATTCTAGATGTTCGTAATGAAAGTGAATTTAAAGATTGGAAAATTGAAGGTAACTCCATTCACGTTATCAATAAGCCGTATTTTGACCTATTAGATGGTGTTGAGGAAATTGTTGAAGAACTACCAAATGAAAATGTTTTAGTCGTTTGTGCCAAAGAAGGTTCTTCTCAAATGGTAGCAGATATGCTTGATGAAGCAGGCATTAAAGAAGTTTCCTACCTTGAAGGCGGAATGAAGGCTTGGAGTGAATATCTTGATCCGGTAAAAGTTGGAGATCTTTCTGATGGCGGAGAGCTTTACCAGTTCGTACGTCTAGGTAAAGGTTGCCTATCTTACCTTGTTGAAAGTCAAGGTGAAGCGATGATCATTGACTCTAACCGTACAATTCAACCATACCTTGATTTTGCTGAGGACAAATCCTTAACGATCAAACATGTTGCAGATACGCACCTTCACGCAGACCACATCTCTGGGGGACGTAAAATTGCAGAGGAAACAGATGCTTCATACTGGCTTCCTCCAAAAGACGCTACTGAAGTAGAGTTTGATTACAATGGTCTTGAAGATGGCACTGAAATCGAAGTAGGTAATACGAAAATTAAAGTGCAAGCAATCTATTCACCAGGCCACACAATTGGTTCAACTTCTTTCATTATTGATGATCAATACCTTCTAACAGGTGATATTCTATTTGTTGAATCAATCGGACGCCCTGACCTTGCTGGTAAAGCTGAGGACTGGGTTGGCGATCTAAGAAATACACTTTACAGCCGTTATAAAGAACTTTCAAACGATCTTCTTGTACTACCAGCACACTTTAGCAAAATGAGCGAAATGGCTGATTCAGGAGTCGTTGCGAAAAAACTTGGTGACCTTTACCAAGATAACTCTGGTTTAAATGTGGATGATGAACAAGAATTCCGTAAGATGGTTACAGAAAACCTACCACCACAACCAAATAGCTACGAGGAAATTCGTCAGGTAAACATGGGTAAACTCAACCCAGAAGATGAAAAGCAACGCGAGATGGAAATCGGACCTAACCGTTGCGCAGTTAACTAATATTACTAAAGGGAGAGATGAACAATGAACGCAGCAAAAGTATTAGACGCAAAAGGCGTAGCATGCCCAATGCCAATCGTTAAAACAAAGAAAGCAATTGGAGAAATCGAAAGCGGAGAAATTCTAGAAGTTCAAGCAACTGACGCAGGTGCAAAAGCTGACCTAACAGCATGGACAGAATCAACTGGTCATGAACTTTTAGATTCCTCTGAAGCAGATGGCGTATTTACGTTCTATATTAAAAAAGGTTAATGAATATTAATGAAGAGCCTCTTCTCGTGTGAGAAGGGGCTTTTTTTATTATGGAGGAGTCTAACAGGATTAAGTAGTAGTTCGCTTTTGCATATTCTTCTAATTGATGAAGTAATTGTTTTCCGTACCCTTGTCCTCTTATTGATTCATCCATCTACAAAAAATCAATGTGCATGTAATACCAAAAAGCTTCCCCTGTAATTCCACCGAGTAATTTTCAGCTTCCAAGCACCTCAGTTTTATGAAAACAACGGTTATGAGAAATTTGGAAAAGTAGAAGATCATCCTAGAGGACACAGCCGTTCCTATATAATGAAAAGATTATAACCAACTTGAAAAACCCGCAATCTTCAATGAAGGATAGCGGGCTTCTTTGTTTTACGTACTCACTGGCGCTGGCTGCTCTACTTCAACAGACTTACGCTCATCAAAATCATTACTTAACTTAGGCAAGATCATATAATAAAGGATTCCAACTAGAGCTAAAACTGCTCCACAAAAGTAAAACAGAGAAGAAATAGAAAAGTAATTCGGAAACCCAACTGAAATAAATCCTAATGTAGCTGTATGAGAAATCATCATGACAGGAGTAATCCAGCTTTCCACACGGCCCATCATTTTACGATCTACAATTGAGGGGAGCCAGCCCCCAATAGCGATATTTGATAGAGGGATCGTTAAAGCTACAAAAGCTGTTAAAATTAGAAACCATGTAACTGTAGAAACAAAGCCACTCGCAACTAAGAAAATACCCGCGACACCTAATCCCAATGATAGACATGTATAAAGTTTTAATTTTTTAACCACCATCGATGCAAGGATACTCCCTGTAATCATAAATACTCCAAAAATAATCCCAAGTACGACAGACCATTGTTCATAGTCATCAGGGGTCAATTTGTATTTTAAGATATAGAGTGGCATAACAGATAATCCACCGTTAACAATACCTATAATGAAAAATCCAGCAATGAGTGCCATCAAAAGTTTATGATTAAGAATGTATAGTAATCCTTCTTTGAATTCTTTAAAGATAAAAGAGAAATTTAAATCCTTAATACTGTGTGATCCATTTGGAAGACGAGCTTCTTCATCAATCGTACAAGATAAAATTAAGAATGCAGATATCAAGAAAGTAACAGCGTCACCAATAATAGCTCCATGAACACCTAATGCCCAATACGCACCAAGCCCTAATGCTGTAGCAAAAAGGTTGAATACACCAGCAATCATCTGATTTAAACCAGCTGCAGTAGAATACTCCTCTTCATCTAAAATCCCTTGAACTAAGCTCATTTCCGCTGGAGCAAAGAATTTAGCTACAGCACTACGTAAAAATAATACAAAGAATACAAGAGGCATAAATTCTGTCATGATAGCACCGATTAAAACAATGGATAAACCTGCACAGATAAAGTCACTGTAATAGGCGACTTTTTGGCGATCCATACGGTCAGCAACTACACCTGTTAAAAAGAAAACAAGCAATGTTGGAGCTGAATACATCATTTCTGTAAACGTTGCATAGAATGGCTGACTAGAGAAGCGGTCCAATAAGTAAAATGTAAAAGCTGTCATTCCAACAATAGTACCTAGTCGGGATGTAATAGCAGCTAGAAACACCTTTGTGAAGTTCATTTTTTTAAATACAGCAAATGTATCTTTCATTTGTATCTGTCCTCTCCAACAATTTGATATTCTTATTTTAATCTAAAAACCAAAAAAAACCACCTAACCGTGGATTGAATGTTTCTCGGTCTAGAGGCGGATGGAGAAAAAAGAATAAAAAAAGCAGCCTAGAACATAGACTGCTTACTCATCAGGGTTATGTGTATCTTCTTTTTGTCCTTCTTTTTTTCCACCTTCATGAGGGAATAGCTCCTCAGATGCTTCAATTCGCAACTTTTGTGGGACAAGCGTTTGCCGTCTTTTATCATAGATATGAGAACCTAATTGAAGAACTTGGTTTTCCATATAAATGTGGAAGAACGTTTCAAAGGCTACAATGAAACCTGTTGCAGTTAAAGCTGCTGTGAAGGTTTGAGTTGGTATTCCATTAATAACATATCCAAATGTATAGAGAATACCAAAAGATAAAACGAGATCTGCAATTGAAGTGACGATAAGACCAAATCTTCTTAAAATAAAGAGATCCCCTACAATATAAGTAACACCCAATAACACTACACTGATGAGCATTATATTGAATAGCGAAGCGTAAGTAATGAGCGCATAGATAGGTAAAATAGCAACAAGGAGAATAACCCATTTGATACCTAGTGCTTTTATGTGTTTCAGTTTCAACACCTCCACACTTATTTTTTTCTTCTTCTTTTGAATTATTCACTTTAAAACGTCTTAATCAATTTCGTAATCATATGTTATAATTTACATAAATATGGAATTTTAAATGACGAGAATAAAAAAGAAAGAATTATTATTGCGATAAAGTTTCTGAATATTTTACAAATTATATCTAGAAGGTTAAATCATCAACAAACAGGGTATAGCAAAAAAAGGAGAGGTGATAGAAAGTGGCAATTCGTCAGTTAGAGGAAATCCGAATTCCTTCAAGAAATCTAGAAGAAACAAAATCATGGTATGAAGATCATTTACAGATCTCTGCAAACCAGCATGAAACAGATGAAGTAAAGTTTTCATTTTCTAAAGGAGCTAAATTAGTATTTTATAAAAGTGAAGAAGAGCATACTTATCCATTTAGCCCGATCAATTTGAATGTGTATGATCCCCAGAATTTACATAGAGACTTGTTCCTAAAAGGATGTAAACTTACAGATATTAATGACTTTTATGATATGTTATCTTACGAGGTTACAGACCCCAACGAACTACAAATTGGTATCGTAGGTTGGGAAGATGGTCTTCAATCTGCATCGTTTATGCATTTAGGTGGATACTTTTTACCTGTTCAAAATTTAGAGCGTGCATATCAATGGTATAAGGACCATCTGGGAGCAATTGAATTGAACAGTTTTACATTTCCAACACCTATGTACGGAGAACTAAGAGCCATTACTTTAGATCATTTGCAGATTACTCTTGTAGAGATTCCAACAGATCTGTTCACACAAATGAATCATCCATTCACATTAGGGTCTAATAATATTCAAGAGGACTATCAAACATTAAAAAATGCTGGCATCGCAGTTGAAGAATGTGAAGATGGTGAGTCTTTCCATTTTACTGATGGAGAAGGACATAAGATACGCGTTCAATTCGTTTAACATGTATGAAACAACTTAATTGTACAAAACCTAATTTCAGATGTGTCAAGAGGAGGCCCTATCTAC
The DNA here is from genome assembly GCF_009858175.1 of Pontibacillus sp. HMF3514. Lineage (GTDB taxonomy): Bacteria > Bacillota > Bacilli > Bacillales > BH030062 > Pontibacillus. The sequence continues at coordinate 1,514,368 of NZ_CP047393.1, forward strand.
ATGAATGCAAAAGCTTTTGTGTTTGATGCTTATGGAACATTGTTTGATGTTCATACAGTCATGGATAAGCTCAATGATATATTTCCTGATAAAGGAGAAGCTATCAGTCAGCAATGGAGAAGTAGACAAGTTCATTACTTTTTTATCAGACAGCTAATAGAGGGTTACCAACCTTTTGATGATATAACGAGATGGGCTTTAGTCGATGCATTAAAAATCAATAAGGTTAATTATTCCTTTGATCAAATTGAAGCATTAATGGAAGCATATTCTCACTTAAAACCATTTGATGAAGTAAATCATGTGCTTAACGATTTGAATCGTAATCAAAAAGAACTTGTGATCTTTTCAAATGGTACGATGGATATGCTTGAGCCTTTATTGGAAAACAACAACATGGAAGGTGAAATAGGCTTATTAAGCGCTGATCAAATCCAAGTGTATAAACCAGACCCAAGAGCTTATCAATTTGCATCGGATCAAATTGGTTTAGAGCCTGAAGATGTTCTATTTATGTCCAGTAACCCATGGGATATAACGGGTGCGAAAAGCTTTGGATTTCAGACAGTCTGGATCAATCGTGGAAAGAGTATTTGGCCTGAAATTGGTTTAGAACCTGACCACGAGTTTGAAGATCTAAATGGAATTTTAAAATGGAAATAAAGTAGACCTTCTTTCCTTCAGTTTACTTTTTATTGATGAATGGTACACTGAACGAAAGGAGGTTTTCTTATGTCTTTTCTTATAAATGGACTATGGGCTCTTTTCCTTTTAGTGACGTTTGCTTACTTTGTCAATAAAGATGTAAGAAAAAAGAAGAAGAAGTGGGGAAACGTACAACCACCCTTCGATCCAGAGGTTGAAAAAGAGAAGAATCGTCACGTTCCACCAATCCCAATGGATGGGGGATCACCATAAACAACTTCCTAACACTTATTTTTAAGTGTTTTTTCTTTTTGTATCATTAGAAGTTTAAGGGGATTCAGGTAGTGTTACTATAATAAGTATATCTTTGTGAAAGATTTGAGAAGAAAGGGGGAAGGTTATGATACGATCACTTGCTTTAACAAAAGATAATCAACTACATAAAGATTTACCCTTGGAACGGCTGCTGGAAGATTCGATTGAATGGTTTTGGGTAGATTTTGCAGAACCAACACCTAGTGAAACCGAGAAGTTAGATACTGTGTTTAACTTTCACCCATTGGCGATTGAAGATTGTATTCACACGCTACAAAGGCCGAAACTCGATTATTTTGATGATTACACATTTTTTGTGATACATGCATTAAATTCTAAAACATTAGGAAAAGAAGAAATTGATATGTTCAATGGAGATGGTTATCTCGTTACATATCATAAACACACATCTCCTGAAATTGAACAAGTTTGGAATCGATTAAAACGTATGAATACGCCTTCTAAATGGGGAGAGTATCAAATTTTACATCAGATTTTAGATAAAGTCGTCGATAACTATTTCCCAATTGTTTATGCGATAGAAGATCACATAAATGATATCGAGGAAAATACTAAACAATTATCTATGGAGCGCTTATTGGAGCAATTATTTGATACACGTGCTGACCTGTTAACCTTACGTCAAACGGTTCACCCAATGCGTGATCTATTATATCGCATGTTAAGCTCTCATCATTTAGATGGGGTTCAAACTCGAAAAGAGTACTTTTCTGATATTCATGATCACCTTCTGAAAGTTGCGGAGTTAATTGAATCCAATAGAGAAATGACCCAGGATATAAGGGATAGTTATATGTCGTTAAATTCTCATGAAACGAATCGAACCATGCAGATTTTAACCGTTATCTCCACAATATTCATGCCATTAACATTTATTGTAGGTGTGTATGGAATGAACTTTAAGTACATGCCTGAACTTGATGCAAGGTACGGATACTTTATCGTTTTAGGTTTTATGATTACTGTAGCTATTCTCATGTTTGTTTGGTTTAAACGAAAAGGATGGTTTGATTAACAAAGGGCTCAGAGTATTTTACTCTGAGCTTTTTTTAATAATAAGCATTATTCCATTAAAGCCCCCTTATGTGGAAGACTTGTTTTCGAGATAAGATGAGTATGGTTCCGTTGCTTTTATGGAGTGCGGCGGGCTGGGAAACGGGCTGCTTTCCCCGGACGAACGAGCGAGCCTCCTCATACGCTACGCTTCTTGCGGGGTCTCGCTCGCCCGTTATTCCGGAGGAGTCAGCCCGTTTCCCAGCCCACCTTAGCCGAATGGAGATTAACGGAACCGCCTTAGTTTTGGGATGAGGTGTTCTGATTCCAGGTAGTATAACACTATCATGACAAGGCTCTGAACAACTTCTCTGAATATGATTTCCAACCAACATGAGGTGGGATAGCCAAATTATGGTCCGTTAGTTTCCATAATCGCGTGGAGGGAAGGAAACGGCAAACTGTCGTGGTAGCAAAGGCAAGACGAGACCCCGCAGGAACGAGGAGGCTCGGCTTGTCTTCCACAACAGGCTTGCCGTTTCACTGACCGCAACAAATTACTCAACAGCAACGGACTCCTCTCAGTTTCAAGTCTTCAACAATCCTGCCAAATAGCTGAATAACTCCTCTCCGCATTTCATTATAAACTTACAGAATCAAAGTGTTTTTTTAATGGGCTTAGATTCAAATACGTCTCAAGACCGAAAGAATATCAATCTCCTTACCGTTATCGCAGCATTCGTATGAAGGTATGATAAGAGTAAGATAAGAAAACAACCGATCTTGTTAAAGAATTTGCGAATGACTTGAATAAGGAGTGAGTTCAATGATATTGACAGAAAATGAAATCCGTGACCTCATTGATCAAAGAAAGCCAAAAAAATAGTTTCCCCTAATCATTTTATATAAATGAGAAAACCCGCCTTTCCTATAAAGGCGGGTTTTTTTCTAATGATCTTTACCATCATTCTTTTTAGTTTTTGTACGTTCATTAAGGCTCCAATAGTATATTTTAGGAATGCGCATGTAAAACCAGTGCTCATAAATAAGGGAAGTGGATATAAAAGAAAGGAGTTTCCAATCAATAAGTTTGATGTCCATGGATGATGCTCCTTTACAAAGAAGTATGTTCATTCCAATATACGCTTTTATCAGGTTGTCTCATGTGTTCATGTTTTTGAGCTGAACACCATATATTAGTCATAGGACAAGTAGAAATGAGGGAAGGATGTTATGAGTTTAATATTTTACGGTACCATAATGCTCATCTTCACAATGATGTTTTTTATCATATTTCTACATCATTCAAGAAAAATATTACCGCTCTATACACGTACAGTAGTCATGGTGGTTACGATGATAGGGAGCTTTTATACTGGAATGGTATGGGAAGTTTTATTTTCATCTTTATTGTTTTCTATGATAATTGGGGTTTTGACAGGGGCCATACTTATTATTCTCATGCTACCTTTAGATTTGGAACACCTTTTACATGGATTCATGCAAGCATTAATGGGAGGGATGATGGGGGGCATGCTTAGTGGCATGGTTATAACGAATGAATGGGAATTGATGTTGAAAATTTTCTCTCTTTTGGTTTTTTCAATAATGTCCCTAACTATATATATTTGCGCACGTGATCACCCATTAGTAAATTGGTTTCGTAACCCCATATATATGGCGATTACGATGATGATTGTTGGACTGTTTGTATATCAAATTGAAATTTCGCCTTCTCAACATCATTCCCCACATCTGCATGAAGCTTTGGGATATTTATTAGAAACGGACCTTTCCTAAAATAGGAAAAGTTGTTAAAGTAAAAGAAAGAATTCGAACTTCGTTAGGGAGAGGGTTATATTGTATCGAAGGCGTATCCGTAACCTGGTTCATTGGAAAATTATGATTCTATTAACTATCGTCATTTGGATTGGAATATCGAAGGTTGCTGCATCTTCTGATCCATCAGAGGTAGAGGAGCATAAAAAAGATTCACCTTTACAAGTTGTTGGGGAAGGTACCCCTATAAACTTGATTTATGAAGGTGGAGACCCTAAGTTCGTTAACTCACCTTAATGCGAAGCCTAATAAAAGTCCTTCCCAATTTAATGCCATTGGAAAGGACTTTTATTAGGCTTCTTCTTTTTGGTTATAATTCAACTGTTGCTGAGATATTTTCTTTTTCGTCTTTTTAATACCTGTATCACAAGATTGGTCTTTAGATTTCTTAAATTGTTTAAGAGCAAAGTAAGCTATAACGATAATTCCAATACCGATAAAAATATATTGTTGAACACTAGAAAATAGGTTTTTCATAGATTCAAGATTCCCCATTCCACCTAATATGAGCATCACATAAATCCATGGGGTCATACCAAGATACGTAATCGCTCCAAATCGTATAGGCTTAACTTTACTGATACCAGAAAAGTAAGAAATATAATTTCCTAGTCCTAATGGTCTTGAAATAGCTATCGTCCATTCTCCGCATCGGTTAAACCAACGTTCAGACTTGTCTAGTTTTTCTGGTTTAATCCATTTCTTCATTTTTCCTTCGAGCTTATAGCCAATAAAATATGGTATATAGCTAGCTGCTGTATAAACAGCTCCAGCTAATAAGGCCACCCACAGCAATTTGAATGCTGAGGCATCCATAATATAACCGTACGTTAAAACGACAATCGTACCCGGGAATGGGAGTGAGGAAGCTTCGAGAGCAAGACTAAGTAATAAACCATAAATACCTATCTCTTTAATGAAATTTATTATAAATTCGAGCATTGTGTGCCCCTTTCTACTAGAGTCCAACTGTTCTTCTATACGTTGTATACCCTCAAATATTATTGTATAAAAGTGTTCCCATACATTCCCTCTTAGTCTTTCAAAGTGACAGTTGTTCTTTAATCTGATATGATTCTTTCGAGTATCGAATGAATGGAGGCCTGCTCTATGTCAGACGGGCAAGAGATAGATAAAGAGATTGAGATTCCTAATTCTAGAGGATTGCTTTTTGCATTATGTGCAGTTTTAATGTTTTCAGTTATGAATGGAACGATGTTTAATATTGCAGTACCTGATATTGCTAAAACCTATGACTTACTTCCATCAGAAGTAAGTTGGGTGATGACCGGATATATTATGGTGTATGCAGTAGGAGCATTAATGTATGGAAAGTTAGCAGACTTTTACCCATATAAAACGTTAATAACGATTGGACTAACGATTTTTTCAGTAGGTTCAATCGTAGGTTTCTTTTCTGTAAATTATGGAATGGTCCTTGTCGCTAGAATCATTCAAGCAATGGGTGGTTCTATGATTCCTGCGCTTGTATTTTTAGCACCGATTCGTTATTTTCCAAAAGAAAGAGGAAAAGTGCTAGGAATTGTATCTTCTGTAATGGCATTTGCATCAGGAATTGGTCCTATTGCAGGTGGATTTATAGCAGGCACCTTAACATGGAGGTATCTATTTTTAACATCTGCATTAATCATTATTACACTTCCCCTACTTCGTAAAAACTTACCTGAGGAGAGTACCAATAAAGGGTACGTAGATTATTTGGGGGCGGCTGTGATTGGTGGATTTATAGCCTCTTTACTTTTAGGTATTACATTAGGGAATGTTTGGGTTCTTTGTGTATCAGCCATGTTCTTTATTTTGTTCATACTAAGAACACGTTCGATTGAGAAGCCTTTTATCCCACCGCATTTATTTAAAAATATCAAATATCGAACAACAATCATTACGAGCTTTTTTACAATAACTTGTTTATTCGGAATGATGTTTCTGTTACCGATCATGTTACGGGATGTGTACGGTCTTTCCACGATGAGCATTGGTTTTGTGTTGTTTCCAGGTGCAATGAGTGCTGCGCTTGTTGGACAGAAGGGTGGAACTCTTGTTGACTTAAAAGGGGCAAAATTTGTTTTGTATGGTGCAATGTTATTACTAGGAACAGGTTTTCTTGCAGTTTCATCTGTTTCTGGTTTGGCCGTATGGTTGTTAAGTGGTATGGTTATCATTTCATATATGAGTTTTCCTCTTGTGCAAGCATCCTCAGCTGAACTGCTTTCTAGTCTACTTTCAAAAAATGAAACCGGGGTAGGCATGGGAGTATTTAATCTGATGAATTTTGTCTCAGGGGCTATTAGCGCTACCATTATTGGAAAAGTATTAGATTTATTTGATCCCAGCTTTTCGATCAACCCCATAGCGATGGGGGGAGCTTCTTCTATTTACAGTAACATCTTTTTAGCTTTTAGCATGATTATCTTGATAGGCTATCTTCAATTCCGGTTCTTTTTCCATAAAGAAGGATAAGAAAACCATCTGAATGGTGAGCTGTAAATAGAGCGTCTGCACTTATACTTCTTTCTTAAGTGCAAAAAGAACAAACCCTTACTCGTAATGAGTAAGGGTTTGTCGGGAAAAGATGGAGAAAAGGATGATTGTGTATGATAAACTCCTTCACAGGAGATATCAGCTTTAATTAGCCGCCTAATAATGGACCGACGACATATTGAATTAAAAACCATAGAATACCAAAGAAGATAATCAGGTAGGTAATATACTTAATGGCAGCAACGCCAACTTTACTTGAATCTGATTTCTTCTCTTTGCGTTCAATCTCAACATCGCGTTCGTGAGTCATGAACGATCATTCCTTTCTTTAAATGTTTTACTCTCATGTAGGAAAGTCCCATATGGGTAAACACTTATACTTGGATGGCTACGTCTTCTTTAGCTACATGAGTATTTCTTACGTAGCACTCATCAATTGGTTTTTCGCAGTATTTCATGATCTTCTGGTACGCATATTCCACATTTTCACCATCGATAATCATGAGGATGCGTTCATTCTTCCGGTAGTATAGAAAAAATGATAGCAATTTAGGAAGATTACAAGCATCTGCAATTAAATCGTCTTGGTATAAATAAACATCATAAGTGCTTTGATTAACAAAACGGTAAATGTTCATGATTTCTTCCATGGATAGTCTTTGTTCTTTCAGGTGTATATAGTAAGATGAGATTTCATTCAAGGTTTTCACCCTCTTTTGTTGTTTCGTTTTGTTACTTTCTTGTTACCCCGAAATTAGATCGTAAAAACAAATTTGATGTGAAATGGGTATAAAGTCCCTGGTATAAAGAATTCATGTAAAAAAATAAAAAGCTATTTATTGATGTGAATTTATTCAATTATATGGCAGTTATGTGGAATAACTGTTTTAGTGAGAGAGGCGGTTCCGTTGCTATTGTGGAGTACGGTGGGCTTGGGAACGGGTTGCTTTCCCCGGACGAACGATCGAGCCTCCTCATCCGCTACGCTTCTTGCGGGGTCTCGCTCGCCCGTTTTTCCGGAGGAGTCAACCCGTTCCCAAGCCCACCTTAGCCGAATGGAGATTAACGGAACCGCAGCGATATGAGGAGGTAATGCTTACGGACATTTGATCCGCTATTTCACCTTAAAATGGTTTTTCTAAAGAGCTTACGGACATTCATTCCGCTAATTGCTACAAATCACCTTAATAAAGAGCAATCTGTCACAAATAAGGTACCATATGTCCGTAACGACTCTCGAAATGCCTTAAAAGTTCAAAATAACGGAACAGATGTCCGTAAGGTTTAGAACTCACACACTAGGGTCCGTTATTCTCCATAAACGCAAAGGGGGGAAGGAAACGGCAAACTCCAGTGGTAGAAAGGGCAGATGGGACCCCACAGAGAACGGAGTGAACGAGGAGGCTCAAAGTAAACAAGGAAGATCGACTAAGACCGCCACATCGTGTGGCAACGTCGACCTACCCCACGTCGTGTGAGGCAACAGGAGTATTGCCGTTTCACTGACCCCCTTACTCTCATACAAGCAACGGACTCCTCCGAACCTATATCTCGAAACGGGGCTTTAATGGAACATCAAAAAGCAGTTCAGTTAAGATGAAAATCTTGTTTCACCCTTCAAAACTGAACTGCTTATGATCTAACTAACTTTCTATCTAGTGTTCATAAATCATCTTCTTAGTCATACCACCATCTACAACTAAATTTTCCCCGGTTACAAAAGCATTTTCCTTATCACTTAAGTAAAAACAAGCTCTTGCGATATCTGCTGCATGCCCTACTCGTTTGGATGGGTGTTGGGTGTGGTCGATATCTCTCAGTTCTTCATAAGCTTCTGTTTGGATCCAACCTGGACTAATGGCATTCACTCTTATTTGATATTCACTCAATGACATTGCGAGAGAATGGGTTAAAGCTAGTATACCACCTTTTGAAGCTGCATAAGCCTCTGAATCTTGTTCAGACATGAGTGCTCTTGTGGAAGCCATATTCACAATACGTCCATGAATCCCTTCATCCCTCCAACGTTTGGCTATTTGTTGAGAACATAAGAATGTACCTCTCAAATTGGTTTGGATGGTATTGTCCCATTCACCAACAGTTAAATCAAAGATGTTTTCAAAACGGCTTACCCCTGCATTGTTGATTAATATGGAGGGAGTCTTATAATGTTCATCTATATGTTGAAAAAGGTTTTCGATTTCTTTAGGGTCCCGCAGGTCGCAGTATATAAAATAAGCTTGTTTGTGATTTTCCCGAATATCATTTTCGAGTTTTTCACCATTACCTTTATCATTATCAATCATAAGAACAGTTGCACCTTCATCTGCATAAGCTTTAGCTAGGGACTTTCCGATTCCATTACTAGCCCCGGTGATTAAGACAGTGTCATCTATAAATTTCATTTGACCAGCTCCTCTTACTTCAATTCCTTACCATTTATACCTTATCTTTTCGTATCTTAAACCCAAGAAAAGAACGTTTGTAACAAGGGACTAGGGGAAAACATAAAGAAAAGATTGTTACGTTATAAACATTGTGATATATTATTCTGAAAACTAATCGGAGGGATTTTAATGAGGAATGTTAACTTAGTCGATATTTTCAAACATCACATTACAAGAAAATACCTTCGTCGTTCAGGTGTTCATCATGCGGTGACAGCTGCTCAATATGCCTTTGAAATCGCAGTGGATAAAGGTGTTCATGTGGATCATGCAGCGAAGGCAGCGTTGCTTCATGATATTGGCCATTATGAATGGTATAACAATGAAGGGGAATGGGACTATGATGAATATCGTCAAAATGATATTCATGCCATAAAAGGTGCTGAGCGTGCTCATAAACTTCTCATTAGATTAGGAGAAGATCGTGTAGCAGCCAAGGAAATATCCGTTGCAATCCTATTACACACTGATTCGTACTTGCCATTTTCCTTAGAAGGGAAGCAAACACCTCTTCAAGAAGTGATTACACAAGCAGATAATAAAGATGAGCAACCAAAAGGATTGCATCATTATAAACAAATGGAAGTTAGTGAAGCCATTCAAGAGTTACACAAACTTGATCAGCAAATCGATGCTATTTTAACCAAAGAAACTGTTCCAAAAGAATTTATTGGATAAATTTGATTAAAATGGTTTACATTTCATAATGAGTTGCATATACTTTACTTGTGTTAAAAATTAAACGAAAGCGAGGTCGAAAAAGATGAAAAATGTAATGACTCTAACCAACCAACTTAATATGTATCATTCGACCTTTGCTCGTCGTGGATTTATGTTATAATTCATCATTAACATTAAGAAGCTGTAGGTTGAATGACCTGCGGATTTATACAGTTTACTTGAAATGCCGTAGGTGTGCCCTGCGGTTTTTTATATGTCTCATTATTGCCGTAGCGAATCGTTACGGTTTTTTTATGTGCTATAAGAGGGTTTCCCTTTTATATAAATAAAAAAGAATAAAGGAGGAATTTCACATGACGATACAATTTTTTATTTTTACGATTACGTTTGCCAAGAATCACAAACAACATCAGACGAATCGTTCTCCATTTTATGATGTCACCCCAGAAGAACAGCTTATGGATCGTAAAGCAAACTTTATTTCTGAATTCTAAAATAATGAAATGAAAGGAATGGATGAACTATGATTCGACTACAACAATTTATGGCATGGATTAATGCGGAGAAAGATACCGGTTAGCTACAAACAAAGTGAATGGAAGGAGACATAACTCATGCAATTACAATTATTATTGTTTACCATAACAATTGAAAGAAGATCAAAACAAGATATCATGCGTTCTGAACGTCAGTATAAAGAAGCATCAGAACGTTTAATGATGCAGAAAAATAAATATTTTTATTGCTAAGCTGGGTGTTATATCCAGCTTTTCTTTATTATATTAAACTTAATAGTTGGAGTTGACCCCGCAAATTTGATACGTTTTGTAAAGAGAGTATTTGATGAGAGGAAGGTTCGGATGGTTGAAAAACGAAATCCAATTCCAGTTCAAGAAGCTGTGGAACTGGTGATGCAGTTTGCTGATGAAGGTATTAAAGAAAAAGTGAGACTTGAAGATAGTGACGGTCGGATGTTAGGTGAGGACATTGTTGCTACGCATGCTGTACCACCATTTAATAAATCTCCGTATGATGGATTTGCGTTCCGTGCAGAGGATACAGCATATGGGAGCCAGGAGAATCCAATCACATTTAAAGTTACAGAACATATAGCTGCTGGGAAAGTAGCTACTAAGCCTCTTCAAAAAGGAGAAGCCGTTCGAATTATGACTGGTGCCAAGCTGCCAGAAGAGGCGAATTGTGTAGCCATGTTCGAGATTTGCCAAACATATGAAGACCAAGGTCAGGAATATATGTCGATCAAAAGAAGTATGAATCCAGGAGATAATGTAAACGTTAAAGGGTCTGAAACTGAAAAAGGATCAAAGCTTGTATATAAAGGCACAACAATCAACCCAGGTGTAAAAGCACTACTAGCTACATTCGGTTATGCTCATGTCACAGTAGCTAAGCGTCCAAAGGTAGGTTTATTTACAACAGGAACAGAATTATTACAAGTGGAAGATGATCTAGTTCCTGGCAAAATTCGTAATTCGAATGCTTCTATGGTTGCTTCGCAAATCGTACGTGCTGGAGGAGATGTTCAATTCTTTGGGACGCTACAAGATGATTTTGCAACGTCATTCGAAGCGATATCTCAAGCCCTAGAGGAAGTAGATCTACTGATCACAACAGGCGGTGTATCTGTTGGAGATTATGATTTAATGCCAGACATCTACAAAGAATTAGGGGCAAGCGTATTGTTTAATAAGGTAGCAATGAGGCCTGGCAGCGTAACAACTGTAGCATCAAAAGAAGATAAATTATTGTTTGGGCTCTCAGGTAATCCTTCAGCTTGTTATGTAGGGTTTGAATTATTTACGCGTCCAATACTTCGCTCGTTGATGGGTTCTAAACAACCTTATCCACCTAAGATCAAAGCTTATCTTGGAGCTGATTTTCCAAAGGCTAATCCATTTACTAGGTTCGTTCGCTCAAACCTCCATTACCAGGATGGAAATGTTTACATACAACCATCTGGCCTTGATAAGTCCTCTGTTGTTACGTCATTAGCAAGTGCGAATGCATTTATGATGCTTCCAGGTGGCACAAGAGGTTATCAAAAAGGTGATTTAATTGATGCTCTTCTTATTGAAGTTAATGAGGGACAGGCCGACACTTGGACATTCTAGGGTTTGACTTGTAAAATGAATAGTAATAACGAACAACAAGAGGGAGGGATCAAAAGATGGATACCACAGGTACTGCTATAACAGATCAATTTGAACGTCCGTTAAAAGACTTGAGAATTTCGGTAATCGATCAATGTAATTTCCGTTGCACATACTGTATGCCTGCAGAGATTTTTGGAGAAGGCTACCAATTTCTAAGCGAAAACGAACGTTTATCCTATGATGAAATCATTCGTGTTGCTGAGGCATTTGCATCTTTAGGTGTCGAGAAGATACGGATCACAGGAGGAGAGCCACTATTAAGGAAAAATTTAAGTGAATTAATTGAGCGGTTGTATGCAATTGATGGTATTCAAGATATTGCCCTGACAACGAATGGTGTATTCCTCCCTAAACAGGCTAAAGCTCTAAAGGCAGCTGGACTAGACCGAATTAATTTAAGCTTAGATGCAATAAATGATGAGGTATTTAAGTCCATAAATAGTCGAGGAGTTAAAACTGCGCCTGTACTAAAAGGCGTTCAAGCTGCAGAAGATGCAGGATTACAAGTGAAAGTAAATATGGTTGTTAAAAAAGGAATGAATGATGACCAGATTTTACCTATGGCAAGATACTTCCGTGCAACAGGACATATATTGCGTTTTATAGAATTTATGGATGTGGGTAATACAAATGGGTGGAATATGGATTCTGTTATTTCAAAACGTGAAATCATTGATCAAATACATGAACATATGCCACTCGAACCGATTAATCCCAATTATTATGGAGAAGTAGCCTCTCGTTATCGATATCAAGATGGAGAGGGAGAAGTTGGGGTAATCTCTTCTGTAACGGATCACTTTTGTGATACGTGTACAAGAGCACGTCTTTCAGCAGATGGTAAGCTTTATCATTGTTTATTTGCTTCAGGTGGATATGATATTCGATCGCTTTTACGAGATGGGGTTTCTGATCACGGTTTGAAATTAGAAATCATGAAGCGTTGGACAAGGCGAGATGACCGTTATTCTGCAGATCGTGCTGAGGGAAAGAAACCAAAGGATAAGAAGATTGAGATGTCCTATATTGGTGGATAATAAAGAAGTTCACTTTATTAAGGGTAAGAAAAGGAGTTATTATGAAAACATTTAAATTGATTAAACTAAATGTCATTCATGAATTAGAAGAAGGTTTTGAAAAGAAAACAATTCCTCTTATTGATGGTTTAATTATCAATAGAGAAGATGAGCATAATCAGTGGCTAATTGAAGCATATGTAGGTGCTCAACAATTGGACTATTTTAAAGGTCTTCAAGAAGAGGGAGAAGAGTTTGTGCTTGAAGCTAAAATTTCCAAATCCTCTAATCAACCTGCTTATTTTTTAGTGAAACTTCTAACCTTAAATGAGATTGGTGAAGGTTTTAATGTCCTCTTTATGGGAACAATTGTAGATTATAAAAAAGAACAAGTGGAACAAATGCTACAAAACTTAATAGAGGAAGGTTATCAAGGTGACGAGCTTTTAGAAATGTTTAAGCAACATGTGGAAGATGCTGAAACCAAAGTTTAAGGGAGAGATAGGATGGACATTCAATCTTATATTTCCAGGATTGGTCTTTCACAACCTCCTGAGCCTACGTTAAAAGGGTTGGAACAATTAATGAAAGCCCATCTTTATTCTGTTCCATTCGAAAATATTGATGTCGTTACAGGTCGTTATATTGACCTGAACACAGATCAATTTTACGAAAAAATTGTTCAGCGTAAACGTGGTGGCTTTTGTTATGAGTTAAATGGGCTATTTAATTTGTTGCTTAGCCAATTAGGTTATAAAGTTGACCTTATAGCAGCAACCGTTAAACAAAAGAATGGTACATGGACTTATCCGAATAGCCATGCCACAAATGTAGTATATTTGGAACGACCTTATTTAGTTGACGTGGGTTTTGGTGACTCCTTTATAAAACCAATACCTATTAACGGAAAGACACATCGGGATGCAAGTGGGCTTTATCGAATAAAAAAGGCTGAAAATGGACTTGATCTACAGCGATATGAAGGGTATTGGAGAACGCAGTATAGATTTACACTTTCTCCGTTTACATATGAAGAATTTTATGAAGCTGCCCATTATACGCAAACATCTACAGAATCTTTGTTTACTAACGGCTTAATCGTTACAAAAAGGTTAATGGATGGTCGGGTTACCATTACTGATAAAGATATTACAGTTACACGAAACCGTTCTAGAACAAGACGTTTATTACATCATCACGATGAAATATTGAATATGATCGAAAACTATACACATATACCAAAACATGAATTACACAATATTAGCAGCTCCACTCACATGTCTAAAGAAGGATAAGGTTTTATGAAAACCTTATCCTTCTTTCATATGCTAATATCTTATGAATTTTTGATTTCAATCCCAAAATATCACATAAAACATGTTAAGCTATTACATGAGCTGATACGACATGCGGATAAGGCAATGTATGAAGCTAAGAATCAAGGGAAAAATCAATACCACTTCCATAATTAGCAAATGCGTTCTTCATAATTCGAGTAATGTACCGATATTATCATTAATAATTGCTATGATTATGGAAGAATGAATCGATTGAGCAGGAATTATAGCAATTAAAGGAGAAACTAGTATGTGGGTAAGACAACGTAGTTTACGCTGGATGAATAACCTATCACCCGTTCAGCTTATCGTATTATTTTATGGTACAGCCGCTATAACGGCTTGTATTTTATTAGGTCTTCCTGTGGCTCATAAAGAGGGAGTATCTCTTTCACTTGTTGATCTAATCTTTACAGCTGTTAGTGCTGTTAGTGTAACAGGGCTTACAGTCGTACCAACAGCAGAGACATTTAGTGTTACTGGAGTATTTCTTTTAGCAGCAGTACTTCAGTTTGGTGGCATTGGTATCATGACACTTGGAACGTTTATTTGGATTGTTTTAGGGAAGAAAATTGGTCTACGTGAGCGTAGGTTAATTATGACAGACCAAAACCAAACACACTTCCAAGGCATGGTCCGCTTAATTAAGCAAATATTATTTATGATTCTTGCTATTGAGTTAGTTGGATTTTTTATATTAGGAACGTACTATTTACAGTATTTCCCTACATGGCAAGAAGCTTATTTTCAAGGTTTTTTTGCTTCTATTAGTGCCACAACGAATGGTGGTTTTGATATTACAGGTCAATCCTTAATTCCATTCCAAGATGATTATTTTGTGCAATTTATTCATATTGTTTTAATTATATTAGGAGCCATTGGGTTTCCTGTATTAATTGAAGTAAGAGATTATTTGTTTTCTTCAGTTGAGGAAAGAAGGTTTATGAGATTTTCATTATTTACCAAGCTAACCACGGTCACCTTTTTGGTTCTTGTAGTGGTAGGTACACTCGTAATTGGCTTGTTAGAAATTAATCATTATTTTTCTGATAAGTCATGGCATGAGATTCTATTTTATTCACTATTCCAATCAGTAACAACTCGTAGTGGTGGGTTGTCAACTATGGATGTGAGTCAGTTTACTGAGCAAACTCAATTTATTATGTCTGCACTCATGTTTATTGGTGCATCCCCAAGTAGTGTAGGTGGTGGTATTCGTACTACTTCATTTGCACT